>JANOHP010000212.1:0-27044 GCA_031406575.1 Hyphomicrobiales bacterium
AGTCTACGCCGACATCTGCTCCATTGTCGGAACCGGCCGCCGCAACGGCCGGAGCCCGCTCGACGCCATCCGAGACGCTCTGGCCGCACCAACCAGCGCCGCTTCCGCTTGATCGGCGGCTGCGAGGGGTGAGTAATTACGGTGAACCTCCATTCGCCGGGCGCAACGGTTTCGGCGACCCGGTGAGAAAGGGCCCAGCGCAAGAGAATTCGGCACCGCATCGCTCGATCCCGCAGGATTGGATGCTGCAGGGCGTTGATTTCGTCGAGATCGTCAGCTGTTAAACTGGGGGTTCCGGCAGAATAGAAAGTGTCAGGCAGCTCGTCCGTGCGCCAAATCTCGATCCGGTCGGCGTCCGGCAACGGCGATGCGGTCGCAGGATCCAACCAGAGCGACGGCTCCTGGGCTGACACGATGGACGATGGTCGTAGACTCGTCACGCAACGCAATCCCGCACACGACTGGAAAACGGAACGCATCTTTACCGATGCGAAACCATGGTCCTGCGAGAGGCGTGCCGAATTTAACGAATTGTTAGGAAGTCATGTCCCATTTCGGATATAAAAGTTAATACATGTAAACCAATTGCCGTTTTCGCGAGATGCGTGCATGCTGCCACGTAATTCTGATATCTGCGTGGAATGGTGTCGTTCGCCGAACTTTCGATCGTCATGGCGCCATGGAAATGACGCGAGTGCAGTGTCGATGGAAACGGCTCGAACACTTCGATATGATTTGGACGGAGAACTTCGAGAGTGATGGGTCGGCGCCTGATTTTGGTAATCGCAGCAGCGGCTCTGATCGTCACCGCCATGGGCATGTCGATGGCCACGAAAAAGCGCAAGTACACCGCCATCACGTATGAAATTCGAGCATCGGGGCTGGTCCCGAAATATCCCCGGACCCACGATTGTTCGCCGTTGACGTCGCTCTATGCGAGTTGGCTGGATGTCGATGGAGGGCGGCGGGATGAACGTCATTCGGGCGTCGACGGCGGCAGGTTGGGAGATCGGATCTTGGCGCCGGCCGCTGCAACCGTCATCGCTGTTTGGACGGCCGATTGGGGCTCGGGTGACGAGGGCGCGCTGCTCCTCGAGCATTCGCGGGAGGACCTCAACCTCACGAGCGGGCCACCAGCGTATTACTCCGCTTTTTATCATCTCAAAATGGCGGAGCTCGGCCGCTTCTCGCGCGGTCATCGGCTCGCGCGCGGCGACCTCATTGGTCACGTCGATCGTCCCGGTGGAGACAGCTCACTTCTTCCCGAGGTCCATTGGGAAGTCTACGAGGTGGACACGCCGTCCACTCTGACGTGGCACAAAAGTACGCTCGATCGCCCGTATTGGGACAACGCCGGCGCGCGCCTCGTCGATCCGCTGTCGCTGTTGGCGCTCCATAACCCACCCGTGGGGTTGGAAGTTTTGATCCAGCCTTTCGAGGCGACGCAGGATTATCGAAGTTTCCGCGGCTTCACGTACATCCTGCCGTGCGTGCGTCGATAACTCGACATGGGGCTGAGGACGGGTTCAGCAGCCCGCCCGCTTGATCGGCATCACCAAGCCGACCGCCGAGCCCATGGGGTCTTCGACAACGGCAATGCGACCGACGCCGGGGACGTCGAACGGCCGTCTCAAGACTTTGCCGCCGTTGGCGTTGGCTGCTGCAGCCGAGATGTCGACATCGTCGACCTGGATGTAATTGAACCAGCCGCCACGAGGATGAATGGCATCGGGGTGGTTTGCAATCATCACGCCGATGGCTTCGCGCTGACCAGCCATCATGAACGTGTATTCGGTCTCGCCGGCCGCAGGTGGGCGTGAGGGCTCGGCGTGGGCCACGACTTTCGGCGTCCATCCAACGACATTCTCGTAAAAGCTTTTGGAGCGCTTAGGGTCGTGGGTGATGAGTTCACTCCACCAGATCGTGCCCGTGTTGCTACAAGTCACCGGACTGCTCGGCTGTTTGGAGGTCTCATTGGCGCGGGGAGCTTGGCCCGCGCTTGTGAGAGTGAACGCCAGTGACATCCCGGCAACCCGAGCGAAATGTCTCCCGAGGAAGCCCGCTCTGCGACTGCGGACCGTGATGAACGGCGGGGTCGTGGGCATGGGATGTGGTTCCAATTGGCATTGAGCGCGTGGTCGACAAAGGGGGAGGCAGCGTGCCCCTGCGCCGGCGATGCAAGGGACATGCCGGGGAAGTCGCATGCGGACGGGCGTCCCACCGGATCGGATCAGACCAGGCGGCCGCTCGCGTGCGCCAGGAAGAGATAGACGCGACCCTGATCCATCACGATGTAGGATTGAGCCATGCGCCCGCCGGGATCGCGATGATCGGCGTCGCGCAAGACGTTTTCAAAGTCGCCCATGTACCGGTCGACGGATTGTTGAACGGCGGGATCGGTCTTGTAGCGGCGTTGGACTTCGTCGAAGGCTTGTCGTCCGTCCGGAGAATAAATGCTGCGCACCATCAGCCCCCGCTGACCGGCCCGGAACCGCGACCAGATTGCGGCTGCCGTGGTGGCATCGAGCGCACGGGCGATGGCATGGATGTCGATCGCTGACCCTGCGCTTTGGGCAACCTCTTCGTCTTTCGAGGCGCGGGCGAGCAGATCGCCGAGCGACCATCCATCCCGATTCTGATCGCCCATGCCGGCCTGCGGCACCTGCCCCGTGGGCGCCAGCGCTGCAGCGGGTGGCGGGATGTTGGTCTTGTACTGAACCGGGGGCTGCCCCCCCGACTGCGGTGACGAGGCATAGCTCGCACGTCCCCGATGTGCCATTTCACTGGCCAGCGTTTGGGTCAACGACGAGATCGAGCGGCCCGACTGCTGCGACGCAGGCTCCACGGGCATCAGTGTCATCGGTGGAGAGATATCGCCCCTCTGGCTTTCGCGGTTCGACAGGGACGACAGTTGCTCCAACGCCTTGAGTTGATCCTGAAGCGCGGCGCGCATGCTGTCGGCGCTCGCTCGCGTGACTTCGGGCAGCGACGAGATCTTGTCGCGCAGGCGGGTCTGTTCGAGTTCGATTTCGCTCAACGTGCTCTGGGCCCGGCGACGCATCTCATCGGAGGTGTCGGAAAAGCGCGAGGACAGCGATCCGATCTCTTCGCTGACTTCGCGCGCGACGGTGGAATACTTGGCCCGCATGTCGGCGATCGAGCGCTCCGACTCGCCGGAACTCTGCGCATGCAGGCGCTCGAGTTCCCCGCGCATCGCGCGCGCCCGTTCTTCCGCCGAGCGCGAAAGCTGATCGCCGACGTGGCGCGCGCGCTCCTCGGCCTGCGTGAACGTGCCCTCCAGCGTGGTCGAATACCCGCGCATGACGTCGTCGATTTGGGAGGTGCGCGTCGAGAGTTGATCGAGCGTGCTCGAGAGTTCCTGCTGGCGGTTCTGCAGCGTTTTGTCGATGCGGAAATTCGCCGTTTCGAGCGCGTTGGCGGCACTCATGATGGTGCGACCCTGCGAGTCGAACCGATCGGTGACGCTGGAGATTTGATTGACGAGGTTTTCCGACACGTTCTTGAGGAGGTCCGCCTGATTGGCGAGACCCTCGATCGCTTTGACCGACTGGCGCGTGACGTTCTCGCTGGCGCGGCGCACGGCATTGACGCCGTGCATGAGCTGTTCGTCGAGTTCGCCGGCCTGGCGGCCCAATACCGAGCCGATTTCCTTGGCGTGCATCTCCATGGCGCTCGACAGGGCACGCGCCTTGTCCGCAACCATGCTGTCGACGGCGATGGTGGAGCGCACGATCGAGTCGTCGAACAGCTTCAGGCGCTCCGTGAACGCCTCGTCCAAAGCGCGTGTCCGGTCGATGAGTTGCGATTCGAACGACAACTGCCGGTTCGACAGCATGCCGTCGAGCGTTTGCTCGCGCTTGGCCAGCAAGCCGCCGAGGGCTTCCTGACGATTGACGAGGGCGGAGTCGAGGGCGCGGGTGTATTCCTCGAGCACGGCTTGCAGGCCTTCGGTCCGCGTTCCCAACGTTTTGTCGAGTTCGCTGGAGAACGTGTTGAAGTGACCCTGCATTTCCTCGGCGCGCCCCATCAGCAGCGCCTGCACATCCTGCGACTGCGTCGTGAGCGCCGTTTCGATGCGCTGGGTGCCATCGCTCAGTAGACCCGCAATCTGCCCGGCGCGATCGGTGAGAACGGAATCGAGTTCGTGCGTGCGCGCACCGACCGTCTGCGCCAAGTGCGTGGCATTGGCTGAGATCGACGTTTCGAGCGCCACGAGATTTTGGCCTGCATCTTCGATGAACTTCGCAAGCTTGACCTGCTGGTCGCCGAGCTTGTCGATCAGCGAGGGAATTTCACCGCTGAGTTCGCGCAAAGCGACATTGACTCGCTCGCTGGTGTTGAGCAGCGCGTTGCGTTCGCCGGAGAGTTCCTGCAACAGCCCGCGAATGCGTTGTTCGTTGTGCCCATAGGAGCGTTCGAGGCTCGCCACCTCGTTGTGCACCAGCGCTTCGATCTCACCGGCCCGGCCCAAGGCGCGCGATACGGCTTCGTCCATGAAGGACACTTGGCGCCGCACGGCTTGGCCGACCGACGCGATCTGCTGTTCGGCCATCCGGTCCGGCTCGACCAGTCGGATGGCAACTTCCGTCATGGCGGAGGAGGCCAGTCGCAACTCCTGCGCACGCCAGGAGAGCATCGCCATGAACCAGAAGAGGGCGATAGGGAGGATCACCGTCGCGGCCAGGGTGATGGCCGTCGGCCGCGTCAGCATTTCCATGAAGGTCGGCGCGCGCTGCAACTCGGGCACCAGCATCGCCCAGCCGAGCACGATGCTGATCAGCGCCCAGACGGCGCTGCCGACGGCGGCGATCTCGAGCGGGCGCCGCGATGGCTTCTGCTGAAGCGCGAAAATCAATCCGCCGATAGAGGGCGCCAGATCGTTGGCGATATGACCGGGTCGTGCGGGACCAGCGGGTCGGCGCTTGGCGGTGCGGCGACCCGATGCCGGGGTCGATCCCGACATGTCGCCACCAGGATTCGGCCCGCCGGGTGCGGACCCCGCATGGTCATGGTCGACGCCACGGCCGCCGTTCGGCGGTGGGAGCGACATGACGTTGGGAGGAGGATGCCCGGAATTGGGTGCAAAGCGGGACGACGCTGCATCGAGGGGAGAACGAAACGGATTGGCCGGGTCGGGGAGCGGTGGCGGCCCGCCATTTGGTCCAGCCTTCGGCGGCCCGAGCGACTGGCGCGGCAACGACTCCGGTCCCGCAGCGGTCGCCGCGGCACTCGAACTCGACTCGGACGTCTGTTTGCTCGGCAACTCTTGCGCCATAAACGGCCTGAACCTCGGCGACGCTGTTGGCGCCGCTCCCCCCGACATGGTTATGGTCAGATTAACCTAAATCGCGGTCCAAGCACAGGTGCCGAGTGCGAAATTCCCATTTTCTTCAGGCGGTCCTGCAAATCGACCCGTACGCACACCCACCGCGCTTCGATACGGAGAATTTAAGGCAAATCGGTGATCGACCGTGGAGGATATTTTAGCCTTGATGCGGGAGAGCGGTATCGTCTTTACACCCTCTTATTCAACTTCGACCAACAGTGAGCCTAACAGTCGAGCTGATTTGGGGCCGAGGGCGCATCGCGCCTGAAAACGGATGAATGGCGATGGTCGGGCATCACAGTGTCGAGGTCATCGACCGCTTGAAGGTCGAACCCGTTCCGGCGCCAGCGCCGGCGCAGGAGCCGATCGACCATGACCACTTGTCCCGCTACACCATGGGCGATCGCGAGTTGGAACTTGAAGTTCTCGAGTTGTTCTCGGGACAGGCGGGCAAGTGCATCGAAGCCATGGTTGTGGCCAGCACCCAGAAATCCTGGCGCGAGGCCGCGCACGGCCTCAAAGGCTCGGCGAGTGCAGTCGGCGCGTGGGACGTGGCGAACCTGGCCTATTCCGCCGAATTGCTCGACATGACCAACGTGACCCAGCGCGCGGCCACACTCGAGGCCATCGACGCGGCATTGCAGCTGACCACCCGCTATATTGCCGACTTCAGCGGCGAAGGGGCTTAGCCCGCATTCTGTCGCAGCCTGCGGCCGCGACCTTCCGTCTCCGAGTGCCTGCCTTGTGCTGAGGGGACTGCGGCGCTAAATCCCGGCTGCGCGTCAACTCGCCCTCGCAGCTGATCAGCGAGCATGGCGCACATCTCGGATCCTCCAGCCATCGCACCTCAATCGGGTCGCCGTGGACCTTCGTCAGAAAGCGCGCTCGCCCGATGGCCAAGCTTACCTTCATCCAAACGGACGGCACACAGCAGGTCGTCGACGGCGAGGTCGGTCTCACCGTCATGGAAGTCGCCAAGAAGAACCTCGTTCCCGGCATCGAAGCCGAATGTGGCGGGGCTTGCGCGTGCGCAACGTGCCATGTCTACGTGGATGACGCCTGGCGCGAGAAGGTCGGCAAGCCCCAGGAGATGGAAGAGGACATGCTCGACTTCGCCTTCGATGTGCGCGAGACGAGCCGGCTCTCCTGCCAGATCAAAGTGACGGCGGACTTCGACGGCCTCGTGCTGCACGTACCCGCCAAACAGTTTTGACCGGCGCGCGCTCCTCGGGTTCGCCAGCAAGTCGACCCGCAATCATCCAGTAGATCGACCCCGCCACGACACCCGTCATCGAGTAGGCGAGGGCGGTATAGGCGACGGCCATCAGCGGCGTGCTGGTCAGCGTGGTGATCGCTTGCGCACCGTATCCGACGATGGCGATCCCCATCCCGACCAGCGCGTAATAGCGCCAGCCTCTCACGGTACGCCGCTCACCGCTCAAGATCGCTGGGAGTGCCGGAAGGACCGCCACCATCGCGAACAAAATCGCGAGTTTCCAGCTGGTGTCTGCAATCCACCCGATTCGGTCGACGGCGGCGTCCCAGGGCAGCGCGAAGAGTTCGGCTGGTGTGACGGCGAACAACAGTGCCGTCGTCGATGCCGCTACACACGCAGCTGCGAAGCCGATCAGCACGCGCAGGAAACGTCTCATCGATCGTGCCCTCGCGATGCTTCAGGTCTGAACCGGTAGCGCCTGAGCCAGCAGACGTCAGGCACGCCGCCCCGCGATCAACCAATAGACGAGGCCGCCCGCGAACCCTGCTGTTGCCAAAACCTGCCAAATCGGGCCGAAGGGAGCCAAATCCCGGTGAAGATCTCCCGTTCGCATCAGCAACGGCAGCACCGCCAGCGCCAAACCTCCGCCCGCGATCCAATAGACCCCCGACCGAATCCGCGCCACTTCGCCGACGATGATCACCAACAGCGCAGGCACGACCGTCGCGACGGCCGCAAGGCCGTGCGCCGTGGTGGCGAAGGCGAAAAGCTGATCGACATCGACGTTGGGGCCGCGCAGGGCGAGTGATGCGCGCTCGAGACCCAGAGTCGCCACCACGATAAAGGCGGCAATTGCGGCACACACGAAACCCAGCGGGATCAAGATCAATCGGCCGAGCAACCGAGTTACCATGGCGTCAGCCGTTCGCGATGTGGGCGTCGGCTTCGGCGGGCTCAGTCGCATCTGACAACAGAGCGTTCACCGCACCCGCGCGTTCGCTGGCCCGCAGCTTGGCGCTGTCCGATCGCAATTGACCGCATGCGGCGAGGATGTCGCGTCCCCGTGGCGTGCGCACCGGACTCGCGTATCCGGCGCGATTGACGACGTCGGCGAACGACTCGATTTGCCCCCAGTCGGAGCACTCGTACGTGGAGCCCGGCCACGGATTGAACGGGATCAGGTTGATCTTGGCGGGAATGCCAGCCAGCATTTTGACGAGTGCGCGCGCCTCGGCGAGGCTGTCGTTGACGCCTTTCAGCATGACGTATTCGAAGGTGATGCGGCGCGCGTTGGACAGGCCCGGATACTGCCGACAGGCTTCGAGCAATTGCGCGATCGGGTAGCGCTTGTTGATCGGCACCAGCTCGTTGCGCAAGTCGTCGCGCGTGGCATGCAGCGAGATAGCCAGCATCGTGCCGGCTTCCGCACCCCAGCGCGGAATTTCCGGCACGACCCCCGACGTCGACAACGTGATGCGGCGGCGCGAGAAGCCGAGGCCATCGCCGTCGGCTGCCAGCTCCATCGCGCCGCGAACGGCGTCGAAATTGTACAGCGGCTCGCCCATGCCCATCAGCACGATGTTGGTGATCTTGCGATCGGTCATCGGCAGCAGCGTGGCGTCGCCAGGGGGCGTGGCGCCAGGCCAATCGCCGATGCGGTCGCGCGCGACGAGGATCTGGCCGACGATCTCCTGGATTTCCAGGTTGCGCACCAGCCGCTGCGTGCCCGTGTGGCAGAACGAGCAGGTGAGGGTGCAGCCGACTTGGCTCGAGATGCACAGCGTGCCGCGATCCGATTCTGGAATGTAGACGGTTTCGATCTCGGGCGCGCGCACCTCATGGCCGCGTTTGGGCAGCCGCAGTAACCATTTGCGCGTTCCGTCGACCGAGATTTGCTCGGATACGATCTGCGGCCGCTCCAGCGTATAGGCGGCGGACAGCCGCCCCCGCAGGTCCTTGGAGACATCCGACATGGCCTCGAACGAGGTAATGCCCCGCACGTAAAGCCAGCTGCAGAGCTGGTCGACGCGCATGCGAAGCTGCTTCTCCGGCACCCCGATGGCAGCCAGTGCCGCGCGCAGCTCGTCGCGCCCCAGGCCCGCCAATGTCGGCGCAGGGGCGGGGCCAGAGATTGGAGCGGCGGTGGCGAGGCCACTGCGGTCGATCGTGGTGTCGAGAACGATTGTCATGGCAGGCATATAGCGCGAACTGCCCACTCCGGGAAGGCTGAGCTGGGGTCGCGGATGACCGGGCCTTCGCCAACAGCTGCATTTCGCCCCGGATAGTGGCCGCATCCCCCCGGAACGGCCCGCGCCACCCCGCGTTGATCGAGCGAAGCGGAACAGGTGGCGCATGGTGACTCCGTACAGTGGTGGCATGGGTGAAGATCGCGGCCAAACGGCCGCTTCGCCCGCCGAAATCCCGGCGCGCGGCTGGTGGGACATCGCGCGGCGCACGGCCGCGCGGTCGACTCGAAACGGCATCCTTTTGGTGGCGGCCGGCGTCACGTTTTATGCGTTGCTGGCGCTGGTACCCGCCGTGGCGGCGTTCATCACGTTCTATGGACTGTTTTTCGACCCCGGCCAGATCGACGACCAGGTGAGAAAAGTTTCGAGCATCCTGCCGGAACGCGCCGTGGGCATCGTGCGTGATCAGCTCGACCGGGTCGCCGCTCACACGCGCGGCGTACTGCGGTTCACATTCGTGTCGACCATCGTCATCTCGATGTGGAGCGCCCTGGCCGCGGTTCGGGCTGTCATCAAGGCGATGAATATCGCTTATCAGGAAAAGGAGACGCGGTCGTTTTTGCGGCTCAACGGATTGGCCTTGATCTTCACGTTCGGCGCCATGGTCGTTCTGAGCGTGGTGCTCTCCGGGCTCACCTTGGCACCCATGGTTCTCGATGCGGTGGGTTTGGGTCCATTTACCACGACGCTCGCCCGCATCGTTCGCTGGCCGATACTCGTGGGGCTGGTGCTCGGTGCTGTCACCATCCTGTATCGCTACGCCCCGAACCGGCAGCGCCCCCAGTGGCGCTGGATCACGGGGGGCAGCGGTGCTGTGGCTATCGGCTGGTTCGCCTTTTCGCTGATCTTCAGCTGGTACGTGGTCAACATCCGCAATTACGACGAAACCCACGGTTCGCTGGGCGCGATCGTGATTTTCATGGTCTGGATGTGGCTATCGACGGCCATTGTGCTGTTGGGTGCCGAACTCAACGCTGAAATGGAACAGCAAACGATGCGCGACACGGCCGCGGATGCGCCGGAAATCAGAAAGCGGTGAAGCGGTCCCCGCCTCAGCGCGTCTTACAAACCGCGGCCGATCTCTAGGAAGCGGTCGTGGCGTTGCTTGCGGATGTCGTCGGGGCCCATGCCGTCGAACTCCGTCAGCGTGCGCTCGATGGCGACGCCGGTGCGTTCGATCGTGGCGTCCTTGTCGCGATGGGCGCCGCCGACGGGTTCGGGAATAATGTCGTCGATGATCCCGAGGCTCAACAGGTCCTGCGCTGTGATCTTCATGCTGGTGGCGGCATCGATGGCGCGCGCCGAATCCCGCCACAGGATCGACGCGGCTGCCTCGGGCGAGGCGACCGTATAGATGGAGTGCTCGAGCATCAGAATGCGATTGGCCGAGGCAATGGCCACCGCACCGCCCGATCCCCCTTCGCCAATGACGACCGTGATCATGGGCACTCTCAGCGACAGGCACCGGTCCGTCGAGCGGGCAATGGCTTCGGCTTGCCCCCGCTCTTCGGCGCCGACGCCCGGATAGGCGCCTGCCGTGTCGATCAACGTGATCACCGGCATGCCGAACTTGTCGGCCATATCCATCAGGCGGACGGCTTTGCGATAGCCCTCGGGTCGCGCCATACCGAAGTTGTGGCGAATACGGCTCTCGGTGTCATGGCCCTTTTCGTGGCCGATGACCATCACGCTGCGCCCGCGAAACGTGCCGGGACCGCCCATGATCGCCTCGTCTTCGGCGAAGTAGCGATCGCCAGCGAGCGGGCTGAAATCCTTTATGAGCGCCGCGATATAGTCGAGGCAGTGCGGCCGTTCCGGATGGCGCGCCACTTGTGTTTTCTGCCACGGCGTGAGTTTGGCATAGGTCTCGGACAGCAGCTGGCGCGCCTTCTGCTCCAGGGTGGCGATCTCGTCGCCGACCGACACGTTGTTGTCGACGTCCTGGTGGAGCGAGCGTAGCTCGGCCACCTTGCTCTCGAGCTCGGCGATGGGTTTTTCGAATTCGATGTACGTGCGCATGATCCGGCCTTCCGGTAGAGCGCCTGCTGCGACGCGGCAGCTTTTCCGCCCGCAGGAGTAGCTGCGGCGGACATTCGGGAGCCGGGGCCGTCAAGTCAAGCGCCAGAGCGATGATATACCGAGCAAATCGGTTAATTTGCCGCGGCAGCCGGCATCAGTCGTCGAGTCGCGCGGTGGCCAGTGGATGGCGCTCGAACACGACCTGTTTCAGGCGTTCCTCCAGAACGTGCGTGTAAATTTCGGTCGTGGAAATGTCCGCGTGCCCCAGAAGTTGCTGGACTGTTCTCAAATCCGCCCCCCGATCGAGAAGGTGGCTGGCGAAGGCGTGGCGCAGGACATGCGGCGAAACGCGCTCGGGATCAAGGCCAGCGGCTTCAGCCAGCGTCTTCAGTTCGAGGCCCAGATGCTGCCGCGTCAGATGTCCCTCGGCACCTCGGGACGGAAATAGCCAGCGCGTCGCCACCGTCGGCGCCACCCCGTCTTCGGGATCGGTGCCAACCGCGAGGTAACGGTCGAGCGCGGCCCGCGCCGGCGGATTGAGGGGAACCATGCGGACGCGGCGACCCTTGCCGGTGATCGTCAATACGCGGTCGTCACCGGTCAGCACGTTGCGCGGCAGGGCCACCAGCTCGCTCACGCGCATCCCTGTCGCATAGAGGAGCTCGAGCAGCGCATGCAACCTGAGTGTCCGAACGCGCTCGCGGCCCTGTGTGCCGTGCGTGGCGGCCTGCGCGGTGGTGAGCAGGCGATCGACTTCGGCGACCGACAGCGTCTTGGGCAGCGGTCGTTCACGGCGCGGCCCCGCGATGCCGTGCGCGGGATCGTCGGCGATCACGCCCTCGTTGGCCAAGAAGCGAAAGAGCTGCCGTATGGCGGACAGCCGACGCGCGCGTGAGGTCGTGGCGAGCCCCATTTCCGCGCAATGGCGCTGGTAATTGGCAATGTCACGCGCGGTGGCATCGGCCAGCTCGACCCCGGAGCCAACCAGATGTGTTGCAAAGTCGTCGAGATCACGTCGATAAGCATTGAGCGTATTCTTCGCCGCTCCCCGCTCAGCCGCCAACATCTCAAGAAACCGTCCGATGGCATCATCTGATGTGAGGCGTTGCGAATCCGGTGCAGGCGTCATGTCTTCAGGGTCCATCACGCGCTGACGACAAGCTCGCGTGCGCGTGGACCGCGTGTATCGCACACGTGCGATTCGGAGCGAAGAGCAGAGAGAGTGCTCGATTCTTCTGGTTCCCCGGCCGCGGCAGCGCTGCGCAGAGCCGGGGCTTTTCCCGGTCGTGGTGGAGCGCAACTGTCCCGCTGGTCACATCTCGCCATGCCGCGGCGCCGTCGTGCACCTGCGGCATCGGGAACGATCCCGGATGTCCGCGCCACGGGCGCGAACTCCGGGAAACCGGCATGACTCACCGCGCCGCGCGTACCAGCTTGCCGGCCGTGGCGCCCGTATACGTCCCGTTCTCGAAAGTCGAAACTCCCGCGACGAACGTGTGTTTGTAGCCGTCGACGCGTTGCACGAGGCGGCGGCCATTCATCGGGAGGTCGTAGCGGATCTCAGGGACGTGCAGACGCAGGCCTTCGTAATCGAACACGTTGACGTCCGCCTTCAGACCTTCCTTCAGCAGGCCGCGATCGTGCATGCCGAAGAAGCCCGCCGTTTCGCTGGTTTGGCGCTGCACCATACGTTCGAGCGGCATGCGCGGACCCCGGCTGCGATCGCGCGCCCAGTGCATCAACATCCACGTTGGTACGCTGGCGTCGATAATCGAGGAACAATGCGCGCCGCCGTCGGACAATCCGAGCAGCGTGGTCTTGTCCTCGAGCATCGTCTGGATGACGCTCAGATTGTCCTGGTTGTAGCCGACGACCGGGAAGAACAAGAACCGGTCGGCGCTTTCGGCGAGGTAATCGTAGGCCACCTCGTCGGGCGTGCAGTTGGTGCGCGCGGCGATACCGGCGATGCTGTCCTCTCTACGCGGCTCGTAGTTGGGTGGATCGGTCAGCGGGAACATGCGATCCCACGCCGTCACGATGTATTGGCGGAATTGCGAGATGCGGCTGAGCAGCTCTTTCGAGGGCTTCTCGGCCAGCACTTTCGCGCGAAACTCGGGATCTTTCAGCCGCTTCATGCGCTCCGCCACCGGCATGCCGAGCAGCGACTGATAGCTCTCGCGGATCGAGAACGGGTTGAGCGCCGTGTCGATGCCGAGCAGCACGCCGACGGGGCGGCCGGCAATCTGCGCCGTCACTTGGGCGCCTTGCGCGCGCGCCGTGTGCACGCCCTCCAGCATCCGCTTCCAGCGCGAGGTGTCGTTGGGTTGATCGACCAGCAGGAACCACGCGGGACGCCCCGTGTCCTTGCTGAACTTCGTCATCCAGGCGAATTCCTCCGCCTCGTTGTCGAAGTCGGAGTTCATGCCGAAGGCGCCGTGGTTCAAGCCCTTGAAGGCCGAGCCGATGCCCAGCAGTTCATCCACTTCCGAATAACGGCCGGGCACCATGTCGCCGGTCGGCGTCTTGTGCGAATTCGTGCGCGAGGTCGTGAACCCGAAGGCGCCGGCTTCGAGGCCTTGACGCACGGCATCGCGCATCGTGGCGATATCGTCGGCGGTGGCGGCCTCTCGGCGCACCGCGCGCTCGCCCATGACGTAGACGCGCAATGGATGGTGCGGAATTTGTGTGCCGACATCGATCGAGCGCGGTTTCTGATCGAGCGCATCGAGATATTCGGGGAACGTCTCCCAATTCCATTTCAGACCGTCGGCCAGCGCGACGCCGGGAATTTCCTCGATCGATTCCATCATGCCGATGAGGTCGGAGTGATCGGCCTGGTTGCGCCGCACGGGCGCGAAGCCCACACCGCAGTTGCCCATCAGAACAGTGGTGACGCCATGCCAGGAGGACGGCGCCAGTTCCTTGTCCCACGTCGCCTGCCCGTCGTAGTGCGTGTGCACGTCGACCCATCCCGGCGTGATCGTCAGGCCGTTGGCGTCGATCTCCCGCTTGCCGGGGCCAGCCTTGCCGCCGACATGAGCAATTCTGCCGCCCTCCAGCGCCACATCGCCGGTATAGGCGGGCGCGCCCGAGCCATCGATGATCGTGCCACCCCGTATGACCGTATCGTGCATGAGCGTGCTCCCTGGCAATCCTTCCACGAGGCTCATCACAAACCCTGCGCATCCCCAGGTCAAGGATTTGCGGAGTTGGCTGCGCCCAGGGCGATTCAGGTCTCGACGACACTCATAGATTTTCTGGTTCCCCGGACAAGTGGGCAACCGTCCGGCGCAAGAGCCTCCTTGGGCGTATTGCGCCGTGCCACAGTTTCTATTGCTGAGGTCGTGCTCGTTTCGGCACAATGCGCTGACGGTCGTGCGTCCTACGCCCTACGCTCCCTTCGCCCCGTCATACGCCTCACTCGCCACCAACCAAGCCTCCTCGGCGGTGGTGAGGTCTTTTACTTTACGGCCGCGTTCGAGGGTCATGGTTTTGACCGCATCGGGATTGCTGGAGAAGAGCGCGGGGTCGGCCAATGAGGCGTCCAGGCGTTTGATGTCGCCTTGCAGTTTTTCGACGACCTTTTCTGCGGCCTGCATCACCTTGCGCAAGGGTGCGGCTTGGGCGCGTTTCTCGGCGGCTTCGCGACGCGCTTCGCTTTTCGACAGGCGCGGGCCGGTCGACTCGCCATTCTGGCGGCCCCGGGTTCGTCCACTGCGCTGCGACAGCAACTCCGTGCGATAGCTGCCCATGTCGCCGTCGTAGGAGCGCACCGTGCCGTCCTTCACCAGCCACAGCCGGTCGACACAGGCATCGACGAGGTGGCGATCGTGGCTGATCAGGATGACGGCGCCTTCGTAGTCGTTGAGCGCGTGCACCAGCGCCTCGCGGCTGTCGACGTCCAGGTGGTTCGTCGGTTCGTCGAGGATCAGCAGGTGTGGCCGGTGGAACGCTGTGATGGCCAAGAGCAGACGGGCTTTTTCGCCGCCCGAAAGATTGGCGCACTTCGTATCGGCCTTTTCATAGCCGAAGCCCCAGGTGCCCAACCGCGCGCGCTTTTCGGCTTCCGTCGCATCGGGCATGAGCTGGGCGATGTAGTCGTAGGGTGTTTTTCCTTCCGCCAAATCGTCGAGCTGGTGCTGCGCGAAATAGCCGACGTTGACGCGATTGCCGCCCTGCATCCGGCCGGATAGAGGCGCAAGCCGTCCCGCGATCAGCTTGGCGAAAGTGGACTTGCCGTTGCCGTTCTGGCCGAGCAAGGCAATGCGGTCGTCCTGATCGATGCGCAGATCGAGGTGGCTCAGAACGGGAGCGTTGGGCGCATAGCCGGCGACCGCGCCTTCGAGCACGAGCAGGGGGCTTGCCAGCATCTTGGCGGGATGGGGAAGCGCGAACGGTACCACGCGATCCTCGACTTGGGCCGCGATTGGCTTCATGCGCGCCAGCGCTTTGACCCGGCTCTGCGCTTGCGTGGCCTTCGAGGCCTTGGCTTTGAAGCGCGTGATGAACGCTTCGATGTGCTTTCGCGCCTCGTCCTGTTTCTTGATCATCTTGGTTTCGAGGCGCTGCTTTTCGCGCCGCGTTTCTTCGAAGGCGTCGTAGCCGCCCGTATAAAGCGTGAGTTTGCCGCGCTCGAGGTGCAGGATGTGGCCGACGGCGCGGTTGAGCAGATCGCGGTCGTGGCTGACGATCAGCACGGTGTGGGGATATTTCTCGAGATAGCTCTCGAGCCACATGGTGCCCTCGAGGTCGAGGTAGTTGGTGGGCTCGTCGAGCAGCAGGATTTCCGGCTCGAGGAAGAGAATTGCTGCGAGCGCCACGCGCATGCGCCAGCCGCCCGAGTATTCCCGGCAGGGTTTATTCTGCGCCTCCTCGTCAAAGCCCAGGCCGGAGAGGATCTGGGCGGCGCGGGCGGGCGCCGAATGGGCGTCGATGTCGAACAGCCGCTCCTGGATTTCGGCGATGCGATGGCCGTCGGTGGCGGTCTCCGCTTCGGCGAGGAGGCGCGCGCGCTCGGTATCGGCCTCGAGAACCCACTCGATCAGGCTGGCGTCGCCGCCGGGCGCTTCCTGGGCGACGTGCCCCAAGCGGGCGCCCTTGGACGTGGAGATGCCGCCGTCATCGGGGGCCAAATCCCCCGTGATCAGCTTCAGCAGGGTCGTTTTGCCCGTGCCGTTGCGCCCGACGAGCCCGACCTTGTGGCCGGTCGGGATCGCCGCCGTAGCGGCCTCGAGGATGAGTTTCCCGTCGATGCGGAAGGTGAGATCGTTGATGTGCAGCATGAACGGGAGATAGCGGGTCAGCGCCCGCTTGTCACGGTCGAGCCAGGGCGACAGTTCAGCCGGGGGCGCAAGGGAGGCGGGGAGGATTCATTGCCCCTCAGTGCGGGTGTGGTCAAACTGCCCTACTTACTGAGCGTCCGCAGTGTTTTGGCATACTTTTTTATGATCGAGCGTGCAATTTGCATCGTTCGCTCATCATCTTCCGAGAAAGGCGTGATGATGATCGAACGCTCCGGACCTTCAGTCGCGAAGACTCTGTCGCCTACCTCGAGCCGCAGCCGTGCAAGAAGCTCTTTCGGCAGGATCAAGCCGGTTGTATCACCGATTTTTTTTATTTCGATCTGCATGGCGGTCTCTCGAGGATGGTACGAAGCATTCAACGAAAAATGTCATCGTTCGGCAACCCGCCCCTCACACCGACAACCATCCCCCATCCATGGCAATCGGTTGTCCAGTCATCTCGCTGGCCGCGTCGGAGCAGAGGAAAACGAGGAGGGCGGCGACTTTTTCAGGCGGAACGAAGCGGTTGGAGGGTTGGCGGGTTTTGAAGAAGGCGGCGGCGGCCGTGTCCCAGTCTTGATTGTCACGGGCCATGCGCTCGCGCACTTGGCGCTCGGCGTGGGGCGTGTAGATCGATCCGGGGGCGAGAGCATTGCAAGTGACGCCGTCCGCCAACGCCTCGAGGGCGACCGCTTTCGTGAGACCGACGAGGCCGTGCTTGGTCGCCACGTAGTCACTGCGGCCGGTGGTGCCGGTTATGGCCCAGTTGGAGGCGATGTTGACGATGCGGCCCCACTTGCGTCGGCGCATACCGGTCAGCGTCAGCTTGGTGAGCAGGAACGGCGCGGTCAAATTGATCGCCACCGCGCGATCCCAGGCTTCGTCGGGCATGTCTTCCAGCATGTGAAAATTGCGCGTCACGGCATTGTTGACGAGGATATCGATGGGACCCAACCGATCTTCCGTGGCCCGCACGAGGTCGCGAATTTCGGCAGGGTGCGTCAGGTCGGCGCCGTGCGAGGCGGCCTTGGCGCCCGACAGCTCCGCCATCTCCCGCGCGAGCCCTTCGGCGACGCCGGGCTCGGCGAGACCGTGCACCATCACCTTGCAGCCCTGGGCTGCCAAAGCGCGGGCAATCTCTTGCCCCAGCCCGCCGGTTGCGCCCGTGACGAGCGCCGTCTTCCCGCGGATCTCGGGGGTGGTCGAAATAATCGCAGTCATCGAGTGTCGTCCTTCCTGGCGCAGATCGCCCTGCGGTATCGTCACCCCCCCTTCACCACGTCGCGCACGGCGGCGATGATGCGTTCGCGATTGGGGAAGACGTGGTTCTCGAGCACGGGCACATAGGGGATCGGTGCTTCCAGCGCGCACACGCGGCGCACGGGGGCTTTCATGGCGGAAAACGTCGCGCGATCCTCTGTCGCCACGGCGGCAATCTCTGCGGAGGCGCCGCATACGGGGCCTGCCTCATCGGCAATCACCAAACGACCGGTCTTGCGCACCGACGCGCGGATCGTCTCGCGATCCATCGGCACCAGCGTGCGCGGATCGACGACCTCGACGGAAATGCCTTCCTTGGCCAGCGTCTCGGCGGCGACCAGCGCTTCCTGCACCATCCAGCCGAGCGCCACGACGGTGACGTCCGTGCCCTTGCGCTTCACGTCGGCGACGCCGAGCGGGATCGTGTAATCCTCATCCGGCACCTCGCCTTCCATCGACATCAGGCGGTTGACCTCGAACGAGATCACCGGATTGTTGTCACGGATGGCCGAGCGCAAGAGGCCTTTCATATCTGCGGGCGTCGAGGGCAGGATCATCTTGAGGCCGGCGAGGTTCATGAACATCGAGTAGGGGCTTTGGGAATGCTGGGCCGCGAGCTGCGTGCCGCCACCTACCGCCGCGCGGAAGGTGATCGGGAACTTCGCTTGCCCGCCGAACATGTAGTGAATCTTGGCGGCCTGATTGACGATTTGGTCCATGGCGACGAAGCAGAACGTCACCTGCCGCCAGTCGACGATGGGGCGATAGCCCGAGCCCGCCGCGCCGATCGACATGCCGGTGACGGCGGCTTCCGCGATGGGGGTCGGGCGCGTGCGCATCGGGCCGAACTCTTTGGCGAGCGCGGGAATCGCGTCCGTCGTCAGGTAAAGGGTCTTCGGATCGAGTCGCATCTCTTCGATGACGGCTTGCAATCCGGCTTGGGCGTAGGTCATCCGTGCCATGGCGTTGCGCTCCGCAATCGAGATCAGACGGCAAACACGTCGTCGAGGGCCGCTTCGGCTTTCGGGAAGGGGCTGGATTTGGCGAATTCGGTGGACCGCTCGATTGTGGCGAGGATCTGTGTGTCCATCGTCTTCCACTCGGCTTCCGTAAGCTGCCCCTGCTGGCTCATCAGATGGCGCATGAGCCGCGCAATGGGATCTTCTGCCATTTTCGCTTCGATCTCTTCTTTGGGCCGATAGTCGGGCTGCCCCTTGCGCTCGGTGTGGGCGCGCCAGCGGTAGGTTTTGCACTCGAGCAGCGTCGGGCCTTCACCGGCACGCGCTCGCGCGACCGCTGTTGTCGCCGCCGCGTAGACCGCGAGCACGTCGTTGCCATCGACGATGATGCCGGGAATGCCGTAGCCGTGCGCGCGGCCCGCGATATCGGGCATGGCGTGCGTCTGCGTGGCCGCTGTCTGCGCCGCATAGCGATTGTTTTCGCAGACGTAGATGACGGGCAGCTTCCAGGATGCCGCGATGTTGAGCGACTCGTGAAACGGGCCAGCGTTCGACGCGCCATCACCGAAGAACGAGACGGCGACGCGGCCCTTGCCCTCGAGCTGCGCGGCCAATCCCGCGCCCGTCGCGATCGAAATGCCACCCGCGACGATGCCATTGGCGCCCAGCATGCCCGCGTCGAAATCCGCGATGTGCATCGAGCCGCCCTTGCCCTTGCAGTAGCCGGTTTCGCGGCCGTAGAGCTCGGCCGTCATCCGGTCGAGGTCGGCGCCTTTGGCGATGCAGTGACCATGGCCGCGATGCGTCGACACGATCTGGTCGTCGCGATTGAGCGCGGCGCAGACGCCGACGGCGACGCCTTCCTCGCCGATGTAGGCGTGCACGACGCCGTAGATGTGGCCCGCGTGATAATCGGCTGACGCGCGTTCCTCGAAACGGCGGATCGTCTGCATCTGCCGCAGCATCTCGCGCTGCTGTTCGGGGGAGGCTTGCATGGCTTGGCCCTCGCTCGCTGAAGGGGATCGTCGTGCTCGAAGACGAGAGTACGTGCAGGTATGGGCATTCGACAAGGACGACGATCCACTGTTGACGACCATCCACTTTCTGGTTCCCCGGCCGCGCCACGGGCGCGACGTCCGGGAAACCGAAGAATTGACTGACGCACCTTCACGTCCTGCAGGCGTCTGGCTCAGCCGGTACCGGCACCCTCACAGCTCCCGCCCGCCCGTGCCGTCGGCGGCGACGAACCAGTCGGCAATTTGGCTCGAGGTCATGAAGACGGTGTCGGAGCGCGCTTGTAGTTGGTCGAGCGCCTTCTCGAACCAGTACGCGCGATGCGGCACGCCGATCAGATGGGGATGCAGGCCGAAAGTAAGGACGCGCGGCTGCTTGGTCATCTCACGCTCGAACACGCGCAGCGTGGCGTCGAGACGCTTGTTCAACTCGTCGCTCGATTGGCTCTGGATGGCCCAGATCGGCACGTCGTTGAGTTCCCAGGTGTAGGGCAGCGCCACCAGTGGGCCGTGCGCCGTTTTCAACCAGCACGGCAGATCATCGATCACCCAATCGTGGAGAAAATCGAGGCCCGCCGCCTTGAGCACATCGGGCGTGTGCTCGGTCTCCGCGCCGCCGGCGCCGAACCAGCCGCGCGGACGCTTGCCGGTCAATTGCTCGAGGCGCGCCAGGCAGCGCGTGATTTCGGCGCGCTCGTCCTCAACTTGCTTGAGCGAGCGCTGAAACCAGCCGTGCCCGACGAACTCCCACCCTGCGTCGAGGACTTCTTTGGCGAGCGTGGGATAGATATCGGCCACCTGTGCATTGAAAAACGTGGTCGCAGTGATGCCGCGCGTGCCCAGCATTTCGAGCATGCGTGCCATGCCGACGCGCATGCCGTACTCGACCCAGGAAAAGTTCGGCAGATCGGGCGGCGGTACCTGCGCGCCATGGGGAGGAGGCAGAATTCCGCGCGGCATCGGCCGGTCCAGCGGCCAATACTCGATGTTCATGACGACGTTGACGATCAGCGATTTACCGTTGGGCGGCTCCAACGGTTTGCGGTGGCTGGCGAGCTGATAGGGAATGCGCGGGTTCGACGACATGGGAGAGCCTCGTGACCGGTGACGGTGAGGCGAGAGTATGCCACGGCGGGCAGGAGACGGTAGTGGGGTGAGTTTTCATCTGTTGCGCACACCGTGATCCATGAAACGGGTGCCGCATCATCCAATTGAGTTTCAGGAGAGGGGGTGCAGCACAGCCCGTCTGCGCACGTCGGCCGTGCCCCTGCCCCGCGGACGGCACCCCATTGCGGATAAATCAGGCCGCTAAAACGCGTTGGCCCGCATTGAAATGCGCTGGGCTCGTGGCCGCATCTATCGCGCTTTTTGATAAGGCGACTGTCGCTTCCACCGCCGACAATGGCGCGTGCAAGTGCCAAACAACGCCGTCTTTCGCGAACGTCAAGCTCGTCGAGCCATCGAGGCTCTCGGCGAGCATCTCCTCCAGCACTTCGCGACCAAAACCAATCGTACGCGGCGCTGTCACGGGTGGCCCGCCAAGTTCTCGCCAAAACAGGTCGATCTGCGGCGAACCGTCCTCGTCATTTACGATATGCCAGGAAATGGACACCGTCCCTGTTTCCTTGGAAAACGCGCCGTGCTTGGCCGCGTTCGTCGCCAGTTCGTGAAGGGCCAATCCGATCATCTGGGCGGCGGCGGGGCTCAGTGCGATATCGGCGCCGTTGATCGCAAGCTGATTGCTGCTCTTGAAAACAAAGGGCTGCAGTTGCTCATCGACAAGCGCGCGGAGGGACGCTCCGACCCATTCTTTCTTGACCAAGAGATCGTGTGATCTGGCCAGACCATGCAATCGAGATGAAAAATCGTCGACGTAGGTCGCGATATCAGGAGCGGACGTCGTCGTGCTGCGGGCCATCGCGCTGATGACGGCCAAGAGGTTCTTGGCGCGATGTGACAACTCTCGCATGACGATCCGCATCTGCTGCTCATGGCGCTTGCTTTCGGTCATATCGCGGTAAACGACAGAAAAGCCGGTGATGTGTGCGTCCGCGTCACGGATCGCGGCAATCGTGCCCGAGACCACGACCATCGACCCGTCTTGGCGCAGACGCTCGACTTGCGTACTGGCCGAGCCTGATTGGCACGATTGGTAGACTTTCTCTTCCAGTGCGGTGCGCTCTGCGATGGGGAATAACACGCTCAATGATTTTCCGACGATCTCGTCGGATGAATAGCCGAACAGCTTCCCCGCAGCCGGGTTCCACGTCATCACCGTGCAGTCGGGTGCCAGACCGATGATGGCATCTGCAGATGCATCGACGATCGCGGCCAATCGATGTTCCAGAAGGGTCGCTTCGATCTTATCGCTGATATCGCGAAGGACGGTGGACAAGCCCACCACGGTTCCCGTCGCATCGCGGAGCGGAGCCGAGCTCACTTCAACCCAGACGAGGCTGCCATCCTTATGGCGGCGTGGCGCCACCAGGGAAATGCTCTCCCCCATCCGCAAGCGCTCGCAATTGCGCTGATATTGCCCCTCGAGCTCGTCGGGGATCACGCTCAGGTAAGTGTGCCCCACGATCTCACTGGCCGCGTATCCGAACAAGCGTTCGGCGCTGGTGTTCCAGGTCATAACAGTGTGATCGAGACCCAGACTTATAATGGCGTCCGCCGAGGCCTCCACCACGATCGCCAAACGTGCATTTTCCAAGGCAACGCGTTGAGCTGTCGTGATATCGCGGACGATGAGGGAGTATTTGTACTCATCGTCTTCAACGGGTCGTGCGACGGAAATTTCCGCCGTAAACGCGTCGTCACCGCGCCGACCGATGCATTCTATGCTCCGAGCGTTATCGTACTGAAGTTCGAATGTCTCGAGGGGAATAGACAAGAAATCTTGGATCGGTCTTCCGAACGCCGCCGCTCTGGTACACTGGAAAATAGCGACGGCTCGATCATTGAACAGGCTTATGCGGCCATGCCGATCTATGCAAATGATGGCGTCTGACGCGGAAGCGATGATCGAAGCCAGACGTTCGCGGCTCTGCCGCAGAACCGTTCCCGTGTGAACCAGGGTTTCGGCGGCGTGTCGAACTTCCGTGATGGCGAGCGCCGGCAGAGGGTGGTTTGCGGACGTTTCCAAATTGCGCGCCAACTCCTCCAGTTGAGATAGTGGTCGAATGAGACCTCGCGCTGTCCAAAAGGCGATCCCCAAGGACAGGAGCACGGCTCCGATTTGCAGGATGACCAAGAGAGACCATTGCCCCTTCACGGCATCTCGCGCGTTGGCGCTGACAATGACGATCCAATCCGTCCGCTTTCCTCTCAAATACGTGGTGACGGTTTTGTCGTCGGGCTCGGCAAGGGTCAGGGGGACGCCCGGGAGCAGATCGGGCGGCGCCCAGGCATCCTTTGCCTGAGGCGCGTTAGTCAGAACGAGTTGATGGCTGCTATCGAGGACAGTGACGTGCCAAGCTTTGATGGGAAGCTGCTCGATGATTTGGCTCATCAGATGATCTGTCGTTCGGTTCACGACGATGAGCCGCTCGACGATGCCGTCCAATTGAATCGGCACGAGCACCGAATACAGCGAATGGCCACTGACATTGCCACGACGGACATGCCGCAACAGCGCGCGCTGTTCTCTGATCGCGCGTTCGACGCCGGTTTGATCGGCGAGCCTGGGAAGGATCGCCCCGGTGGCCGCGCGTGTGTTGAAGAGCTGCTGACCGGCGGCGTCGACGAGTGCGATATGTAGATTGGCGTCGGTTCCTATAGTGGCAGCGAAGACCGAGTGCATTTGGTGGGGATCGTGCCGAAGCAGGGGTTCGATCCGGGCGAGGTACTGCCCCAAATTGCGCATGTTCTCGAAGTCGCGGGCAATCAGGAGGTTCAGGTCGATGGCTTCCGCTTGGACTTGCGCGCGCGCCTCCTTCTGGTCGACGTTCACGGTTGCGACGAGGGCCACGTGCGCGGCCAAAATGCACGGTAGCAGGACGAACGCCGTGCTGAGGGCCAATCGTCTGCGAATGCCGCCGGCTCCGATGAAGGCAGAGATGCGATGGCACCAATCCGTGAGCCGTGCGCTTGCGGGTCCGCTCCCCTGCCTGCCGGGCTGTCTGGCTTTGCGGAAGAAAGTTACGAGCGATTGCATGGCAGTTCTTCCGTCAAGGGCCGTACTGTTTTCAATGCCGGTCAGTGAGGAATCGAGGTTGCGCTGCAGATCGACGCGCCGTCGAATTACGCGCCGGTCGGGCAGGCCGTTTCCAGGCCATTGATCTTGACGATCGACCAGCGCGGATCAGCCGGCGACAACGCCGACTTGACGTTGAAAAACAAAACATGGTTGATCGCCGCCTCGACTTCGGTGACTTGGTAAGGCTTGGCGAGAAGGAACGCTGGCTCGGGATGGTTGCCGGTCAGCAGTTGTTCTGGAAACGCCGTGATGAAAATGATCGGCACTTCTCCGATCGACTCCAGCCAGTCGTTGACGGCATCGATGCCATTGCTGCCGTCGGCGAGTTGGATGTCGGCGAGGATCAGTCCCGGCTTTTGGGTGCTGATGATCGCCCGTGCTGCGTCCCGCGTGCGCGCCTTGGCGATGACGGTGTGGCCCAGGCGTTTGGCGATTCGTTCCAGATCGCGCGCGATGAATACCTCGTCCTCGATGATGAGGACGGTGGTCGCCACTTGCATGGCGATCTCTTCTCGAGCCCGAACCAGCTTGGAGTTCACTTCGGCGCAGGTGAGGTCGAGGATTTTCATCGTCTCCTGGAACGTGAAGCCTTCCATGCCCATCAGGAGATAGACTTGACGAGGCCCTGGCGTCAGGAGGCTGAGGCGACCCTTCAACTCGCCAGTTGTCGGGTGGTCTGCGTACAAATTCGCGAGTTCCCAGCAGGTGGGCGTATTCAGCAAGGTCGAAAGGATCTTGAATGCGGCAACCCGCGAGCCCCGACCGGATGGCCAATCGCGCTCGATCCCGCTGGACTCTTTCAATATGGTCTCACACAAGGAATTGCCGATCCTGTTGCTGCCCGTAATGAAACGTGCGTACCGGCGCAGCGCCGGTAGGCATTCCACAAGTCCCTTGATCGGTGACATCGGCGAACTCCTGGATCGACGATGGTGTCGATGATTAATGATCGATCAAAACTGTTAATGTGGCTTTAACAACTCATGGCGTTGAAATGGATAAGGATTGAATTATATATCTAAAGTGGGCTTCGTCTCGGTGGTATGACGCTGTGTGCACGCGCCAGCGGACGCTGCATCTGGCCCCTTGCGGTCAGCGCGACACTGCCTTATATGCATGTTCGCATCCCCGCCGACGCCACCCGCTGCTCAGCGCGTGACCGAGGACACTTTGACGACGCGCATTTCAAGCTCGGGTGGTTTAGGACCACGGTAGGCTTCGAGGATCGCGACGCCACATACGGGAGATGGAACGTGACCGAATTTACACCGGTGTCCGCGGTTGCGGGCGGATTGCTCATCGGGAGTGCTGCAGCACTCCTGCTGTTGCTGATTGGCCGCATTGCCGGGATCAGCGGTATCGTGGGGGCCGTTCTTCCGCCGGTGAAAGGGGTTGGCGGATGGCAGATGGCCTTCCTTGCGGGTTTGCTGTTGGCGCCGATCGTCTATGTCGTCGTGGTCGGGGCGATGCCGGCGATCGACATCACCTCCTCCCCGGGGAAGCTCGTCGTGGCCGGACTGCTCGTGGGTATCGGTAGCCGGCTGGGCTCGGGCTGCACCAGCGGTCACGGCGTCTGTGGGTTGGCGCGTGGCTCCGTGCGCTCGCTGGTTGCCACCGGGGCCTTCATGGCCGCCGCAGTCGTCGCCGTTTATGTGACCCGCCACATGATGGGGCCGTGATCATGGTGATGTTCGCGGCCTTCATCGTCGGGTTGGTTTTCGGGTTGGGGCTGATCATTTCGCAGATGGTCAATCCGGCCAAGGTGCTGTCCTTTCTCGACATCGCGGGCCAATGGGATCCGAGCCTGGCACTGGTCATGGCGTCGGCAGTCGCGGTGTCGGCGCTCGGCACCTTTATCGCCAAACGACGCAGTTCTCCCGTGTTCGCGCGGACTTTCGATTGGCCGCGACGCAGTAGTGTGGAAGCGCGCCTGTTGGGGGGTTCTGTGTTGTTCGGCTTGGGATGGGGCCTGGTTGGCCTCTGCCCCGGCCCGGCGTTGACGGGGCTGTCGACGGGAGCGTGGCAAATCTGGGTTTTCGTGGTGGCGATGCTTGCCGGCATGATCCTCGTGCGCAGTATGGAAGCGACAGGGTTTCAGCGTGAGCCGTCCGAGGGGGACGCCCAGTGATGCCCGATGTGGTGACGGGCCTGCTCACCTCCGCCTCCGGGGCGATTGTGGGCCTCGTGCTCGGCTTGGTTGGCGGCGGCGGATCGATCTTGGCCGTGCCGCTGCTGGTCTATCTGGTGGGGTTGAGCCCGCCACATGTCGCACTCGGGACGAGCGCTCTGGCGGTCTCGGCAACGGCGTTCGGGAATTTGCTGAGCCATGCGCGACGAGGGGGCGGGACCATCAAGTGGCGCTGTGCTGCCGTATTCTCGAGCGTCGGCGTGCTCGGGGCGCTTCTGGGAGCAGACGTTGCCAAGCGTATCGACGGCCAGGCGCTGCTGATTTTGTTCGGCTTACTCATGGTCGGCGTTGGCCTCGTCATGCTGCGGCGCCCCGGCGAAGCCGGTAATCTCGAAGTGCAGCTGACGCGGCTGACCGCGAGAGTACTCGTTCCACCTCTGCTCGCAATCGGCTTCGCGGTGGGATCGTTCTCGGGCTTTTTCGGCATCGGGGGCGGATTTCTGATCGTGCCCGGCCTCATGCTGGCCACCGGCATGCCGCTGCGTATGGCCAGCGCCACGTCTTTGATCTCGGTCAGTGCGTTCGGCGCAGCGACGGCCTCCAGTTATGCGGCGACGGGTTTGATCGATTGGACGATTGCGGCGTTGTTCATCCTGGGTGGGATCGGCGGCGGCGTCGTGGGTGTGGCCCTCAGTCACGTCCTGGTGCCGCGCAAGCGCGAGATGGGGATCGGCTTCGCCGCACTGGTTGTCGCCGTCGGACTGTATGTGATCGCGCGCGGGATCAGAGCGCTGAGCGGAACCTGAGTGGAGTGGAGTGATGACAATCATCGACGGTCGGCCGGGCGCACAGCCGCATGTTCGAGGGTTCTACGAGAAGCGCACCGGCAGCATCCAGTACGTGGTGGCCGACCCACAGACCAAGCGATGCGCAATCGTCGATCCCGTGCTCGATTTCGATCCCAACTCCGGTGGCACGGCAACGCGTTCCGCCGACGAGATCCTCGGCTGGATCGCACAGCAGGGCTACGAATTGGAGTGGGTTCTGGACACCCACCCCCATGCCGATCACTTTTCGGCGGCGGGCTATCTGAAAGACAAGACCGGCGTGCCGACCGCGATCGGCGAGAAGGTCATCGGCATCCAAAAACTGTGGCAGAATATTTACAATGCCGAGGACTGCTGCCCCGCCGATGGCTCGCAGTGGGATCGGCTCTTCGCCGACGGCGATCGCTTCAAGATCGGCAGCATGGATGTCGAGGTGATGTTGACGCCCGGGCACACACTGGCCTCGATCACCTATGTCGTCGGTGATGCCGCCTTCATTCACGACACGCTTTTCATGCCGGACGGGGGCACGGCGCGCGCCGACTTTCC
>JANOHP010000232.1:0-2185 GCA_031406575.1 Hyphomicrobiales bacterium
CCTGGCCTTCGAGCGCCTTGGCGAGCTTGATGGCGACCGCAGTTTCCAGCGAGCCGTGTGCGTCGATCATCAGTTCGACGCCCTTGCCGATACCGCGCCGCGCGGCCTCAACCCGGCGCGCGCATTTTTCGATCGAGAAGCCGTCACGGCCGACGACGCGCATCTTGCAGGCTGAGAAGCCTTTTGCCGCATAGCCGCCAAGCTCGGCTTCAGCCTCGTCTCCCGGCGCCCATCCCCCCGACGCATAGCCACGCACGCTATTGCGGACAGCGCCGAGCGCTTGATAGAGCGGGATGCCGAGCGCCTGCGCCTTTACGTCCCATATTGCGATATCGATGCCGGCGATCGCCTCCATGGCCATGCCGCGCCGCCGACTCTCGTCGGCCTGGGTGACGCCGCGCGCAAGCGCGGGCTCTGATCGCGATCCGTTGTACATCTTCTCGAAGATGCGCTCGGAGAACAGCGGATCCTCGCCGACACATTCCCCGGCCAGTTCATGCTCGACGATCGCCTTGACGACGGGCGGACTCCCGAGCGCCGCGCCGAGGCCAGTCAACCCCTTGTCGGTCTCGACCAGGATCAGCGTCGCGTCGCTCTTCACTTTGGTGCCGAGGTCGGTGCGGTGGCGTCGCTCCGGTGGCACGTGCGCCGACATGGGGATGGCTGTGACGTTGGTGATCTTCATGGGGTGTTCCGGTCGCTGGAGGTTCGGGGAAGTATACGCGCGACCCCAGCCATTCCAAGTGGAAGTACCAGATGTTCCTCTCGCATCGCCGGCGGCGATAATGCTCAGTCGGCTGGCTCTCGGTGCGCGTTCCGGGATGTCCGTTGATCGAGTGATTGCTACTGTGCGTCGACGCCGATCTCTTGGCGGAGCATCGCACGAGGCTGAGGTCGGCTTCCTCTGTGATGCGTTCGGCGGCGTGCCCGGGATGCTGCAACTGCTCAGGGCAGCTCGGGGTCAACAAGAGCCATTCGCCCCCCGCCGGCCTCGGCAGCAGCACCGTCGATGGCGGACATCCCTGCCAGCGCTACCCTGGTGGATCGCAGTTCGGCAGGGTCTACTGAAGCTCCACGGCTCCAAGTGCGGCGAGGCGTCGTGTGGCCCCATCTTAGCGCCGATGAGACACATTCGTCGCCGAATTTTCCCGTGTTTTGGGCGTCGTGGGCGAGTGGCTTAACGACCTGAACGGCTTTGCCTGCGAAATTCATGGCTTCGACCGACCTCATAGCAAAGCCGAGACGGCGTTGCCGATGAACAGCACACCGTCCCGGCCGTCGCGCGAAAGCATGGCATTGGAAGCGTGCACCGTCTGATATACTGCAAGTGGGCACCCCGAGCCTCGACGGCGCTGGTGGCGAGGCCTGTCGGGTATCGGAGCAGCCAGTGTACGCGCCTTGTCTGGCCTCTTCCGGATTGGCCGACCGGATGCCGTTGGGTGACGTAATGCAGTTAACTGCATTAAACGATGGTCAGTTTTCATGATTAAATTAGCGCACTAAGCAGGCAAGGCGGTAGGCCATTGTAAAGGCCAACGGTAGACACCCGACGGCTCCTGGGCTCTTCACGGCCTCGGCCCCACTTGTCGACGGTCGGTATGATCTGATAGTGCCCGTCCCACGCTTGGCGCGACGGGCCAGAACCGGCCGTCAAAAGTTGGGCGAACAACGAGTCGTAGCCCGTTGCGCCACTGGCAAAGATCACTGCTGTCATGCAGCTTCGCTCCCAATAGTCAGCCTGGTTACGAGGGGCGCGTATCTAGTTGCTCGCCGAAAAGCCGGCGGTGTGAGATCAGAGCGTTCTTGCAACGCGGAACCCGACGACGTCCTCCGAAAAGAAAGTGGCGTACCAGGCTCGGTGGGTGGAGCGGAGGCGCTGTGCAGGATCTGCCCACGACCCGCCACGGACCACCCCGTGGCAGTTCTCGTCGGTGAAGACCGGACTGCCATAAAGCGACGCGCCCGTGTAGTGTTTGACGTAGCAATCCTCAACCCACTCCCCGACATTGCCGTGCATGTCGTGCAACCCCCAAGGATTGGCGGCGAACGAGCCGACTTCCTTGGACTGGGCGAGATGTTTTTCTGTGCTGTTGACGATGAAGTTTGCCTGGTCAGTCGTGATCGTGTGCCCGGTGGAAAAGGCGGCCGTCGTACCCGCCCGCGCGGCGTATTCCCACTCGGCCTC
>JANOHP010000242.1:0-27773 GCA_031406575.1 Hyphomicrobiales bacterium
CAAGTGTTCGACCGAGTCGACCCTGGCAACGTAGGTGAACACTTGGCCCTCGTCAAAGGGGATATTTCGGACGATTCGAAACCGCGCCTGATCTCGATCACGCGCAAGCAGGCACGGGCGGCATCGCCACCCTTTCCGTCGGCGCCGCCCTTGGCGCGTTCTTGGGCCTGGGCCATCGTATCGACCGTCAGTATGGCGTTGCCGACGGGCACACCTTCCATTGAGGCCACTTCCATCAGCCAGTGATTGGCGTTGTTGCAGACGATTTCGAAGTGATAGGTCTCGCCGCGCACGACGCAACCGATGGCAATGACGCCGTCGAAGCTCTTGCCTTCCTCCAGGAAGGGCTCGAACCGCCCGGCCTCGATGGCGCCCGAGAGCACTTGGGAAATTTCGAGCGCGCCTGGCACGGCGATCCGCTCATAGGTGCAGCCGTGGGCTTCGAGTACGGCCGCGGCGCCCGCCACCATCTGATCGGCGATGTCTTGGTAAAACCGCGCCTCGATGATGAGAATGTGCGAGTCGAGATCTTTCGTCTGCGGTCCGCCCGCGCCGCTTGTTTTTCCCGCCATAGGCTTACTCGATCCTCCGGGTGCCGGCGACTGTCAAGCCGTAGGCCTCGAGGCCGATATAGCGCGATTGCGGCTGATTAGTCAGCAATATCATTTCCTTGACGCCCAGATCGCGCAGAATTTGCGATCCGATGCCGATTTCGACCAACCGCCGCTCCTGGCTTCGCCCGCCGCGCGCCGCCTGATTGTCCTTGATGATCCATTCGGAGACCGAGTGGGGACGCAGATCGCGCAGTAGAACCAGAACACCGCGCCCCGCCTCCGCAATCATCTGCATGCTTTTTTGCACGAGCGATCCCATCTCGCCCTGCGTGCCGATGCCCAACAGGTCGGCATGAACGCTGACGGCATGGACGCGCACCAGCACGGGGCCCGGTGCCGAAAGATCCCCTTTGACGAGGGCCAAGTGTTCGACCGAGTCGACCATGGCAACGTAGGTGAACAAGTCGAATACGCCGCCGAACACGCTATCGACTTTGGCTGTCGTCGTCTGTTCGACGATGCGGTCGTACTTGAGGCGGTACCCGATCATGTCCTCGATCGTTCCGACCTTCAAGCCGTGACGCTGCGCAAAGCCCACCAAGTCGGGCATGCGCGCCATCGTGCCGTCGTCATTCATGATTTCGCAGATGACGCCGGCAGGATAGAGCCCCGCCAAACGAGCAAGGTCGACAGAGGCTTCCGTATGGCCTGTGCGCACCAGCACGCCGCCTTCGCGCGCCACGAGTGGGAAAACGTGGCCCGGCGAGACGATATCGTGCGCGCCCTTCGTCTGATCGATGGCAGTGCGAATGGTGTGGGCGCGGTCGGCCGCCGAAATACCCGTTTCAATGCCTTCACGCGCCTCGATCGACACGGTGAACGCCGTGCGATTGCGGGCCTCGTTCTTGCGCGTCATGTATTCGAGTTCTAGGTGGTTGGCCCGCGCTTCCGTCAGGGACAAACAGATCAGCCCGCGGCCATACCGGGCCATGAAGTTGATGGCCTCGGGCGTAGCGAACTGGGCCGGGACTACGAGGTCGCCCTCGTTCTCGCGATCCTCGGCATCGACGAGGATGATCATGCGCCCATTGCGGAAATCCTCGATGATGTCCGCTGTCGGGGAGACAAAACCCTTGCCTTCGGAGTACTCGACCGTCTTCAAGCCAGCCTTGGCCGTTTCATTCACCGCCTGCACTCCTGCCTGCCCTAAAGCCAGCGCGCATCGACCTGTCTGGCCGAAACGAGCCGTTCGAGGTAGCGCGCCAGCGGATCGATCTCGAGATTGACCCGATCTCCGGACTTTTTGCGCCCCCAGGTCGTCACCGTCAAGGTGTGCGGGATGAGGTTGACCCCGAAACGCGTCACGCCGTTGGGCAAATCTTCGACTTCGTTGACCGTCAGCGAGGTGCCATCGAGCGCCACGGAGCCCTTCTGCGCAACGTAGCGTGCCAAATCCACGCCCACCTCGAAGGTCAAGCGCCGCGACAAACCATCGGGCCGGATATCGACAATGAGGGCTGTTCCGTCGACATGGCCCGAGACGATGTGTCCACCGAGTTCGTCACCCGCCAGCAGCGCGCGCTCCAAATTGATGGGCTGGCCCGCCGTCCAGTCCCCCAACGTCGTCTTGGACAGCGTTTCGTTGGACACGTCGAGCGTGTAGCGGCTGCCCGCGCCATCGGCCTGCACATCGGTAACGGTCAGGCAGCAGCCATCGTGGCTGATCGACGCGCCCAGCGCGATGCCTGCAGCCGCATAACTCGAGCGGATGGCAAACACACCACCCGCGCGCGCGAGCACCTCGCCGACGTCGGTTACGATGCCTGTGAACATGGACGTCTCCGATTCCCGACCAGTCCGGTTCTCTTTTGCGGTCGAACCAGGATCATTATGCCTCGGGGACGACGATGGGGAAATGGCCCGCGTGGTCGATGACTTGGCCTTGCGCCCCCACCTCGAGAAACGTGCGCTCGACCATCGTCAATGGCCGTTTCGTCCACGTCGGCTTGTCGATCACGACATAGGTGCACTCCGCCGTCACGATCGCGACTTCGCCGGGGCGCCGAAGTGTAAAGCCGACGGTGAAGGACGTCGTACCGAACCGCTGCACTGCAACCGCTATCTCGATCACATCGTCGAACCGCGCCGGCCCTGTCCATTCGATGAGCTGGCGCACAACCTGCATTTCGAACGATCCGTCGGTCGTGTCGCGATCGGGCAAAGCCGCTTTCAGGAACTCCGTGATGGCCAGATCGATGTAATCACCGTAGCGCGCGTTGAACACCACGTGCTGGGCGTCACACTCCTGGTAGCGTACGCGAAGAAGATAGCGAAACGGCGGTTTCATGGCGACAGATGCCGGTAGACGTGGAGGCGATCGTCCCCCAGCCAGCGCTGCTCGACGGGATAAAGTCCATGGGGCGCAAAGTAGAGATCGGGATCGCCCTCGATGACGGTGATGGTGTCGCCCGTCGAGGTTCCCGTACCGTAGACGACGCAAGCTTCGTCCACGACGCCGGCCGCCAGAAACGCCTGCCAGATGGTCGGTCCGCCCTCGATCATCAGCCGGGTAATGCCCTTGTCGGCGAGCGTGCCCAGAAGACCGATCAAATCGAGCCCACCGCCCGCACCTGCGTCGACTCCCAGGACGAAAGCGCCGTTGTGGCCGTGGCGCACGGGAACGCGCGTGAACGTGCCGACGGCCGCCGCAACCCACACACGCGGGCGCTCACCATCTTGGCGGTAGACTTTGGCTGACGGCGGCGTGCGCAGATGCGTATCCAGCACGATGCGGTCCGGCGAGCGCGACGCCATGCCGGGCAGGCGGCAATTGAGCTCGGGGTCATCGGCAAACACGGTGCCCGAGCCGACGATGATGCCATCGGTTTCGGCGCGGAGCAGATGCGCGTAAGCACGCGCGTCGCGCCCTGTCACCCAGACCGGCGCGCCATTGCCAGCCGCGACCTTGCCGTGCTGGTCGAGCGCCATTTTGAGCTGCACGAACGGTCGGTGGGCCGTGATGCGCTTGATGTGGCCGAGCGTCACCCAGCGCGCTTCTTCGGCGAGCAAACCGACGTCCACGTCTATGCCGGCCGCGCGCAATTGCGAAAATCCCCGTCCCGACACGACCGGATTGGGATCGGGGATCGCGCATACGACCCGCGCCAAACCCGCCGCCTGCATGGCATCGGCACACGTTGGATGACGGCCCGTATGGGCGCACGGCTCGAGCGTGACGTACATCGTGCGGCCCCGCTCCCGCCCGGCCGATCGGCGCAGCGCCTCTTTTTCCGCGTGGGGCCGGCCCCCAGGCTGCGTCCAACCGCGCGCGATCACCTCTCCGGTGTGTTCGTCGGCGATGACGGCCCCGACCGCTGGATTGGGCGCAGTCGTTCCGAGACCGCGCCGCGCCATGCGCAACGCGATCCGCATCATGTGCTCGTCGAAGGTGCGGCGCTCGGTGGCCATCGGGTCAATGCTTGCGATCGGGTGCGGATGGTGCCAGCCCTGAGGCCAAAGAACCAGAGCCCTCCTCGATGAGGGTCGGCGGCGCGTCCGCAATCTCGTCCAGAACCTCGTGGAAGTCGGCTGCCTCGCGGAAATCGCGATAAACGGAGGCAAATCGCACATAAGCCACGCCGTCGAGGCCGCGCAGCGCCTCCATCACCAGTCCGCCGATGGCCGAAGACGGAATCTCGCTCTCGCCCAGGCTTTCGAGCTGGCGCACGATGCCGGAAATCATGCGTTCGATGCGTTCTGGCTCTACGGGGCGCTTGCGCAGCGCAATCGCGACGGAGTGCGCCAGTTTTTCGCGATTGAACGTCACCCGGCGCCCGGACCGCTTGATGATCGTCAATTCACGCAGTTGCACACGCTCGAACGTGGTGAAACGGCCACCACAATCGGGACACACCCGCCGGCGCCGGATCGACATGTTCTCATCCGACGGGCGGCTGTCTTTGACTTGCGTATTCTCGCCCGAACAGTAGGGACAGCGCATGGGTGTCGTCTCTCGGCCCCGGCACGACGGCGTCGCAATGCGGGGAAAGGTTTGAAGGATCGGTGATCAGTAGATCGGAAACCGACTACAGAGCGCGATGGCCTGTTCCTTGACACGATTCTCGACCTGCGCGTCGCCATCATCCCCGTTTTTTGCGAGGCCATCGAGCACGTCGACGATCAGGCGGCCGACCTCTCGGAATTCCTCGACGCCGAAGCCTCGCGTGGTCGCTGCCGGGGTGCCCAAACGAATTCCCGAGGTGATGAACGGTTTGGCCGGGTCGAACGGCACCCCGTTCTTGTTGCAGGTGATGTTGGCGCGGCCCAGGCCGATTTCGGAGGCCTTACCGGTGAGGTTCTTGGGGCGCAGATCGACCAGCATCAAGTGGTTGTCCGTGCCACCCGCAACGATGTCATAGCCGCCGGCCGCGATCGTCTCGGCGAGCACCTTGGCGTTGTCGACGACAGCCTTCGCATAAATCTTGAACTCGGGTCGCAGAGCCTCGCCGAAAGCGACGGCCTTGGCCGCCACGATGTGCATCAACGGCCCGCCTTGCAGACCGGGGAATACGGCCGAATTCATCTTCTTGGCGATGCCCTCGTCATTGCTGAGGATGAGACCGCCACGCGGGCCGCGCAGAGACTTGTGCGTGGTCGACGTCACCACGTGTGCATGCGGCACGGGCGAGGGGTGCACGCCGCCTGCCACCAGACCCGCAATGTGGGCCATGTCGACCATCAAGGTGGCGCCAACCTCGTCGGCGATCGCCCTGAACCGCTCCCAATCCCAGAACCGCGAGTACGCCGTGCCGCCCGCGAGAATGAGCTTGGGTTTCGCCTCTCGCGCGAGGCGGGCCACCTCGTCCATGTCGATGCGCTGATCTTCGCGTCGAACGCCATAGGGGACGACCTTGAACCACTTGCCGCTCATGTTGACGGGCGAGCCGTGCGTGAGATGTCCACCGGCCGCCAAATCCAGCCCCATGAACGTGTCACCGGGCTGCAGCAGCGCCAGGAACACGGCTTGGTTCATCTGACTGCCGGAACTGGGCTGCACGTTGGCGAACTTCGCCCCGAACAGTTTCTTGGCGCGCTCGATCGCCAGCGTTTCGGCTTGGTCGACGTATTGGCACCCACCGTAATAGCGCTTGCCCGGATACCCCTCGGCGTACTTGTTGGTCATTACCGAGCCGGAGGCTTCGAGCACGGCACGTGACACGATATTTTCCGACGCAATCAACTCGATCTCATGGCGCTGTCGGTTCAGCTCACGATCGATCGTGCCGAAAACCTCCGGGTCGCTGACGGCCAGAGAGGCGGCAAAGAATGGTGCGCGCGCTGCGGCATTCGAGGCGGAGGACATGAGGTTCTGGATCCTGGCAGCTTGCACGACCTCGTTGGCGATGACGCCGTGGGATGTGCGTTCGGGGGGCTCGGCGCGGCTGATAGCACGCGAATGGGGCGGCACAAAAGGGAGATCGCACAGCCCCCATTCTCCGGCTGAGACAAACCGCCGCCAGCAATCACCGACCTGTCGATTGGCCCGAGTGCGTCACACCTGTTGCCCATCGGCCCGAAATTCCTACGTTTCCAGTGATCACTGCCTTTCAGCCGGGGAATAAGGCAAGGCGAAGTCCATGCCCGGCGACGCGGGGGCTGGGTCCCCGTGTGACATCCAAACGAAGCCCGACATGCATTCCCGGAAATGCTGCAATGCACAATTGACCATGGTACAGAATGCGGCGATGCAGCATACATAGCTGCAACACAGCACGGTTCTCCCTCGAACGGGCCGCTCGCCGAACCCAAAGAACTCACAACGGAACGGAACAGAAAATGATCACGCGCTCACTGCCGACGTCGACACTCACAGCCGTTTCGCCGGTGAAGTTCGTTCTGGACGGCTTCGCTTCAGCCTTCGCCGCCATCGAAGTCCGTCAGGAGGCACGAGCCAAGCGGGTGGTCAAAGGCTATCTGGCCCGCCAAAGCGACACGCGCTTGCAGGACCTGGGCTTCTCGGCGACCCAGATCGCCGCCCTTCGCCGCTGACGTCTGCCATCACTGAAATCACCCTCGCGAGCCTCCTGACAGGGGCTCGCGAGGTCGTTTCTGGCTTCGACGGTCAGTCGATGAACGGGCACATTCTCACTTCACCGTCGTAGGTGATGTACGTGCCCGTGTAGACATTGTACGATTGGAAGAGAGACGCGCATCGCGCCACATCGTGGGGATGGCCGACTCTCAGCCGCCGATTGATGGACCTGGGGCTCTCGTAATAGACGACCGGGGGGCCGTAGTACGATCCGTAATGGGATCCGTAGTAGGGTCGATAATGCGGCGAATGATGCCGCGGTTGATAATGCCGGCGCTGCAATTCGGAATTGTGCGGATAGTACGGAAGCGGCTCATACTCCTCGTACCGCCCACGCGGCCGCGCGTACCCGTGCACCGACACCACCAAAGTGTCCGTTTGTGCCGGACGGTCGGTCGTCATTCCGAGTGGCGCGGCCTCCGCAGTAGTCCCACCAACGACCAAAGTGAACCCAAGGGCGCCAGCAACAGCAAGCGTCTTGCCCCAATGCAACATCCCCACCTCCTACGTCGAACACCAAAGACGAACGAAACGCCGTCGACTTGTATCGACAGGTCTCACCCCAATGGCTACTCCGCCGCTTGCCGCTGATCAATCGCGATCGGGCATTCTGCCCACAGCGCAGACAGAGAAGTGCACAGATGTTCCATATCGGCATCAGAGTGCAGGGGAGACGGCGTCAATCGCAGGCGTTCCGTGCCTTTGGGCACGGTGGGATAATTGATCGGCTGAACGTAAATCGCGAATTGGTCGAGGAGCGCGTCCGTCACTTTTTTGCAGATCACAGGGTCACCCACCAGCACCGGCACGATATGGCTGGGATTGTCGAGGACGGGTAACCCGGCATTCTTCAGGATCCGCTTGAGCGTGTGCGCGCGCTCCTGATGGCGCGCGCGCTCCGCATCCGATTGTTTTAGATGGCGAATTGAGGCCAGGGCACCCGCCGCAATGGCCGGCGCCATCGACGTCGTGAAGATGAACCCCGGGGCGAACGAACGGATCGCATCGCAGATGTCGCGAGAGGCCGCGATGTAGCCGCCCATGACGCCGAACCCCTTTGCCAGCGTGCCGTTGATGATGTCGACTTCGGCCATCACCCCGTCACGCTCGGCGATGCCACCGCCGCGCGGCCCGTAGAGGCCGACGGCGTGGACCTCATCGAGATATGTCAAGGCATTGTATTTCCTAGCCAAAGCGCAGATCGCACCGATCGGAGAAATCGTGCCGTCCATCGAATAAACGCTCTCGAACGCAATGATTTTCGGCTGATCGAGTGGAATGGCGCGCAGGTGGCGCTCCAGGTCAGCCAGATCGTTGTTCGCAAAAATGAGCTTTCGACCGCCACCATTTCGAATGCCGGCGATCATCGACGCATGATTCTTGGCATCCGACAGGACAACGGCTCCGGGAAGCAATTTTTGAAGCGTTGCCAACGTCGTATCATTGGCCACGAACGCCGATGTGAAGAGCAGTGCGGCTGCCTTGCCGTGCAGATCCGCCAGCTCGGCTTCGAGTTCCACATGGTAATGGGTCGTGCCGGATATATTGCGAGTTCCGCCCGATCCAGCGCCGACCGTCTCGATCGCCTCGTGCATCGCCGCCAGCACGGCAGGATGTTGCCCCATGCCGAGGTAATCATTGGAACACCAGACAGTGATCGGCCTGGGGTCTCCCGAGTTGAAATGACGCGCCTTGGGAAAGCTACCGCGTTCGCGACAAATGTCGGCGAACACACGATACCGACCTTCCGAATGGATCTTTTCGAGAGCGCTTGAAAACGCGCGTGAATAGTTCATTGCCCCATCACTCCGTCACTCGGGCCTCGGCACCATTGTCCCGCCGGGGATCACCTTTGTAAATCGCACCAAAGGCGAAGCGAAGGCTAGACGAACGAGTTACGTGATGCAAAAGTCGTGCTCGTTTTAGACGCCGTCTCAAATTCCGGCGCATCGCGCTTTGTCGCACAGTTCCAGGTCAAGCCCAATTGACACACCGCAACGGGCTCAAAGGCGCCTCAATACGCCGAGGCGATGGGCCCGATGCCATCTTTGTTGTAGAGATCGCGCCGGAACTGAATAACGCCGTCTTCCGTGGCCCAGGCCGTGATGTAGACGAAGTAGAGTGGCACCGGTTTCTTCAGTTTGACGTCGAGGCGTTCGCCGGACTTTTTCATGGCCAGAACGCGCTCGGCCGTCCAGCCTTGTTCGGCCATCAGCCACCCGGCCAACTGCTCGATCCCTGAAATACGCACGCATCCCGAACTCGCCGCCCGAAAATTGCGCCCGAAGAGGGTCTGGGACGGCGTGTCGTGCATGTACACGGAATGACTGTTATGGAAGTTGATCTTCACGAAGCCCAGCGGATTTTCCGGGCCCGGCTGCTGGCGGAACGTCAGCCCGCGCGCTGCAGCGCTCGACCAGTCGACCTTCGTGCTGACCAGTTTGCGGCCGTCCCCGCCATAGGCATCGATGCTGTATTTCGCGAGCACGTCCTGGCCGCGCTTGGACATGTCCTGACCCTTCGGGATCAGGTCCTTCTGAATGACGGTGGGCGGCAGATGCCAGACAGGATTGAAGTTCAACTCGTGAATGGTCGACGACAGGAGCGGCGTCTGCCGGTCGGTTTTTCCCACCACGCCGGCGTGTCGCGACACCACGCGATCCCCTTCGACGGCTTCGATCTGGGCTGCCGGGATATTGACGACGATGTAGCGCTTGTCCTTGTTTTTGGCGAAGTCCTGCAAGCGCGCCAAATTCGTCCGCAGCTGGCGCAGCCGCGCGGCGGCGGGCACGTTCAAGGCAGCCAGCGTTCGCTTGTCGACAATGCCCGTGGGTGTCAAACCATTCGACGCTTGGAATCGTTTGACCCCCCGCTCGATGACCCCGTCGTAACTCCCGAATACGTCGGCCGTTTCTCCCGGCCGCAGATCCCCCGACAACGTCAATCGATTGCGCAAGGCCGCGACAACCTCGCCCGTCATACCCGGCTGCAGTGAACCGTCCGGTAGCGTGTCCCAGCCACCCCGCTCCACGACGGCGGCATACTGCTTGATGGCCTCAGTCAGCGCTTTGATGTTTTGCGCCGACAGGGTCGGGAACCCCTTGGGAGGATTGGCTTCCCACTGCTTGGCGAAAGAATGATCGAACGGCTGATCCAGCGATGCCGTCGCTTGCCCGGAATACCGCGCCCAGAATTGCTCTTCAGCGCAGGCCGGCGCAATCGCACCCGTGGCAACGGCGAGAACAGCGCCGACAGCCCACACTCGATTGATCGTGCTCATGCTTCGCGAGACCTCAGTCGCATCCGGCGCCAGCCCCAAGTCTCAGTGGCGCACGCAGATGTCCGGAGTGCCCGGAGTTTCGCGCGCAACCACCCCGCTGCTTCGACGCGGTTCGAATCCGGAGCTTCAGTCGCGAAAACTACTGAGCTATTCGCGGCTGCGAAGGAAGTTGGAAATGGGGACATCGCCCACATCGCAGCGCCCCTGATGCGCTGTGGTCACTACGTTCACCGCCTAAAGACACGCATGTGCCGGTCCCCCAAAACCAGAGTGGCGGAAACCGGGACCCCGTTTTCCGCCACTCTGACTTTCTGGTCCGTCGCAGTAGGGGGATCAGAGCCGATACCGGATTTGGTCCGCCCAGAACCGCTCGAGCCGCATCAGCGACTGGTTCAGGTCGGCCACGTCATCGCGCTTCAGTTCACCGACCGCTTCGAGGGAGCCCATCTGGCGCTGGTAGAGTTTGTGCACCACCTGGCAGGCATCCAGGCCTTTTTGCGTGAGGCTGACGCGCACCGAACGACGGTCAGTCTCCGACCGCTTGTAGTGCAGGTAGCCCATATCGACGAGTTTCTTCAGGTTGTAGGACACGTTCGAGCCCAGATAGTAGCCGCGCGTTTTCAACTCGCCTGCCGTCAACTCGCTGTCGCCGATATTGTAGAGGAGCAGCGCCTGCACGCTGTTGAGCTCGGCGCCGCCGCTGCGATCGAACTCGTCCTTGATGACATCGAGCAGCAATCGATGCAGTCGTTCGATGAGGTGGAGGGCCTGCAGATACTCTGCCCGAAACCCATCGTCGTGTGTCGGCGCGCGAACGCGCGTCACGTCCATTGCAACGCTCATTGTTTCCCTGCCTCGTCCTGGCCTACATGCCCCGGCGGTTATTTGTTTCCGGGTTGAACGAGAGGTTATCTCGGGAAATTAAAGGTTGCGCTAATACATATAATGAACAAAACCTTTAATATCTCTCATTTTCATACAATTGACGTCATCAGCCGACGCCCCGTTTCGCCGCCGATGCGATATCGGCAGCAAACCGGTCGACTGTGTCGGGCATCGTATCCCAGGCGCACATCAGGCGGCATCCGGTGGCGCCGAAAAATGTATAAAAACGCCATCCAGCGGACCGCGCCGAGGCTTGAAGGGCGGGCGGAATGTCGGCGAATACCGCGTTCGCCTCGACGGGAAACATGAGTTGAACACCCGGCACGGCACCCAGCGCCGCTGCCAGTCTGCGGGCCATAGCGTTGGCGTGGCGCGCATTGCGCAACCACACGTCGCCTTCCAGCAATCCGATCCAGGGCGCCGTGACGAACCGCATCTTCGAGGCGAGTTGCCCTGTCTGTTTCACCCGCCACGCGAATTCGTCAGCCAAATCCTTGCGAAAGAAAATGACGGCCTCGCCGATCGCCAATCCATTTTTGGTCCCCCCGAACGAGAGAACATCGACACCGGCGCGCCAAGTGATCTCTGCCGGCCGACAGTCCAGATGCGCAACGGCGTTGGCGAGACGTGCACCATCCATATGCACGACCAATCCATGCCGACGGGCCGTATCGGTGAGCGCCGCCGTCTCGGCGACCGTATAAACGGTGCCCGTCTCCGTTGCCTGCGTGAGAGACAGCGCGCGTGCTTTGACGTGGTGCGTGCCGTGCCAACGGGTGGCCAGCCGTTCGACAGCGGCGGGCGTCAATTTCCCGTTCGGGCCGTCCGCCGTCAGCAGCTTGGAGCCGCCGGTGAAAAACTCGGGCGCCCCGCTTTCATCCGTATCGACATGCGACAGGGCGTGACACAGCACGGCATGATGGGGACGACAGATCGCCGCCAGCGCCAAAGCGTTCGCCGCGGTGCCGTTGAAGACGAAGAAGACATCGCAATCGGCCTCGAACAGTTCTGCGAGGCGCGCCTTTGCGTCGGCTGTCCAGGGATCGTCGCCATAGGAGACTTGGTGCCCCGTGGCATTGACGCGCGCCAGTGCCGCCATGGCCTGCGGGCAGATCCCAGCGTTGTTGTCGGAGGCGAACTGCTGCATCGATTCCTCCTGCGATGCGGGTGCACCTGATCAAGCCGCCGGAGCGTGCCTCGGCCAGAACCGACGATAAAGCGCAATCGTCGCCGGCAAAATCACCAACTGGCCGATCAACGAGGCGAAGAGGCAGGTTCCGGCAAGTCGCCCGAACAAACGCAGGGACGGCAGGTGCGAGAGGATCGTGACGCCGAGCCCCAAGGCCAGCACGATCGTCGTCAGCACCACAGCGGGCCCGATGTGGTGCACGGTGCGCAGAAGCGCATCATTGACACTCGTCGTTTCGGGCCGCGCTTCTTCGATGCTGAAGCGATTGAGGAAATGGATCGTGGAATCGATTGCCAACGCGAACGCCACCGTAATCGCGATAATCGATGCGAATTGTAACCCTTCGCTCCCCAGCCACATCAAGGCACCGGTCGCAAAGATCGGAAACATCGATGGCAGAATGCTCGTGACGCCGGCCAGAACCGAGCGCAAAGCAATGCCCAGAAAGATGAAGATGACGAACATATCCCCCACGAGCCCCCAATTGAGCTCACCGATCAGGCGCGCAGAATTGCGGGCCGCGATGGCCGGCAGTCCCGTCACGACGATCTCGTATCCGGGGTGGGCCACACGGACCGACTTCAGCGCCTGATCGATGCGCTCGACGACGGGAAGGATTTGGCTCGCGTCCACGTCGGGCAGCCGACCGGTCACCAGAACGGCTTTCTGATCCGCTGAAATGAAGCGCTGCGTCAGATGCTCGGGCAGGATCTTCACGTATCGCTGCACCGTCTCGATACGGTTGTCGCCGGCATCGGCCAACCAGCGCCGCAGACTTTCGATCGACCAGACGTTGCCCAGGCCCGCGTTCTTCTCGAGCACCAGATGCGCGGCCGCAATGGCATCGATCGTCGATTGATCATACAGCGTCTGAGTGCCTGTCCAGCTGATCATGACGTGCACGGGATTGGCGCCCGTCAATTTCTGATCGAGGCGCCCCGTTGCCGCCAGCGCCTGTTCTTTGTCGGGCACCTGATCGGCCAAGCGATAGCTGGGCACCAACTGCACGTACGCCAACCCAGTGAGCACCACACCGGCGACGCCGAGCAGCGACCACAGCGCCGGCCTGTAAATGACAGTCCCTACAATGCTCCGCGTCAGCGCTCCCAAAAAGCCGATGCCGCCGTCTTGATCCTGCTCCGCGAGGGTCCGGGTGGTGCGTTCCGGCCGGATCAACAGGGCAGCGAGCGTCGGCACGACGACGGCGACAGCAAGATACGAAATTCCCACGGCCAAAAGTGCTGCAATACCGAATGTCCGGATCAGCGCGCTTTGTGCCCAGGAGAATGACACCAGAGCCAACGCCGCATTCATTGCCGTGAGTAGGCAAGCCGGCGCGACGTCGAGAATCGCATTGCGCGCCGCTGTCACCCGATCGACACCCGCCACGATATCGCGGCGGATGGCGAAGACGAGATGCATGGAGTCGGAAAACCCCGAAACCAAGATCAGCGGCGTGATGACATTGATGAAGAGGTTCAGGCGAAAGTCGAGGCCGCCGATTACACCCAGCGTCCACAAAATGGCGATCGAGGGGCCCAGAACGGCGATGAGCGTCAGAGAAATGCGCCGAAAAAAGGCATAAGCAATGATCGCGCCGACAATGAAGCCCAGGCCGTTGTAGACGAGGCGATCGCGCTCCACCGCGTTTCGGATTTCGAGTTGCATGACCGGTGCCCCGGTGAGCTGCACTTTGAGACCCGAACCGGCCAGCCCCTTTTCTGCGGCCTCTTTGATGCCACCGATCACGGCCTGCGCGCCGCGCTCTTCCACGAGTGCGCGATTGAGTGCGATGACCGCCAGGGCAAGCGTGCCATCGTTGGAGAGAAATTTTCCGGTCACCACCTCGTTGGTCTTCAATCGCTCGATCACCCGGTCGAACTCGGGTCCCTCGGGCAGGGGGTCGGAAACGACGGGGGCCGCATAGCCCGATGCGTCCGGCCTGCCGCGTGCCGACAGCATCGAGACCAGTCCAGTGACGCCATCGGTCAGCTGGAGGTCGGTCATCGTTTCGACGACGGCCGTGAGCCCCGTCCGGGAGAGCAGGTTTAGCCCTTCGATGACAACGAGAATGTCGTACTCGCTCGACGGAAACAGGCGATCGATCGCCTCGTACTGACGAAACTCCACGGTATTGGTGCGGAACAGCTCCGACAGCGAGTCATCGACCTTCAGTCGCATCACCCCGACGACGGCGAAGACGGAGAGGACGACGATCAGGACGGCTGAGACCCACGGCGCCTTCAGTGCGATGAGGCCGAGCCGTTCGAGCCCGAAAGTAAAAGCAAAGGTTCTCGTCGGCCCGTCCATGTAGATTTCCATTCCCTCGCAAGGACTTGTTCACGCCAGTGGGCGCCTGCCGGATCACCACCACGCAGCACGGGAGAATCGAACGGCAGCGGACTGTGCTCTGTCGGCTGCCGCTTCGCAAGGCGACGCATCCGCCGCGTTCCCAATGGATCAGCATCACAGAAATCCTCGCGAACGCTCGACGTCATGTCGTTGTTCGCCTATAGCAATCCCGCTCGAAGCTGGCATTGCGCGTTCGCGGAAGGGTACCGATGGCCGACAAGACACTCGATACGAAGGGGCTGAGTTGCCCATTGCCCATCCTCAAGGTCAAAAAGGCCATCGGCGACATGCCGGCGGGTGGAACGCTGGAAGTGTGGGCAACCGATCCGGGGGCCGTCGGCGATATCCAGGCGTTCTGTCGCGTGGCCAAGCACAAGCTGCTCGAACATGGCGAGGCGGCCGGCGTTTACCGTTTCCTGATCGAACGCGCCGCCTGAACGCACGTTTGACACGCAGGACCGCTCGCGCCCCATTCCCCGACGGAGACAAAGCGCCGGCTGACGTCACCGGCTTGCCGATTGGCGCGGGGGCGCAACACGTGTCGCCCATCAGCCCGAAATTCCGATGTTTGCGGTGATCACTGTCTTTCAGCCGGGGAATAAGGTCGCGGAGGTGGCGCTGCCACGCGCGCCGTCGTATATCCATGGCATGACCGATACGCCCGATATTCTCGCGAAGATCACGCGCTACAAGCGCGAGGAAATCGCGCGCGCCAAGGCCGAACGGCCGACGGCTGCTCTCGACGTGCTGGCCCGTCAGGCACCCGCCGTACGGTCCTTCGCCGGCGCGCTCGAGGCCCGTATGCGCAACGGCTATGCACTCATTGCTGAAATCAAGAAGGCGAGCCCTTCGAAGGGCCTCATTCGTGAGGATTTCGATCCGCCGGCGCTGGCCCGAGCCTACGAAGAGGGTGGCGCTGTCTGCCTGTCGGTGCTGACCGATGCGCCCTCGTTTCAGGGGGCACCCGAATTCCTCACCCAGGCGCGCGCGGCCACCCGGCTGCCTGCCCTGCGCAAGGATTTCATGCTCGACCCGTATCAAGTAACCCAAGCCCGTGCGTGGGGCGCGGACTGCATCCTGATCATCATGGCCCAAATCGACGATGAGACCGCGCGGTCGTTGGCCGATGCCGCGCACAGCTATGGCATGGATGCCATCGTCGAGGTGCACGACGAGCGTGAGCTGGAGCGTGCCCTGCGCCTGCCCTGCCGCATGATCGGCATCAACAACCGCGATCTGCGCACGTTCGTGACGGATCTCGCCACCACCGAGCGCCTAGCGCTGCGTGTGCCAGCCGACCGCATCGTCATCGGAGAGAGTGGGATTTCAACTCATGCCGACCTCGACCGTCTCGCGGCCGCTGGCGTGCGCTCGTTCCTCGTCGGGGAAAGCCTGATGCGCCAGCCTGACGTCGCCACCGCAACGCGCCTCCTCCTCGAAGGTGTCCGCCAATGAGTGGGCTCACCCATCTGAACGACCGCGGCGAAGCCCGCATGGTCGATGTTTCGGACAAGGCGGCGACCAGCCGGACGGCCGTTGCCGAGGGCTTCATTTCCATGGCACCGGCAACGCTCGCTCTCATCGAACGCGGGGACGCCAAGAAAGGCGACGCCCTCTCCACGGCGCGACTTGCCGGCATCATGGCGGCAAAACGCACGCACGAGCTGATTCCACTCTGTCATCCGCTTCTGCTCACCAAGGTGACGGTCGATCTCGAACTCGTCCCCGATCCAGGGGGCGTGCGCATCACGGCCGAGGTCAAGGTCACTGGCCAGACCGGTGTGGAAATGGAGGCTTTGACGGCCGTTTCCGTTGCCTGCCTGACGGTCTACGACATGCTCAAGGCCGTCGACCGTGGCATGACCATCGGCCCCATTCGGTTGCTCGAAAAGTCCGGGGGCCGTTCAGGGGTCTGGTACGCCGACCCGGCGGGCGGGAGCTGACCGCATGGCCGCGCCGCTGACCGTCGACGAGGCCCTGTCGCGCGTGCTGACCGGCGTCATCGCATTCGGGCCTGCCGACTGCGAAACGGTATCGATCGAAGCCGCGCTCGGTCGCATCCTCGGCACCTCCCTCACCACACGTGATTGGCAACCGCCGTTCAACGCCTCTGCCATGGACGGCTGGGCCGTGCGCGCGAGCGATGTTGCAGCCCTTCCCGCTCGCCTCGATATCATCGGTGAATCGGCGGCTGGCCACCCGTTCGACGGATCACTCGGCGCAGGTCAGGCCGTCCGAATTTTTACCGGCGCTCCGGTGCCGGCTGGCGCCGACGCCATCGTCATCCAGGAAAATGCCCGGCGCGACGACACCCACGTCGTCGTCACCGAAGGCACGATCGACCCCGACTACATCCGATCGCGTGGCATGGATTACGGGCCGGGCGCCCCGGTGGCGGCGGCGGGAGATCGCCTCACGCCCCGGCTCATCACGCTAGCTGCGGCCACCGGAGCGGGCACCGTCACGGTCCGGCGCAAACCGAAAGTGGCGATTCTCGCCACGGGAGATGAGCTGGTCGCACCGGGAACGGTCGAACTCGGCCCCGGCCAGATACGTGCGTCCAACCACATCGGCATCGCCGCGATGGTCGAAGCAACCGGCGGATTGCCTCGTATTCTCGGCATTGCGCGCGATACACGCGAAAGCCTCGACGCGCATATCGCAGCTGCGGCCGACGCCGACATTCTCGTCACCATCGGCGGCGCCAGCGTCGGCGATCATGACCTCGTAGCGCCCGCTCTGCAGGCGCGAGGTATGGACCTCGACTTCTGGAAAATCGCGATGCGGCCTGGAAAACCGCTGATGTTTGGTCGGCTGGGGGATCAGCGCGTCATCGGCGTGCCCGGCAACCCCGTGTCTTCGCTCGTTTGTGCCCGGTTGTTTCTGGTGCCCTTGATTCGCGCGTATCTGGGCCTCGATCCCGAACCCCACCGAATCACGCAAGCACGCGTGGCTACGCCGCTGGCCGCCAACGGAGCCCGGGCCCACTACATGCGCGCCATCACGGGACGAGACGCCGATGGACTGACGGTCACCCCCGTTCCATCTCAAGATTCATCCCTCCTGACACCCCTTGCCCAGGCCGATTGCCTGCTCGTTCGCCCGATCGGCGCGCCCACCTGTACGGCGGGCACCCGCGTTCCCATCCTCATGCTGGATTTTTGACGGCCAGCCACAATCTCCACACGCCAGCGCGACCAACCAGAACAAAAGGGTTGCGGAACACTCCGCGAACGCCTAATCGTGTTCTTGATTTGTGCAACATCGCGTCTCGTAAAGTGCTTTTGCGCGTGCGGCAGCAGTCGCCGGGCCTCCCGCAGGGGCCGAGCTGATCTGCCGATGAGGATTGAACAGGAGGGGACGATGCTCACCGCCAAACAGAAAGAACTGTTGGTCTTCATCAACACGAAGGTTCAGGAGACGGGTGTCCCCCCTTCGTTCGACGAAATGAAAGAGGCGTTGGACCTGCGCTCCAAATCGGGCATCCACCGGCTGATTACCGCTCTCGAGGAGCGCGGCTTCATTCGTCGCCTGCCGCATCGAGCCCGCGCGCTCGAAATCCTGAAATTGCCGGATGCCATGCAGGACAGCTCGAAAAAATCAGGTTTCAGTCCGAGCGTCATCGAAGGCTCGTTCGTGCGACCCGCCCAACAACTCGCGTCGCCGCCTCCGACGTTCGATACGGGGAGCGGAATTGCGGTGCCGATGATGGGCCGGATCGCTGCCGGCGTGCCGATCAGCGCCATTCAAAACCACACCCAGGACGTGATCTGTCCGCCCGATCTCATCGGTTCAGGTGAGCATTTCGCGCTCGAGGTCAAAGGCGACTCGATGATCGACGCCGGCATTCACGAGGGCGATATCGTCATCATCAAGCGCAGCTTGTCCGCCGAAAACGGCGACATCGTCGTGGCCCTCGTGGAAAAAGAGGAGGCGACACTCAAGCGTCTGCGCAAGAAGGGCGCCTCGATTGCCCTCGAGGCCGCCAACCCGAAATACGAAACGCGGATATTCGGACCCGACCAAGTGGACATTCAAGGCCGCCTCGTCGGCTTGATTCGCCGTTACTGATCGTCATCCAAGAGACGGCTCGGACCCTCCGGCTCGCGGGAGTGCGACCGCAATGGGGGTGACGCCGGTTCGCGCGTGCTCGACGCGGTCGCGCGCCGTTCGGGTGGCGGCGTCCATGGCCGCTGGCCTCGCGCCTGAGCGACCGTGCGCACATCGATCGTGCCGTCGAGGCGCAACCGAATGGCGTGCGCACCGGCATTCGAAAGCTGCGGTTCTTGTAGGACGAGGCGGGCGTGGCCCTGCCAGCGCCGCGCGCTGGTTTCCCGGCCGTCCTGGTTTGAGCTGATGGCCGCCGGTGTGCCGGAGTTCGCGCGCGCGGGACGATCGGACCCGTCGTGGCGTGACAGCTCCGACACCCCCGTCGCTTCCGCGCAATCGACCACCCGCCGGCCGACGACGATCAGAATGTCGCTCGCGCAATCATACCGCAGGGCGGCGGCATGTTTGTTGACGGAGACGCGTTGACCGCGAACAGTCGCCAAACACCCGGTCCAATCGCAGCGAAACAGGCGCCCTTCGAAGGCTTTTTCGGGAGGTCTGGCGTCGCCGTCGTGCTCGAGCCAGCGGCCGAGTTCGAATTGGCCTGATTTGTCACCAATGGCGGTCAGGCGGCCATCTTCCGCACGCGCCGCCACCAGCCGTCCGCCACGACCCACGAGAATATCGGGCGGATCCAATCGCGTGGCCCACCCCAATCCGACCAACACCGGGATCAATCCCAGCACCCGCCACCTGCGACGCCACAGCGCCAGCCAGAACCCACCCGCCACCATCAACGCGAACGCCGACCCCGAAAATGCCGGCAGCCGGGCGACCGCTCCCGGCAGCGCCGCCACCAAAACCGCGCACCAGACCATCGCATCGATGCCTGCGCCCATCACCATCAGCAGCCACGCTTCGAGGCCGAATGGCATGGCCACCAGCGTTGCCAAGGCGGCCGGCATCACGACGATGTTGCAGATCGGGATAGCGATCAGATTGGCCAGGATCGCGTATTGCTGGCTGACGTGGAAGTGGAACGCGGCGAACGGCGCCACGGCCACGCTGGCAATCAACGTCGACAGCACGATACCGCCGAACAGGGCGAGCACCTGCCACACGGGACGGCCTCGGAGCCCCTCGCCGTCCGGATCGCGATCGCGGATCGCCTCGTAGGCGGCGACGAGTGCGATCACGGCGGCGAACGACATCTGGAAACCCACATCGATCAAACTCTCCGGCCAGATCACGAGAATGGCGAGTGCGGCCAGCGCCACGTTACGCAGGGCAACAGCGGGTCGATCCAGGAGGACGGCCAGATACATGATCGAGATCATGATCCATGAGCGAACCGTCGGCGTGGTCGCCCCCGAAATCAGAAGATAGCCCAGCGCTCCCACCGACGCAGCCGAGGCCGCCCACTTCTTGATGGGAAACCGCAACGCCAGCACGGGGACGAGCGCCAATCCGAAGCGCACGCTGACGAACACGGAGCCCGCAATAATCACCATGTGCAGGCCCGAAATCGACATGATGTGGAAAAGTCCGGAATCCCGGAACGCGGCATTCGTCGTGTCGGTGATGGCGCCGCGTTCGCCGGTGATCAGCGCATTGGCGATGGCGCCCGCTTCACCCGGCAACGCCGCGACGATCCGCGCGCCGATCGCTTGGCGCACGCGCTCCAGCCGACTGCGCCACACGAGATCGAGATCCGGTGCGCGCTCGATGATCGCGGAGACCACCGGCTGACGCGTGTATCCGACCGCCCCCAATCCTTGAAACCACGCGCTGCGTGCAAAATCGAAACCATCGGGCAGCGCCGGTCCTGAGGGCGGCGACAGCATTGCGCTGAATCGAACCGCATCGCCGGGCGCGAGCGGCATTGCTGCCGGTGCGAGCGTGCGGATTCGGATGCGGGCCGGCCATTGCTCGCGCGCCAGCCTATCCATTGTCGCCACACGCACCGTCAACCGCTGTCCGCGCTCGGGGCGTGGTTCGACCAGTTCAATCCACCCGGTCACCTCGACGGGACCTATCGGGCGATCGATGACGGGAGCAGCCACCCGGTCGGATCGCACCTTCGTCGTGGCAAATCCCAAGGCGATGGCCAACGCTGCGCTCGTAACCAGGAGCGCCATGCCGCCAACGCGCCACACCCGTGCGAGAACGAGTGCGAGGGCTGCCGGCAATGACGCCAAGAACAACGTCGGTTCCAAGGGGAGAGCGAAGTAAGCGGCAATGCCAGCCGCAAACAACACCGGCACCCACAAGAACCACCGCTCCTGCTCCGCCTCGAAAGCCGAAACAACGCGGCCGCGCACCGACCGCGATCCTCCCTGGGCCGTTTGCACCATCCAGCGCGCCCCCTCGCCCCCCGTGAGCTGCGCGCTTGCCCACCGCGCACGAGGCTCAGTGTGTCATCGAGCGCGGCGGGTGAAAACGGGCATCCGACACTGGTGCCCAAATCGCTCCACTATTTTTTCGCCTTGGCGTCGCCCGCCGAAACCTTTGCCCACGTATCGCGCAAGCCGACCGTGCGATTGAACACGGGGCTCCCTGGCGTCGAGTCGCGATCCCGGCAGAAATATCCCATCCGCTCGAACTGCAGGGCATCGCTGCTGTTGCCCGTCACGCAGGCCGGCTCGAGCCGCGCATCCGACACGACCTCCAACGAGTTGGGGTTCATCTCCGTCGCGAAGTTCGCGGCATCCGGATTGGGCGCGGTGAAGAGGTGATCGTAAAGGCGTACTTGCGCCGTCACTGCGTCGGCGGCCGACACCCAGTGCAGCGTCGCCTGCACTTTACGACCGTCCGGCGGCGTGTTGCCGCCGCGCGTTTGCGGATCATAGGTGCAGCGCAATTCCACGACATGGCCTGCGCTGTCTTTCACCACCTCGCGGCAGGTGATGAAGTAGGCATAGCGCAAGCGCACTTCTTTCCCCGGCGACAGCCGATAGAATTTCTTCGGTGGGGCCTCCATGAAGTCGTCCTGCTCGACGAACAGCTCGCGCCCAAAGCGTATTGTGCGGGTGCCGGCTTCGGGATCGTTCGGATTGTTGACGGCTTCCAGTTCATCGACCTGACCCTGGGGCCAGTTCTCGATGACGACCTTCAGCGGCCGCAGTACCGCCATGCGCCGAGGCGCCGACGTATTGAGATATTCCCGCACGCAGAAGTCGAGCATGCCCGCATCGACCACGCTGTTGGCCTTGGCGACGCCGACGCGCTTGATGAAGTCGCGGATCGCGGCCGGTGGCACGCCACGCCGGCGCAGTCCCGCCAGCGTCGGCATGCGCGGATCGTCCCATCCCTCGACATGGCCGTTGCGCACCAGCTCCGTCAGGACGCGTTTGGACAGGATCGTGTGCGTGATGTTGAGGCGCGCAAACTCGTATTGGCGCGGCTTGGCGGGCACCGGAAGGTTATCCAGGAACCATTCGTAGAGGGGGCGGTGATCCTCGAACTCCAGCGTGCAGATCGAATGCGTGATCGCTTCGATCGCATCGGACTGGCCGTGCGCGTAATCATAGCTGGGGTAAATGCACCACTGCGTGCCCGTGCGCGGGTGGTTCGCATGCAGAATACGGTAGAGCACGGGATCGCGCAGATTGATGTTGCCCGACGCCATATCGATCTTGGCGCGCAGCACGCGCGCGCCATTGGGGAACTCCCCCGCACGCATGCGCCGGAACAGATCGAGGTTTTCGTCCACACTGCGGTTGCGCCAGGGGCTGTTGCGGCCAGGCTCCGTCAAGGTGCCACGCGCGGCGCGCATGTCGTCTTGGTTCTGATCGTCGACGTAGGCTTTGCCCGTCGAAATCAGGTGCTCTGCCCAAGCAAACAACTGCTCGAAATAGTCGGACGCGTGATGCAGATGCGCGCCCCAGTCGAACCCCAGCCAGCGCACATCCTGCTCGATCGCGTCGATATATTCCTGCTCCTCGCGCGTCGGGTTGGTATCGTCGAAGCGCAGATGACAGCGCCCGCCGAATTCATCGGCAATGCCGAAATTGAGGCATATGGATTTGGCGTGCCCGATATGCAGATAGCCGTTGGGTTCGGGTGGAAAACGGGTCACGACGACTTGGTGCCGGCCCGCATCCAGATCGGCCTGAACGATGTCGCGGATGAAATCGCGTCCCGGCTCGCGGGCGGCTGGATCGACTGCCGTCATAATTCCTGATCTCCACGGCCGCTCGATGGATCGAGGGCGCACATGCGCCCCTAACAAATTCACGCCCGTGCGCCAAGCGCTACTCGAGACGCCCTGAATTCCAGCGGGTTGGCCCGATGTGAATTTATGGTACACCCCGCTGTTCGCTCCAACCGCCAACTTTCAGGCCCGCGACGCCATGACCAGACCCGTCGTCACCCGTTTCGCGCCGTCCCCGACCGGCCTCCTACACATCGGCGGCGCCCGCACCGCGCTGTTCAACTGGCTCTATGCGCGCCATACCGGGGGCAAGTTCCTGCTGCGCATCGAGGACACGGACCGCGAACGCTCCACCGATGCAGCCGTAGCCGCGATCCTGGAGGGGCTGCGCTGGCTGGAACTCGACTGGGACGGCGAGCCGCTGCACCAGTTCTCTCGCGCCGCGCGCCACCGCGACGTGGCACTCGAATTGCTGGCAGCCGGCAAGGCGTACTACTGCTATGCCAGCGCTGCCGAACTCGAGGTGATGCGCGAGGAAGCGCGCCAGGCTGGCCGCTCGCGGCTCTACGATGGGCGCTGGCGGGATCGCGACCCGGCAGACGCGCCGCCCGGCATCAAGCCCGTCATCCGGCTGAAATTGCCGCTCGACGGCGAAACGGTGATCGAGGACCGCGTCCAGGGCCGCGTCGTGTGGAAGAATTCCGATCTCGACGACATGATCATCCTGCGCAGCGACGGCAACCCCGTCTACAATCACGCCGTCGTCGTCGACGATCATGATATGGACGTGAGCCACGTCATCCGCGGCGTCGATCATCTGACCAACGCCGCCCGGCAAGTGCAGGTCTACCGCGCCATGGGATGGGAGGTGCCGGTGTTCGCCCACATCCCGCTCGTCCACGGCCCCGACGGCGCCAAACTTTCCAAGCGTCACGGCGCCCAGGGCGTGGAAGAATATCGCGCCATGGGCTACTTGCCGGCCGGTTTGCGCAATTACCTCGTGCGGCTGGGATGGAGCCACGGCGACGAGGAGATTTTCTCGACGGAGCAGGTCATTGCCTGGTTCGACATCGATGACATCAACAAGTCTCCGGCGCGGTTCGACTTTCTCAAATTGGCCGACGTCAACGGACACTGGATCCGCCAGGCGAGCCCCGCCGAGCTTCTCGCGCACCTGCGTGGTTTCCTGCCACATCTGGAGGGTGGCGCAGAACTCGAAGCCCGGTTTTCTGCGGTGGGTTGGGATCGCTTGGAAGCGGCCCTTCCCGGCCTCAAGGAGCGCGCCAAAACCCTCGTGGAACTCGTCAACGGCGCCGCATGGCTGATTGCCGAGCGTCCACTGACGTTCGACGACAAGGCCGCCAAGCAGCTCGATGCAGCCGCGAAGTCCACGCTTGCCGCTCTCGTGACGAGACTTCAGGCTGTCAACGATTGGACGACGCCGTCGTTGGAGGCGGCGGTTCGTGCCCATGCCGAAGCCACCGGCGCCAAGCTCGGTACGCTCGCACAACCCTTGCGGGCGGCTTTGACGGGCAAGACGGTCTCGCCCCCCGTGTTCGATGTGCTCGCCGCCCTGGGTCGAGACGAAGCGCTGGCGCGATTGAGGGATCAAGTCGGGTAGACCCGCCGGTGCCGCTGGGAGCGATGAGCCTCAGAGTGACTTCGCGAAGAACCGCGTTCCGGCGACGGGTGTATCGTAGTAGGGCGCGATCAGCGTAAATCCCGAGGCCTCGTACAGCGACATGGCCGCGCTCATGCTGGGCAGCGTATCGAGTCGAATTTCTTGGTATCCGATCCGCTTGGCCCCGTCACAAATGGCGCCAATCAGCGCCCGGCCGAGGCCTGAGCCGCGGGCTTGCGGCACGACGAAAAGTCGCTTCATCTCGCAACATCGTTCGACCTCGATCGGTCGCAAGGCGACACATCCCAAGGGCATTGCATCGACACTGCGCGCCAGCAGCAGCACACCCGCGGGTGGGGCATACTTGCCGGGAAGCGTAGCCAGTTCGGTGGCAAAACTCTGGTAGCTCAAGTCGACGTCGAGCGACGCCGCGTAGGCTTCGAACAATTGCCTGACCGCAGCCAGCGCAGCTGCCGTTCTCACCGGTTCGATCGTAAAAGCTCTATCGGTCATGGGTGGAGTATCGGGCATGCCCTGCCGTGGCACAAATGCTCTTCGATCGAGTCGCCAAGCGTCATCACGCTCGTTTGCGCCCGGCGCCGAGCCTGTTTAACTGCGAATCGAATCGGCACGACGGGGGACGATCCATGACGTCTGCGGCGATGGCGCTGGTCGCCGTGAGTGTGCTCGGCACATCGTTTCTGTCCGGCATCTTCGGCATGGCCGGCGGGCTGATCCTGCTCGGCGTGCTGCTGCTGTTCATGGACGTGGTGCCGGCCATGGTGCTGTTCGGCACCATTCAGATGGCCGCCAACGGCTGGCGGGCAATACTGTGGCGCGCCCATGTGAAGTGGGACATCGTCGGGCGATTCATCGTCGGCGCCGTTGCCGCGTTTTTCGTCATGCGGCTCGTGGCCTTCGTTCCCGACAAAGCGCTGCTCTATATCGGGCTCGGGCTCATTCCGTTCGCGGCAGATGCGCTTCCCGCGCGCTATCAGCCCGACATTACCCGGCCCAACGGTCCCTACATTTGCGGCGTCGTCATCATGGTGCTGCAGCTCATCGCGGGCGCCGCTGGCCACATCCTGGATATGTTCTTCCAGAAAAGTAGCCTCGACCGTCGGGGCATCGTCGGCACCAAGGCCGTCTGCCAGACGATCGCGCATTTGTTCCGCATTTTGTACTTCGGGTCGCTGGCCTCCGCCTTCACCGTCGACATCCCGGTGTGGGCTTATGCCGGTGCCATCGCGCTCGCCTTCACGGGCACGACGCTGGCCTCCTACGTCCTCGAAAGCATGACCGACGCCGACTTCCGAGCGTGGACGAGACGCATCCTGCTCGTCGTCTCAACGTCCTTTCTGGCGCGCGGGCTCTGGCTGTTGTGGGTGGGGTGAGCCCCACTCAACCCACTGCCTTGATCCTGAACTTCAGCCCACCGCGCGGTGTCAGTGTCACCGTTGCGTTGATGGGGGCGGGATCGACGCCGATGTATTCGGGGGCGAAGCGGCGCAGCAGCATGGACAGGGCCAAGGTATTCTCAACTTGGCTCATGGCGCCGCCGATGCAGGAGCGTTTGCCGCCGCCGAAGGGGATGTAGGTGTAGGGTTTGCGCTTCTTGGCAGCGTCGCCCATGAAGCGCTCGGGGCGGAAGGCCTCGGGCTCGTCCCAGTATTTGGCGGAATGGTGCGTGCCATAGGCGAAGAGCACGACGCGATCGCCGACCCGGATCTCCTTGCCGTCGATCACGTCGGCTTTGGCAGCGACGCGAATGAGACCCCAGATCGGCGGATATAGACGCATCGTTTCCTGAATGACGGCGCGCGTGTAGGCCAGCGCAGAATAGTCGCCCGCTGTCGGTTCGCGACCCTCTGCCCCGTACACGGCATCGCCTTCGCGGCGGATCCGCTCGGCGACCTGCGGGTTGCGCGATATCTCGTAAAGGGCCCACGCGAGCGTCAGCGCGGTGGTTTCCGTTCCAGCCCACAAATACTGTTTGAGTTCGTCGATCGCCTGTTGGTGGTCGAATTCCGGAATCGTCGGATCCGCAACGGCTGCTTCGATCATCTTGAGCAGCGTGCGCTCGCGATCTTCTCGCGGGTTGGCCGCCAGCACCTCCGGCGGCACATCCGCCCAAACTTCCATCGCCTTCGCAGTCACCTCGTCGGTGATCTCGAACTCCTCGCCAGAGACCTTTTTCAGGCGAACCGATTTGTGGTTCATTACGTCGGTGTAGGTCTTGACGCACTTGAAGACGAAATGCGGATTGAACGGCATCTCGCGATCGAACAGCGCCTTGCAAATCATGTCGGCCGCGAGCGTCCACGTCTGCTCGACCATCTCGACGGGCTCGCCCGTGCGCGCCAGCTCGGCCCACACGTCCATCTTCGTGGCGATGGCGCTCAAGAAATAAGGGATGTATTCCGCAAACATATCGGGATGGAATGCCGGCTGCTGCGGCATACGAATCTTCTGCCACAAGGCGCCGTCGTGGGTGATCATCGATTTCCCGAAGATCGGCTTCAGGCCGTCGAAGTATTTGATGTAATCGTCCGCTTTGGTGACGAGAACGCGCTTGAAATGTTCGGGGTCCGATAGGAACACCACCCGTTCATTGCCCATATTGACGGGGATGATGCCGCCGTAGCGCTCAGCCATCTGCATCAGCACGGTCAGCGGATTGGCGGCACCGCCTTTTTGCAGGGCCGACAACTTGTACCAGACGCTCTCCTGCTCGCCGAGACCCTGGGTATGGGTGGGAGATTGGGTTTGGCTCATCTTCCCTCTTGGGACGTCAAATGCCCTGCACAACGATAGCGGGGCCGAAATTGGCGCTATTGTTCACTGTGTTAGCTATCATTGCGGACACGGAGTCGTCCATGGCCGATGACCGAAACGTCAGCAGCTCTTCGCGAAAATGATGAATGCCGCTGCTCTCGACAGGGTTTCTTATCGCAGAACGGGAACCACGAGGGGTTGTGGTATATCGACCTCAGCCGAAATAATCGCCAATCCGTTCACGACTTGTACCCGCCCCGAGGCCACGAGATCCAACGCCAGCGGATAAACGCGGTGCTCGGCCTCGAGCACGCGCGCAGCAAGCGTATCCTGACGATCGCCTGGCACCACAGGGACGGCGGCTTGCGCAATGATCGGCCCCGAATCCATCTCGAGGCGCACGAAATGCACGGTGCACCCCGTAATCATGGCACCGGACTGGAGGACGCGCTCATGCGTGTTCAGCCCTGGAAATGCCGGAAGCAGAGAGGGGTGGATGTTCAAGTGCCGGTCGCGCCAGCGATCCACGAACCCACCCGTCAGCAGACGCATGAAACCCGCATTGCAGACCAGTTCGGTCCCATACTCCAACAAGGTTTGATGCAGCCGCGCTTCGAAGGCCACGCGCGTGGCAAACTGCCGGTGGTCGATCGCGACAGTCGCCAGTCCCTGCTCCTTGGCCCAATCCAAGCCCAACGCCTCGGGACGATTGGAGATGACGACTGCTGTTTCAGCCGGAAATGCAGGAGCGGCCATCGCGCGCACCAACGCCTGCATGTTGGAGCCGCGCCCGGAGATGAGAATGGCAGTGCGTTTTTTCTGC
>JANOHP010000087.1:0-9798 GCA_031406575.1 Hyphomicrobiales bacterium
AGCGCCACGTTCCAGATTCAATCGCAACGCTGCGGCGGCGCCTCATCGTCGGCATCGCACGACGCTTGCCACGCTGCCCCTGCTGCGCGACGCCAAATCGAGATCAAAAGTGGCACCGAAAATCGTGACACAGTACGATTAGATCGGCGTGACAAGCGATCCCTGGGGACGAATGAGTGAACACAAGCAAGGTCTGACGCCGGGCGTTGCAACGAAGCACCGCGTCGACACGCTCGTTTATTATGAATTGCACGACACGATGGAGCAGGCGATCTCCCGAGAGAAAAACTTGAAAAAATGGAATAGACTCTGGAAAATTCGACTGATCGAAGAAATGAACCCCGCATGGCAAGACCTTTTTGACGACTTCGACGGGTCCATTAAAGATGGACCGTTCGACGTTGAACGCCTTCGGGGGTGAGAGTTCCTTCTGATACACGCTTGGGTCCCCGCCTTCGCGGGGATGACGCAATGGAGAGGGATGGCAGACTCGCTTACGCGATCCCCTCGCAAATGCTCCCAACGTCGCGAGCGACTTGTAATCAAACACACTACCCCGCAACGTCATTCCCGCGAAGGCGGGAACCCAAGCACGGTGCCGGCGCATCGACGCCGCAATCGAACACCTTCGCGAGCAGCCCGACAACCGTTCACAATCCCCGCGGCACCAGCTAGCATCGAACTTCATCGTTACAACCCGTCCCCCGCGAGGCCGTGCCATGACCCAGACGACGCCGAACTCCACCCGTCGCATGACCGGCGGCCAGGCCTTGGCCGAGATGTTGCAACTGTCGGGTTGCGGGCCGATGTTCGGCATGGGCGGGTTTCAGTTGCTGCCGTTTTATGAGGCCTGTCGCGCGCTCAAACTCGAGCACTACCTGATCAACGACGAGCGGTGCGGCGCCTTTGCGGCCGATGCGTGGGCCAAGGTCATGAACCGCCCGGCGGTAGCGGACGGTACGCTGGGACCAGGGGCCACAAACCTCGTCACAGGCATCGTGGAAAGCCTCAATGCGGGCATTCCGATGATCGCGATCACGGGCGATGCCAACCGCGAGCACGCCTGGAAGAACATGACGCAGGAGGCGCGTCAGATCGAAATTCTGCGCCCCGTCGTCAAAGAACTCATCCGCGTCGAGGTAACCAAGCGCATTCCCGAGCATGTGCGGCGCGCTTTCGCGGTGGCGACCAGCGGCCGACCCGGTCCCGTGCTGATCGACGTGCCCGAAGACATCGCACACGGTGAGCACGACTTCGACGCGGGGGATTTCTGGATCGACCCCGAGACGGTGAAAGCCCAATCGCGGCGCACTCGACCCGATGGATCGTCGGTGGAGAAAGCGGCGGCCCTCCTCGCCAAGGCGCAGCGTCCGCTGATCCTCGCAGGCGGCGGCATCCACATCTCCGAAGCGTGGCCGACGCTGGCAACGTTTGCGGAAAGCTATGGCATCCCGGTTGCCCACACAATGTCGGGCAAAGGCGCCATCGCCTGCTCGCACTCGCATTCGGCGGGTTTGTTCGGGCGCTACGACCGCATCGCCAATGCGCTGATCGCGGCCTCCGACTGCCTGCTCGTCGTCGGTTGCAAGCTCGGTGAAATCGCGACCAAACGCTTTGCGCTGATCCCACCGTCGACACCCGTCATTCACGTGGAGATCGAACCAACCGAAATCGGCCGCACGACGCGCACGGCCGTGGCCCTTCCCGGCGACGCGCGCCTCACGCTCGAGGATTTGGCGGCCGCGCTCGGCAACGGTCGCGCCGCAGCGAAAGCACGCGCCGGTTACATCGCCGAATTGCCCAAGCGGATGGCCGAGTGGCGCGAAGGCGCCAGAGATCGCCTCGAGTCGAAAGACAGCCCGATCAACGTCGGGCGCCTGATGAACGAATTGAACAAGATCATGCCCTCCGACGCCATTCTCGTCGCCGACGGGGGCTTTGCCGCGCACTGGGGCGGTCTAATGTTCGATACGAAAGCCCCCGGCCGCCACTTCCTGCCGGACCGCGGCTTCGCATCCATCGGCTATGGCGTGCCCGGCGGTATCGGTGCGCAGATGGCGGCGGGGAAAAAGCGCCGCGTCGTCTCACTCACCGGTGACGGTGGCTTCAACATGAGTCTGGGTGAGCTCGAGACCGCGCGCCGTGTCGGCGCCAGCTTCGTCGCTGTCGTCTTCAACAATGCCGCGTCGGGTTACGTGAAGGCCTTGCAGCATGCCGTTTATGGTCAGGGTGCCTATCAGTCCTCCGACCTCGTCGAGATGGACTACGCCGCCATCGGGCGCGGCTTCGGTTGCCACGGCATACGCGTCAGCGATCCCGAGAAACTGTCGACGGCGCTGGCGGAAGGTCTCGAGAACACCTCGACGCCCACGATCATCGACGTGATCGTGACTCGCGACCCCAGCCGTATGCTGCCAGCCGCCGACAACCGCGCCGCGCTGACCGTGAAGAAGGGCGACCGGCCGGTGTAAACGTCAAACCCTGATCGGAGTGCGATGCCGTCCGAAAGCCGCCGCTTCGATCAGGCACCCATGCCGACTGCGCCTGCAGCCGCGGCACCCGTCAGACCAAGTTGGCGGCGAGCTTCCTCGCGCAGGGCATCGATGGGGCGCAACTGTCCCTCGACCTGATAGTGCCAGAACGTCCAGCCGTTGCAGGCGGATTTTCCCTGCACTTCGGCGCCCAGGCGATGGATAGACCCCTGCCGTTGCGCCGATCGCTGACCTTTCGCGTCGGTCAGCTCGAGCGTGCCATCGGCGCGCACTTCCGCCCAAATCCGGTTGCGCTCGTCGGTGAGCCGCGTTCCAGGCTCGAGAATGCCCAGCTCGATGATCGCGCCGAAAGGGACGCGCGGTTCGGTGCGCTTGGAGCGCATCGTCTCGACTGCCATTGTCGCAAGAGGCGTTACGCGTTCGATGCGCTCGGTGGCGGCGCGCACGTAGTCGGGGTCCCGCTCGATGCCGATCCAGCGGCGGCCGAGACGCTTGGCGACGGCGCCCGTCGTGCCGGTACCGAAAAACGGATCGAGCACCACATCGCCGGGATTGGTGGTGGCAACGATAATGCGATGCAGCAGCGCTTCCGGCTTCTGCGTCGGATGGGCCTTGCGGCCATTGTCGTCCTTGAGGCGCTCGGGCCCCGAGCAAATCGGAAACAGCCAATCGGAGCGCATCTGCACGTCGTCGCCGCCGGCTTTCAGGCCGTCATAGTTGAAAGTGACTTTGGATTTGCGGTCGCGCCCCGCCCAGATCAGCGTCTCGTGCGCGTTGGTAAAGCGCTTGCCGCGGAAGTTCGGCATCGGGTTCACCTTGCGCCAGATGATATCGTTCTGCATCCAGAAGCCGAGATCCTGCAGCGCCGTGCCCAAGCGAAACACGTTGTGGTAGGAGCCGATCACCCAGATGGCGCCGTCGGGTTTGAGCACGCGACGGCATTCAGCGAGCCACGCTCGGCAGAATGCATCGTAGTCGGCGAAGCTCGCGAACTTGTCCCAGGCATCATCGACGCCATCGACGACACTGTCGTTGGGGCGCAGCAGCGTGCGGTCGAGTTGCAGATTGTAAGGTGGGTCCGCGAAGACCAGATCGACGCTCGCTGCGGGAAGCTTGCGGAGTTGGGAGATACATTCGCCTTGAAGCACACGGTTGACGGGTGTGCTGGACGCGGGACGACGACGCTCGACCATGGACGGGCACTCTCGACTGACAAAATGCAACGCAACCGACCGATCCGCACAACGGGGCGACCTTGGACACGAGGGTGACGGAGCCTGGTTAACAAGCGGTGAAGCTGCGCTCCAATTCGTCACTGATGATTATAGGCTACCTGAAAATTGCGGCGAACGAACGTCGAACATCAGATGGAAGCGGTGCCGTCGTAGACCAGAAACGGATTTCCGGCGCGACATGGCAGCCTTCAACATGCCGACGTTGATCATCCATGGCGACCCCAACGAGACCGTGCCCCTCGCGAGTTCGGGCCGCATTGCCGCGCGCATGTTTCCGAGTGCGTAGCTGATCGTCTACGCCGGTGGCCCGCACGCGGTCTTCACCAGCCAAAAGGACCGGTTGGTGGACGATCTGCTGGCCCTTTTGGGCGCGCGCCCACGCTTGCAGCGCGCCTGAACACAAACGCCCTGGGTGCCTCTTGCGGGATCGGCACTTTACATCGCCGGTCCCGCGCCTTATTTGACGCGCTTCGAGGGTTGTTTCGCGCAGAAGATGCTCGCTCATCCGCTCCCTCGCCGCGTGCCGAAAGGCATTTCGTCTGTGGCCGAGGGAATGTATGCGATGCTCGACACGTTTGCGTCCGCCTCTGCGCTGATTGCCACCAACAAGGCCGAAAAGCCCGTGGTTGGGTTTCGCCCCCATGCCGCAGGCCGCGCCGCGCGTTGGTTCATCGCAAATTTTCCAGGCGACGTCGCTTACGCCTACAAAGCCAACAGCAACGTGTTTCTGCTGGGCGCGCTCTATGGCGCGGGCGTTCGGCATTTCGACGTCGCCTCTCTACCGGAGCTCGAGGATGCCTGTACGATCCCCGACGCGACCTTCCATTTCATGCACCCCGTCAAATCGCGCCACGCGATCCGCCGTGCCTTCGGTATGGGCTGCCGCTCTTTTGCGCTCGATAGTGAAGACGAACTCGACAAGATCCTTGCCGAAACCAGCAATGCTCGCGACCTCGTGCTGTGGGTGCGCGTGGCCGTGCCCGCCTTGAACAGCCGCATACCGCTCGAGCGCAAATTCGGCATCGTCGGAACGCGGGCCGCGCGGCTTCTCATGAAGACCCGACAGGTTGCCAAGGAACTGGGCATCACGTTCCATGTCGGCTCGCAGACGATTTCACCCGATGCTTGGCTGCTGGCTTTCGCCGAAGTGAAAAAATTGATTGTCACCGCCGGTGTGGTCGTCGATCGCATCGATGTCGGCGGCGGCTTTCCTTCGCGATATTCCAACGAGATGCCAGCCCCTCTCGCCGACTTCATGACGGTGATCCGCGATGGCATCGAAGATTTGCCCGTCGCCGAGCGCTGCCGCGTCATGTGCGAGCCGGGCCGGGCGCTGGTCGCGGAAGCGGAAAGCCTGATCGTGCGCGTCGATGCGCGGCGCGGCACCGATCTTTACATCAACGACGGCAGCTATGGCATGTTGTTCGACGCGGCTCATCTGGGCTTCGTCTTCCCCACACGACTCGTTGGTCGCGAGGTGCGCGACCCCCACATTTTGACGCCGTTCGAGCTGTGGGGGCCAACGTGCGACTCCATCGACCACATGAAGGGTCCCTTCCTGCTGCCCGAGGAAATCCGCGAAGGCGACTACATCGAAATCGGCAACACCGGCGCCTATGCGCGCGCCATTGCCGGCAAGTTCAACGGGTATGGCCAGTACGAGGAGGTGATCCTGCAGGACGAACCGATGTTCACGATGTATGGAGAAGCGGCGCCCGCCGAAGCCATGGCCGGAGCGTGACTCTCGGCCCGCCAACGGCGCAGGAGAAAGCGTGACAAAAGCATCGAGCGGCGCGCTGGACTATCTGCCGGGCGCAGAGAGCTTCCTCGATCCTGATCGGCAGGATGCCGACCGGCCCCAGGATGCGCGCGCGGTCATCATTCCCTTCGGCCTGGAAGCCAGCGTCAGCTATGGCAGTGGCACGAAGGCTGGCCCCGCCGCAATCCTCGCGGCCAGCCACCAATTGGAACTCTATGACGAAGAACTCGGCCGCGAAGCCTACCTCGACTACGGCATCGCTGCCGTGCGCGAGCCCCAAATTCCGCGCGATGTCCCCGCCGCCCTCGACCAGCTTGCCGGTATCGTTGAAACGGTGCTGGCTGCGGATCGATTGCCCTTCGTGCTGGGCGGCGAGCATGCGTTGACGGCGGGCGCCATTCGGCCCTTCGCCGCCCGCCATCGCGATCTCGTCGTTCTGCAATTCGATGCCCATGCGGATTTGCGGGATGGATACTTGGGCGAGCACTATTCCCACGCCGCTGCCATGCGCCGCGTACTCGATCATCCCGGCGTCGCGCTGGTCCAGGTCGGCATTCGCGCCTTCTGCCAGGCCGAGGCCGATTTCTACGCCGCCAACCGCAACCGCATCGATATGCACTTGGCCGTCGATCAGCCGCTCTGGAATATCGAGACGATCCTGGCGCCGTTGAAAAATCGGCCAGTCTACATCACCGTCGATATCGATGCGCTCGACGGCACCGTGATGCCCGCAACCGGCACGCCGACGCCGGGCGGCATGACTTACCCCCAACTGCTCGCATTCATTCGGCGCGCCTGCGAGATCGGTCGCGTCGTCGGCATGGACCTCGTCGAGCTGGCACCCATCAAGGGCTTCCACGCCTACGACTTTCTCGCCGCCCAGCTCGCCGCCAAGATGCTGAACTATGCGCTGTCGGGAACCACCCGACCGCGACGCTGATCGGCAGCCAGCGAGAATTCTGGCACCCCGCTCAGTTCGTGCTAACTTCGCCGCCGCAGCAAAACCAGGGAGAGTTCTCATGCCAATTACGCGTCACGAAGCCAAGGGCATCTTGTCGAGAGTCGTCGAGGCCAACGGCTTCGTCTTCACCGCCGGCGTTACCGCGGACAATTCCAAAGCTGACGCGCAGGGCCAAGCCGAGCAGATCCTGGCTGAGATCGACCGGCTGCTGGGACTTTGCGGCACGGACAAAACCAAGGTCATCTCCGCGACGATCTGGGTGTCGGACATCCGTCATCGCGACAAGATGAATATCGCGTGGAACGCATGGACCGGCGGCCAGAACTTGCCCGGCCGCGCCTGCATCGAGGCCAAGCTCGCCGACCCGAACTTGCTGGTCGAAATCTCGGTCATCGCCGCAAAGGGGTGAACGGTCAGAGGCGAGTGGCGGGTGGCACGACCAGATCCTCTCGCCTCGGCCCAGAAACACACACGAGGGGGAGCGCTCATGGCGATTGTCCGGCGCGAGTTGGAACCGCTGTTGGCCAACGTGGTCGAAGCGGGCTCCTTCGTTTTCACCGCCGGTTGCATCGCCGACGACACCACCCTCGACGTTCAGGGTCAAATCCGGCAAGCGCTCGCGGATTGTGATCGCTATCTGGGGATGTGCGGTTCGACCAAGTCGCACATCCTCTTCGCGGTCATTTGGCTTGCCGACATCCGGCTGCGCGATGCCATGAATGTGGTTTGGCTGGATTGGGTCGACCCGAAGAATCTGCCCGCACGCGCCTGCGTCGAAAACCGGATGGCTGATCCCGATTGCCTCGTCGAGATCCAGTTTTTTGCGGTTCGGGCGTGAGCGCTCACCTTCAACACCGACACATCGTGAATTGACGCCCGGCATGAGCACGAAAACCGTTGGCCAGCGCGCCGACTACAAGCATTTCAGGCTCATCCCCACACGCTGGATGGACAACGACTTCTATGGCCACATCAACAACGTGGTCTACTACGCCTATTTCGACACGTTGCTGAACCGCTACCTGATCGACGAAGGCGGCTTCGACTTCACCAACGACACGGCCATCGGCGTCGCGGTGGAGACCATGTGCCGGTTCCATCGGCCATTTGCCTATCCCGAGACGGTCGATGCGGGACTGCGGATTGGCAAGCTCGGCACCTCGTCCGTGCGCTACGAAATCGGCCTCTTCGGTGAAGGCGAGGCGGACGCACGCGCCGAGGGCCATTTCGTGCACGTTTTCGTCGATCGCACGACGCAACGGCCGGTCCCGATCCCCGCCAAAATCCGCGTGGCGCTGGAGCGCATCCGCGTTGCCTGAGTGATCAGCCTAGGGAACTTTCGGTCGTTGTTGCCATTCTGCACACCGGGCCAAGAAAACGCGCCGCGTGGCCGACCGCCACCGCGCCAGGGCAGGCAAATCATGGCACATGCCTGTGATTCAGCGACCGTTTCCGGATCTAGACGAACACGAGGACAGACCATGATTGTTCGGCTCATCACCACCGTATCCGTGATGCTACTGGCGTGTCATGCCGCCGTCGGTGCTCCCTACCAGGAAGAAGGCTTGACGGGTCTTCATGCCAAGGTGCGCATTGGTGGAAAGCTGTGCCTGGCCGATCATACCCACCAGGGTCAGAGCAGCGGCGCGCCCACGCGCAAAGCCGCCGAAGTAGCTGCCATCCGAAGCTGGTCGGAATTCACGTCTTGGGAATACAGTAGCGCGTGGGGCAACTTCCAGCTCGCGATGGATAAATCGATGACCTGCTCCCAGAACGGCACGACATGGAGCTGTGTCGTCGAAGCGCAGCCCTGCCGCCGCTGACGGTCAGAGGGGTTTTGCCAAGTCGCGAAACTCCTCGATCACGTTGAGATAAACCGCCCGTTTGAACGGTACGATCAGCCGCGACAAATCCTCGATCGGCGCCCAGCGCCATTCCTCGAACTCGGGCGGATGGTCGGTCGGCGCGATGTTGACCTCGTCATCGGACCCTTCGAAGCGTATCGCGAACCATTTCTGGGTTTGGCCGCGATATTTGCCGCCCCAAATCCGGCCCAAGAGTTCGGGTGGCAGGTCATAGGCGTGCCAGCGTGCACTTTCCCCGACGATGCGGCCGTTCGTGATGCCGGTTTCCTCGGCCAACTCGCGCAGTGCCGCAGCAGCCGCATCCTCGCCCTCGTCTATGCCGCCTTGCGGCATCTGCCACCATCCGCGCGGCCGATCTTTGAGCATGGTACCAACCCGACGGCCGATCCAAACGTGGCCGGCAGGGTTGAACACCATCAGACCCACACAGGGGCGGTAGGGAAGTTTTTCATAATCCATGATGCAATTTCCGAGGCTCACCACTGCTCGGCTCGGCTCGAGGAGATCACCGGCGAGCAATCCAGATCGTGCACTGTAGCACTTTGAGGTGGGGAGTACCCTGCCGCTATGAACGAATCGGGCGCCCAACAGGCGCCCGAACACTCATGAACTGCCGTCGGCACCAGCCCTATTTCTTGGCCGGCTCTTTCTTCGACTCGATGGTCGACTTGACGTCATCGGGTTTGGTCGCGGTGTCCTCGGGCTTGGCTTCGATGACGGGTTCTGGGATTTCGCCCCGCATCAATTTCAGCGCGTACTGGAGCTGCTGGTCCTTCTCGGGTTCCTTTGGCACATAGGCCGCAGAGCCCGACTCTTCTTTCTTGTCCTTCGCCGCGTCACCGCGCAAGTGACCCCGCAGGCTTGCCTCGCCGCGCGGCTTCTCCGCGGTCTTCGGCTTCAACTCCGGCGGCAACTCCTGCTCGACGACGATATCGGGATCAATGCCCTTGGCCTGGATCGATCGGCCGGCCGGCGTGTAATAGCGCGCCGTGGTCAAACGAATAGCGCCATTCTGGCCGAGCGGAATGATAGTCTGCACCGAGCCTTTTCCAAATGATCTCGTTCCGATCACCAGCGCGCGCTTGTGATCCTGAAGCGCGCCAGCCACGATTTCGGAGGCTGACGCCGAGCCACCATTGATCAGCACGAGAATCCGCTTGCCGTCCGTGATGTCGCCAGGGCGAGCATTCGCCCGCTGAGTTTCCTCGAGGTTGCGCCCCTTGGTCAGAACGATGGCGCCCTTGTCGAGGAAATCATCCGACACGCTGATCGCCTGATCGAGGAGACCACCTGGGTTATTGCGCAGATCGATGATGTAGCCCTTGGCGGGCTTCGCGAGCTGCTTCTTCAGCGCCTCGACCTGTCTGACCAAGTTCGCGTGCGTCTGCTCATTGAAGGTCGAAACCTTCACGTAAATGACATCGTCCTCCAGGCGGGACTTCACAGCGTTGATGCGAATGACGTCGCGCACGATCTTGAGCTCGAC
>JANOHP010000094.1:0-1688 GCA_031406575.1 Hyphomicrobiales bacterium
CACGAATCGAGCGCTCCAGCATGAAAGTATTTTGAATGGCATTCCGATCCATTCGAATCCGTGTCGAGGATATGCTCGACGCCATTAAGGTCATCCGAGACGTCATCCAAGGTTTGGATCTGGCGACTTACGAAGCTCCGCAATCCGTAGGACAACGTCGCGCTGTCGAACGCTGCATCGAAATCGTTTCTGAAGCGAGCCGACACCTGCCAATCGACCTCATCGACCAACACCCCGAGGTTCCCTGGCGCGCCATTCGCGATATCGGAAACGTACTGCGGCACGGGTACGCTCATGTCGACAACAAGATGATTTGGAAGGTCGCTTCCAGCGACGTTCTGGATCTCGAACCCGCGTTGCATCGCATTCCCGCTTCACTCCCACTCGATCCCGAAGACTGACTATCGTCGCTGACACAGACAGGCCCACCCCATGACCCCTTCTCTCCGCCGTGTCGCCATTGTCGGGAGTGTGCGTATCCCCTTCTGCCGGTCGAACACGCTCTATGCCGATCTGTCGAACCTCGAGATGATGACGGCGACGCTGAACGGCCTCGTCGATCGTTATCGACTGGCGGGCGCGCACATCGACGAGGTGGTGGGCGGCGCTGTCGTCACGCACTCCAAGGATTGGAACATCGCGCGCGAAGCCGTCATCGGCACCAAGCTCGCGCCCTCCACGCCCGGCATCACCATAATCCAAGCCTGCGGCACCAGCCTGCAAGCTGCTATGGGCATCGCCGCCAAGATTGCCATTGGCCAGATCGAGAGCGGCGTTGCGGTCGGGTCCGACACCACATCGGATGCGCCCATCGTCTTTTCGAAGAAATTTTCCGGACGCCTCGTCGAAGCCCAACGCGCGCGCTCCCTCGGCGGTCGCGTCTCCGCATTCAAGGGCCTGTCTCTGCGCGAACTCGCCCCGCAACCGCCCTCCGTCGCCGAGCCGCGCACGGGCCTTGCCATGGGCGAACACTGCGAGTTGATGGCGCAGCACTGGCATATCTCGCGCGAGGCGCAAGATCAGCTCGCCCTCGAAAGCCACCGCAAGGCGGCCGCCGCCTATGCATCGGGATGGATGGACGACCTCGTCACGCCATGCGCCGGCGTCTTCCGCGACAACAACCTGCGCGACGACATCTCGCTCGAGAAAATCTCCACGCTGCGCACCGCCTTCGAGCGATCGGAGCGCGGCACCCTGACCGCCGCCAACTCGACGCCGTTGACGGACGGCGCCGCCGCCGTCCTCCTCGCCTCGGAGGACTGGGCCAACGCGCGCGGATTGCCCATTCTCGCCTATCTCGTGGACGCACAAACATCGGCCAACGACTTCGTCGCCGGCGAAGGCCTGCTGATGGCGCCCACCATCGCCGTCTCGCGCCTGCTCGATCGCGCCGGCCTGAAACTCCAGGACTTCGATTTCTATGAGATCCACGAAGCGTTCGCAGCGCAAGTGCTCTCGACGCTGGCCGCCTGGGAAGACCCCGAATACTGCAAATCGCGCCTGGGCAAGGACCAACCCCTCGGCGCCATCGACCGCACGAAAATGAACGTCAAAGGCTCGTCTCTCGCCTTCGGTCATCCGTTTGCAGCGACCGGCGCGCGCATCACCGGTGTGCTCGCGAAACTGCTGGTGGAAAACGGCGGCCGGGGCCTCATCTCGATCTGCACTGCCGGCGGCATGGGCGTCGC
>JANOHP010000100.1:0-3090 GCA_031406575.1 Hyphomicrobiales bacterium
AAGGCCCACGGCGTGTCACCAGCAAGGGACGTAGCGCAAGGACGCCCAGCTTCCCTCGGATCATTCCGACAGGGAACGTGCGTGTCCCGCGTCCCGCCACCTTGTGACGACGCACGAGGAAGCAGGCTGACCTGCCCATAAACGTGATGATCCATCGTCTTGTACGCCGACCAACCGCGCAGCATGCTGTTGCGCTGATCTCGAGCCGATGCTCCCACCACGGCCCGTCGCGACTTTGCTCAGCGCCCCTGAGGGGGGTCGTGGCACCGACGAACGATGCACCAAGTGGTCGTGTCAGAAGCGTGCGTTCACAGCCGTCATCCGAATTTCGTGAATGCTATGTGAATGCTGGAGGTTTCTCTCACTCAGCGACAGCTTCATAAGTCATTGAAATAATTGGAGCGGGTGAAGGGAATCGAACCCTCGTCATCAGCTTGGGAAGCTGTTGCTCTACCATTGAGCTACACCCGCAGTGGAGGCGATATTAGGAGCTTGGCTCCTGCCCTGCAAGACATTGACGCCCCATTGACGCTTCGCCGTGGGCTACTGTCGCGGGTGGGGCGAGTGGCTTGGTCGAACCCTCAATTGATGCGCGCCTGGGTGGCCGCATCGAAAAGATGGCACCGGGCGGGATCGAAAGTGAACTTCAGCGCCGATCCGGGTGACAGGGACATGCTGGGTGCGACCTTGGCGACCAGCGAGCGGCCGCTGTGGGCATCGAAATGCACGAGGGTGGCATCGCCGAGGGGTTCGATGAGGCGCGCCGTGCCAGAGTAAGCCCCTCTATCGCCGATCAAGACGTGTTCGGATCGCACGCCCAAGACCACGCTGCGATCAGCGGACGTGGCGGACACGGAGGCTGGCAAATCCACCCCCAAGCCTCCGCCCCGGAATGTCGAACGGCCCGATGTCGAGCTGATGGTGCCCTCGAGGAAATTCATCGTCGGCGTGCCGAAGAAACTGGCGACGAACTGCGTCGACGGTGTGTCGTAGATCTCCAGCGGCGTGCCGAGTTGCTCGATGCGGCCCTTGCTCATGACGACGATGCGGTCGGCCATCGTCATCGCCTCGGCTTGATCGTGCGTCACGTAGACGAAGGTGGAGTTGAGCTGAGCGTGCAGACGCTTGAGTTCCGTGCGCATGTCGACCCGCAACTTGGCATCGAGGCTCGACAGTGGCTCGTCCATGAGGAATACGGACGGATTGGTGACGATTGTGCGGGCCAGGGCGACGCGCTGGCTTTCGCCGTCGTGACCGGACGGATTCTTTGAATGACCCTGGATTAGGTAGCAGCGAGCTTCAGAAGGGTCTCACGCACTTCAATTATGCCGTAAACGAAGCAGCCCCAGGCCACTGCGCCAGTGAAGATAGAAGTCCACTGCCAGCCACGTGAAAACCAATAGTACCTTCGATGTTCGTGATCGGGACTTACGTGAGGATGCTCCCATGTGAGATTGTGGGAGGCGGCAGTATTGGCGTTGTTGAGGTTCGTCAGGTATGCGGTGAGCATGCACCCGAGCCCGGCGGAGATACCACCGGCAAACCACATGAGGGATTGCGCCGCGTCGGCGATCTGTTTGACCTCAATATTTTCCTTGCCAGCAATGTTGCCAAGAAAAGCGAGTACTGCGACGATTGCCCCGCCGTTGGCAAGAATGATGGTCTTGATCGCGGCGGCGCCAGATTCGATTGCGGCCCTGTTGTGCAAGTCTTCTTGCGCCCGGATTCGGTCGTGCACGCGTCGGGCTTCTTCAGCTTGAAACTTTTCCTGGTCGTTCATTGCACTGAGGTATCCATCGATTCGAGCAAATCGATGGCACAACAGATTTCACCTCGTACACCGCCCTACCTCGATGATGACGCATGAGTTGGTGGGAAGGCTATGAAGAATGGTAAGCATCCGGCCAGGGCCGCCGGTGGTGCCGCCTGATCAGGCGGCAGCCTTGATCGCTGCTGCGGCCTCGCGTGCGGCCTTCCAGGTCCGCGGCAGCAAGTCGCCGAGGCGCTGCATCGGGTGATCGGCGATGCGGGCGAGGACGTCGGCGAGCCACGCCTTCGGATCGACATCGCAAAGTTTTGCCGTCTCGATCAGCGTGAACATGACGGCGGCGCGGTGGCCGCCGGTGTCTGAGCCGCAGAAGGTCCAGTTGCGGCGACCGACAGCAATGCTGCGGATCGAGCGCTCGGCGGCGTTGTTCGACAGGCAGATCCGGCCGTCATCAAGGAAGCGCGTGAACGCCTTCCAATGATTGAACGTGTAATCGATCGCTTTCGCGAGCGGCCCTTTCGGTGACAGCTTTTTGCGTTCGCCGCGCAGCCATTGCTCGAAGTCGTCGATCAACGGTTTTGATCGCACGCGACGAGCAGCGAGGCGTTCGGCCGCCGTTTGACCGTTGATCTCGCGTTCGATGGCAAACAGCGCATCGATGCGCACGACCGCTTCGATCGCGATCGGCATTTTGCGCAGCCGCGCCAACTCGAAGAATTTGCGCCGGCTGTGCGCCCAGCACGCGGCTTCGATAATCAGCCCGAGTTTGCGGCCTTCGACGAACAGGCCGTTGAAGCCGGAGTACGCGTCGGCCTGACAGATGCCGGTGTAAGCCGCGAGTTGGCGCTCCGCGTGCTCCCCTTCGCGGGTCGGTGAGTAGTAGAACACAGCAACTGGCGCGGCTTTGCCGCCGAACGGGCGATCGTCACGCACGTGTGTCCACAAGCGGCCTGTGCGGCATTGGCCTTTCGCGAGCACCGGCACCGTCGTGTCATCGACGTGCAAGCGCTCCGCCGCGTGCGCGTGCTTCTCTACGCAATCGCGCAGCGGCATCAGCGTCGCCGCCGCAGCGCCGACCCAATCGGCCATCGTCGATACGTCGAGCGCCACGCCTTCGCGCGCGAAGATCTGGCTCTGGCGATTGAGCGGCAGATGCGCGCCGTATTTGTTGAACAGCACCTCGGCGAGCAACACAGGGCCGGCGCGTCCGCGTGCGATCGGGTGCGATGGCGCAGGCGCCTGCGCAATCTTTTCGCATGCACGACAACTGAACTTCTCGCGCACGTGCTGAACGACCTTCCACGTCGCGGGCACGCGCTCCA
>JANOHP010000168.1:0-6928 GCA_031406575.1 Hyphomicrobiales bacterium
ACTATTTTCGGCATACCGGATACGGGTAGCGACCCACATCAAGTGGAAAATGCTCTAGCAGCGCCGTCGCGAGGTCGCGCGCGGTATTTGCATGTGCTTGCAAGTCTCCTCGGCCTTGCCCATCATGAAGAAACGAACTGCGCAATCGGTACAACTGTCCGAAGGCCGATGCATGCTCCGAACCAAGATGTCTTATGAACTTCTCCCGATAAGCCTCACCTATCGATTGACGTTTGGCATTGCGCAGATGGTCGGCAAGTTTGGTGCGAAGTCCTGCTTCGGCAGATTGGGTATCAAGATACTTTATCAGGTTATCCACAAGACGCTGGTGGTCGTCGATTGCGGGACGTTGTTCGCAAAGCGCCTCAACTGCACTGACGCAAAGTATGAATTGGGCTTCAGAACTCGCGGCAAAATACGAGTCATTCAGGAGTGCAGCACAAGTCCTATGGCGTTCTGTGAGCGGCTTCGCCTCGGGTAACCAGTGGATCAGGTGGCTTTGCAATTGCCCCGGAGCGATAGTGGTGCTGCCGCGAGCATCAATTCCAATGATACGCACGGTATCCTTCCGATAAGTCATTAGGCCGTGGACCTCGGTGCGCGTTTCCCTTCCGTCGAATTTCTGCATGGTATCGAGCACGGCCTGGCTGAACCGAAGTGTGCTGCGGCTGAAGCCTAGATCAATGCCAAGCTTTTCGGCGGCGCCGACCAACGTGAGTGCGTCGCCAAGCTTATCTCCAGCGGCTTGGGCAGCGTCTTCCGTGTCAAATCCCCACGCGCGGAATGTGACCCAAGTGCCCATAGGATAAGCTGGGCCAACCACCTCGACTGTGATTTCAGGAAGGTTTGGCAAAACGAAGGAGAACGCTGCGTCCGGCTTGATGTCCGGGGGGGTCGACATGCGAACTCGATATCGAAAGCAGTAGGTCATGAGCGGCTCACAAATTCAAACGCCAACGGTACCGCGACTCGATCCCGACCGCATCGCGATGCTCTGAGCACGTGGCCGCCCCTCACCCTGACCCTCTCCCCGTGAGTGCAGGACACGGGGAGAGGGAATCCGCGCGTGCTCGCTCGACGGCCCTTGGCCCTACTTCCCCACCAACTCCCGTAACCGCTCCACCACCCGCCCCGATCCCATCTCGCGGGTCAGCTCGAACAACTCCGGTGTGCGGTTGCCGAATCTTGGTTCGACGAGGCCGTCGAATTTTTGGTGCATGTCGTCCCAGGTCATGGGGTTGCCGGGATGGCCTTTGCCGGCGGGAATGTCGGCTTTCAGGGTTCGGCCGTCGGTCGTGTCGATTTCGACGCGGGCGGCGGCGACGGTGAGGGTGGCGTCGAGCGAGGGTGTGATGCGCGCGGCGATGTCGGCGATGGAGTCCTCCATGCGCCATGGCTCCATGAAGTCACGCGCCGAGAGCGTCTGTCCGCTCAATGCCATCGCGAGGCAGTATTTCAGGTCGAACTTTGCGGCGAGCGGGCCGTCGGGGCGACCGGTCGCGGCGCCCGTCACCTGCATGCACAGCGGCGAGACCCAGGCGCGGGCGGCTTTCATGGCGGCGGCGTCGATGCCGAGCTTTCGCATCCCGTCGACCGCCGGGTGCACGAGGTGGCAGGCGGCGTAGGGTTTCGTGCAGTTCGACAGGATTTGCCAGCCGTCGAAACTCACTCGGGGGAGTTTCAAGCTGCCGTCCTGGATCAGGGCGCGGTCGAGCCCGCCATCGGGACTGAGCACGCCCGGTTGCGCCTCGAAGCCACGCGAGGCGAGTTGGGCGGCGAGCACGCCGTCCATCGCCGCTTTGCCAGCGTGGAACGGTTTGGCCATGGTGCCGAACGAGGCGGTGAGGCCGCCCGCCTGCGTGGCCGCCGTGGCCAGCGCGTGCATGGCGCGGGTCTCGTCGAGGCCGAGCAAGGCTGCACTGGCAGCCGCCGCGCCGATGCGGCCCCACACGCCGGTCGAGTGGAGCCCACGTGCGGTGACGGCTTGGCCGAGCCCATAGCCGGCGCGCGTTGCCACCTCGAAGCCGACGACGAAGGCGCGCAGCATTTGCGCTTCGCTCGCGCCGATGCTCTCGCCCACCGCCAACGTGGCCGCCCACACTGGCGCACTGGTGTGCGTGATCGAGGGCATGTGCGTGTCGTCGAAGTCGAGGCAGTGAGCGAGCGTGCCATTGGCGAGCGCGGCGAAGGGCGCGGCCATCGGTTCGCCGTAAAGAACGGTCGAGCGGCCGGTGCTGCCCCAGCTCTGCGCCGTCTCGCGCGCAATGCGGCCGGCATCCTCGTTGTACGCGCCGAGTGCCACGGCGAGCCAGTCGGCGAAGCACATGCGGCCCGCATCGAGAACGGGTTCGGGAAATTCGCGGGTTGCGTGCGAGGCGATGAAGGCGCCCAAGGCGCGGGCGTTGCTCGTGTCCGGTTTTGGCATCGCGTGTCGCTCCTCCAAGCGCAGTTAGAGCGCTTTTCCCTCGATGTGTAGCCCAATCGCACGACGGGCGCCGTAGGTTGGGTCAAGGCCACTTGGCCGCGACCCAACGGGTTTGGTTGCGCCGTGGAAGTTGGGTCGCGCTGCGCTTGACCCAACCTACATGGAAAGCGCTCTGGCACCGTCGTTACTTGGCAAGTTCACTGCGTGGCAGGAACCACGTCAATAGCCCCAGCGCCGGCAGTACAGCACAGCTCTGGTAGACGGCATTGAGGCCGATACGGTCGGCGAGCACGCCCAGGAAGGCGGCGCTCAACGCGCCCAGACCGAACGACACACCATAAAAGAGGCCGGCGATCATGCCGATCCGGCCGGGCATCAACTCGATCGCGTAGACGAGGATCGCGGGAAACGCGCTGGCCATAATCAGGCCGATGATGACCGTGAGAACGGCGGTCGTGGCGAAATCCGCGAACGGGAGCGCCAACGAGAACGGCAGCGCGCCCAGGATCGAAAACCAGATGATGGGGCGCCGGCCGACGCGGTCGCCCAGGTGGCCGCCGATCAGCGAGCCGACAGCTTGCGACACCAGGAACAGAAACAGCAGGATCTGCGAGGTCTGAATCGAGACCTGGAAAGTCTCGATCAGGTAGAACGTGTAGTAGTTGGACAGGCTCGCCGTATAAGCGCTCTTGGAGAACATCAGCATGAAGAGCACGGCGACGGACAAAACCACGCCGGCCTCGAACGCGCCCACCGTCGGCATGGAGCCGACCATCTTCGGTTTGACGGGTTGCGGCGCTTGGCGCCTGTACCAGATGCCGACTTTGAAGAGGACGACCATCGCCAGCAGCGCGACAGCCGAGAACCAGGACAGGCTCTCCTGGCCGCGGGGCACGATGATGAACGCGGCGAGCAGCGGGCCGGCCGCGGAGCCCGCCTGACCGCCGACCTGGAACAGCGACTGGGCAAAGCCGTGCCGGCCGCCCGACGCCATGCGGGCCATGCGCGTCGACTCCGGGTGGAAGATCGATGACCCCGTGCCGATCATCGCCGCGCCGATCAGCAGCAGCGCGTAGCTCGTCGCATAGGCGAGCACGATCAGCCCGATGAGCGTGAGGCCCATGCCCGCGAGCAGCGAGAACGGCTGCGGTCGGCGGTCCGTCATGATGCCGACGAGCGGTTGCAGCAGGGACGCGGTGAGCTGGAACGCCAAGGTCAACAGCCCGATCTGGGCGAAGTCGAGGTTATAGCTGTCCTTGATGATCGGGTAGATCGCCGGCAGGAGCGCCTGCACCAGATCGTTCAGGAAATGCGAAAAGCTCAGCGCCAGAACGATGGCGAACGAGGCGGTGGGCGCGGCGGACTTGGGCGAAGTGGCCTCGGTGTGTAGCGATCGCTGCATGTATCGGTCCAGCTGGAGGCAGCCCGAGGTGGACCGCGAGGAAGCGTTCGCCTCACGGGGGCGGCGCACGAAAAGCGTTCGATCAGATCGGCGCGGGTTTGCGCAGTTCCGGCTCGATCAGGCGTTCGTAGAGCTTGGCGTCGGCCCGTTCGATGGCCGCGATATCAGGGGCGCCGCCGGTCCGCCAGCCCAAATAGGCATCGGCGGCGTCGATGCCCATCGCTTCGGCGACGAGATGCACCCAGTTGCGCACCTCGATGCCGTCGCGACCCACGAGCGCCGCATATTCACGGTGGCACGAGTGGAAGATCGTGGCCACGGTATCGCAGCCCTGCGCTTTGGCCGACTCGAACACCTCGGTCGTCGCCGCTTTGAGGGCGCCGGGAACGGCGGCGAGCGCGCTGCACATATGGCCCGCGTGCGCTTTGCCCTCGATGATCTCGAGGCCGTCGATGCGCGCCAGCAGCTCAGCCACCCGATCGTTGACGGGGACGTGGTTGTCGAAGCCGGTATGGCGGTGCAGCAGAATGCGGCGCTTGACGGGCTTCACGAACAAAGGCGCCAACCGATCAGCCGCATCGGCGATCATCTCGCTGACGTGGGCCATGTCGAAACGCGTTTCGTTGCCCGGCGCCATGATGTCGGTCATGTGGATGTGGCACGACGGGCACCACGTCACGAGCGTGCCGCGCCCGTCCTTTTCGGCCGCATCGTTGAAGCGGGCGACCGTACGGCCAGCCATCGTGCTGGCGGGCTTGGGTGCATGATCGTGCGCGGTGCCGCAGCAGTAGCCGGGGCCGCCGGCCGCATCGACGTCGTAGCCCGCCTTCTCCAGCAGCAAGATGGACAACCGGATCATCTCGGCGTGGCGCAGCATGTTGCAACCGAACCAGAAGGTGACGCGCTCGCCTGGGCCTACAGCCATCGGTCCTGCTCCTCGTCGGTGAGCTGCAATCGGGCAAACACTTTGACGCGCGGGAACGCCGCCGCGTCGTGCTTGGAGGTGATCTGCCCGGTGACGTTGAGCGCGTGCTGTCGGGCGATCCGCACCAGGAGCCGCGCATCGAGCCCTTTGGCGTGCTCGGGGCACGCCGGGATGCACAGGCCGCTCTTGGCGCAGGCGCCGACCCAGTGCAGCGTTTCGGGGAGCGTTGCGGGTTCACCGCGCGCCAACCGGCGCAGGTCGAGCGTGACGGCGCCCGCATCGGCGCCCGCCAGGCCAATATGATCGGCGATCGGGCAAGCGCGGAAACACGCGCCGCACGCGGTGCACAGGTCAGCGAGCCGAGGCCCGGCTTCGGCGAGGAAGTCGGCGGTCGTGGGCGCGGTGGATTCGGGCAGACGGGTCATGGCCGTGAACGTGCGCCCGAGGGGGGTGGTGGGTCAAGCCGGGCGTGTGGGGGCAAGTGGGGGGGGGGGAGGTTCGCGATGGGCCAGCTGCGGTCGAGCGAGCACGCGCGGCTCCCCTCTCCCCGTGCCCTGCCCTTGCACGGGGAGAGGGTTAGGGTGAGGGGCGGCCACTGGGTGAGGGGCGGCCACTTGTCGTTGCGTCGGCTTCAGGCGCTCTCGTCAACGAACGCGAGCAGCGCATCCAGCACGCCATCGATGTTGTCGTAGATCTCGTCGTTCCAGGCGCGAAAGACGCGAAAGCCGAGACGGTGCAATTCGGCCTCGCGGGCAGCGTCGGACGCCAACTCCTCCACGGTGCTGTGCGTGCCGCCGTCGATCTCGATGATGATCCGCCGCTCGCGACAAAGAAAATCCGCGAAGTAGTATCCCACGGGCGCCTGCCGCACGAACTTCAGGCCGGCGAGTTGGCGATTGCGCAACTCGCTCCAGAGTTTCGCTTCGGCCGACGTCTCGTTGGCGCGCAAGACGCGCGAGCGATTGGTCTTCCAGGGCTGAGCGCGGCGCATGGTCGAACTCGAAAGTGTGCGTGTGGCAACCGTAGCGACTCGCGGCCGCCCCTCACCCTAACCCTCTCCCCATCAAGGGCAACGATGGGGAGAGGGAATGCACGATGGATTGGGCCGGGCAAGGTGGTTGGGGTTGCGAGGGTCAAGTCGAGGGTGGGGCGAGTTGGGGGAAGCAAGGTAGCTTTGGGTCAAGTGCAACCAGTGGCCATCGTGCGCGTCCCCTCTCCCAGTGCCCTGCCCTTGCACGGGGAGAGGGTTAGGGTGAGGGGCGGCCACGGGTGAGGGGCGGCCGAAGGGTGAGGGGCGGCCCACTGGGTGAGGGGCGGCCACTTGCTCAGAGCGCCGGAGCCGCGTCACGGTCGGTATCGGATGAGCAACGGAGCCGTCGAACGAGAGACTAATCGATGCGAAGTGGTCGAGAATGACCCATAACAGCCGAAGTCGACGGTCGACATTCCATCGCGTGATAAACTGCGACAGGCTAACGTTGCCGACCACTGCGCACAGTTATATGCCTTCTAATCCAGCCCCATGCCTTCTTTTTTCTTAGCCAACCCCAGGCCTTGGGGAGATCGATGCCCACTCCAAATATGCTAGGCTTTAAGATTACAAAGTCGGTCAACTTCCAGCGCGCGCCCACGTATTCATCTGCCTCAAAGTGCCTTCTGAGGATTGCAAATCGGTGCGCAATCAGCTCGTGAGATGTGGTAATTTCGCGCGACGGGTCGTAGGGGGCAACATTCTCAGGGTAACCCGCGCCACGCATGCGGCGATCTAGTTCAACCATCCTGGAGTAAATCCGGTTTGAAAAACCCTTGAGCTGCGCTTCAACGGTATCAAGGGTCGCAATCCTCTGAGGACCGGAATAGTTCGGAAGCACGGTGTCGAGGGCATCACACGTTTCTTGCACTGTGTCGTCGATACACGGCTTGATAAACTGCCAGAAGACAATGCGCACCGATCCATCGAATGTGCAGCCGAGTCCAACGCTGATCGGCTTGCCCCGACAGTCAACGATTCCGAAGTCCTTGTTCTCAGCTCGTGCCATTTGCCAGCGGGTGAGCTTGTCCCGATTGATCAATTGGTAGCGGACATCAGTAGTGTCCCAACGTTATTCGAACAATTTCAACTGGTTGTCGAGGGTCGCGTCGGGCTCTGGGAAGGGACCGCGCGAAAGGATGCTGT
>JANOHP010000192.1:0-9691 GCA_031406575.1 Hyphomicrobiales bacterium
CGCCCGGCAGCCCTCGCCATCGCCGCGCGTCAGCTCACAGTCGACCCAACAGTACAAGAATGAGGACGACGATCAGGACGGTGCCGAGGAGGCCGGTGCCGCCGTGGCCGAAGCCATAGCCGTAGCCGCCGAAGCGGCCGCTGAACCCGCCCAGGAGCGCGATGACGAGGATGACGAGGAGGATGGTGCCGAGTGTCATGGGGGTCGCTCTTTCTCTGGTGGGCCCGAAGCCGTTTCGACTCGAAGTTTCGTGCCGTGAACCGAAAGTGACGAAAATCAACGAACACTGGTGCTGATGGTCTGTACGATGCCATTCGTCGGCGCCTTGACGCCGCGCAAAATGGAGACGTGGAATGGCCATCCTCACGACGGCAATCGTCAATCTGCTCGTCATCCTCTTGATCGGCATCGTGGTCGGCATGATGTTCAATCGCTACGGGCGCAGTTGGCTCGGCCGGCAGACGGCGGGCGCGACGGGCGTGGGTAACGTGACCTATGCCCTCGTCGGCATCGCAGGGGCGTTCATCGGCTTCCACATTGTCGTCATTCTCGGGCTGCTGCCGACACCGCTGATGCTGTATCTGGGCGCGCTTATTGGCGCCGTGGTGACGCTCTGGCTGTGGCAGGGCAGATGAGGGGGATGGAGGCCTCGCCCGGAATTGAACCGGGGTACGCGGATTTGCAGTCCGCTACGTAACCACTCCGCCACGAGGCCGTCCGGGGTTCACCTATCACGAATGAGGCGAGCGTCGCAACATCGCGCGTGCGGGGTGCGGCGGGAATGTCGAGCGACGGGGGCAGTGCTCACCGACCTTGGGTTGGCCCTGGATGGTGAAACGATGATACGGGTCAGCGATAAACGCCTCGTCGCGGGTTCATTCATTTCTGTTTCCCCGGCCGAAGCAGCGCGGGAGCGCTGCGCAGAGCCGGGGCCTTTCCCCGTAGTTGTAGAACGCGACGTTCGGGCTTGCTCGCGGAGTTGAGCAGCGGCGCCGTCGCCGCAATAGTGCACCGGGAAAGATCCCGGATGGCCGCGCCACGGGCGCGACCTCCGGGAAACCATTGGAGAGGTGGCGTCAAGGCGCCCAGCATGGGGCCGTAAGCATGTAGCGCGGCACGGCCGCGCCACGGGCGCGACCTCCGGGAAGCAAGGGGAGGGTGGCGCGATGTCCGGGAAGCAGAAGGCGCCTGGCGACCGTGTGGCGCTGGGCAGGCCGCTCTCAATTCGACTTTGCGCTCGGGCGGGGCGCTGGCGCGCTCACCAATCCCGTGGTGGTCGCGCTGGAGCCGCTGTCGGATGTTTTCTTCTTGGCGGGTTTGGGTGCGGCGCCGTCACCGGGTGCGCTGGCTTGGGTGCCCTTCTGTCCGTCCGGCCAGCAGACAGTGGCAGCAGCCTTGCAAGTGTGCTCGTCGAACACGCCGAAGTCCAGGAACAGCTCGCACGTCACGTCCTTCTTGCCGGTGGTGTAGGACTTGATGCCGCGTTCGGTCATCCAAGTGGCGATATATTTGTCGAGTAAGGTCTTGGCATCACGGATCGGGCCATCTTTTCCGTAGTCGTTCACCGAGAAGGCGAGGCGCGTACATTTGGCCGCGGCGGGGCTGGCAGCGAGCATCACTGTCGCCAACGATACGGCGAAGATGGGCAATGCTTTTGAAAAGGGCATGGTGAAACCTTTCGCAGAGTCACGTCGTCGAAGCATTTCGCAGGCAATAGCGGCGCGGAGGTGTGCTCGCCCCCAGGATTCTGTCGCAGGCGGGCAAAAAGCGATCCGAGTGTGGCCCATCCGCGTCACTAGTGAGCGTCGGGCGCCCTGAACTGGGGAACTCGGGCGGCAACGAAGACGGTAAGCCGAGGGTCGGGATGTGGATGATTGCCGACGCTCGACCGAAGTCTGCCATCATTCCGGTCGATAACTGCCGTGATCGAGTGGCCTGCTACTGGACGATCGACATATGAGGGTCTAGGGACTCGAACGAGGGTACCGGAACACAATGTTCAGGCCGCAGTGTTTGTACGTCGGCCGCCGGGTGTCAGCGGGATTGATTTGGAAGGGGGACGTCACGTGACGTACTTCGACGCTGGTTCGGCGCTGCATGGCGCGAGGTCGGTCATGGCCTTGGGCATGTTCGTGCTATTGGGAGCAGGGCTCGGCGGTTGCGAGTCCTCGACTTCGATTTTCGGAAGCTTCGGCAGCAGTGCCGCGCAAACCGAGGTGGCGCAGACGCCGGCTCCGGTGCAGCAGCCCTTGCGCAAGCTCTCCATGACACCTGTCATTGGCGCGCCGGAAGCTGTCGCCAAGCAATTGGCCAGCCAGATCGGCAGCTCTGCGGGACCAAACCGCTTTGAAATCGTGACCGATCGCGACGCCAAGGGCGAATTCACCCTGCGTGGCTATCTGGTCGCAGCGCGTGACAAGGCGGGCACCAAGGTGTCCTACATCTGGGACCTGTCGGACAGTTCCGGCAAGCGCGTGCATCGCATCACCGGCGACGAGATGGCCGCTGCATCGCCCAATGCCAAAGACCCTTGGGCAGCCGTGACCCCTGAGCTCCTTCAGGCGATCGCCACGAAGACGGTCACGGCAATCGGCACGTGGCTCCCCAATCAACCGGCCGCTCCGAGTGGTCCGGCCATTGCGACGGCGTCACCACAAGGCGAGCCACAGGCTCAATCTGGCGCCGGCGCTACGGACTTGGCTCCCGCCACGGCCGAATCTCGGCCCCTCAATACGAATACGAATACGACGACGACGGCGGCACTACCTGCGCCGTCCGGTGAGGCGGTGACAGCCGCGCCGACAGTGACCGGCGCCCCCGGAGACGGCAATGCCGCGCTCGCCGAGGCGTTGCAGCGCGAGCTGTCGCGCCAGGGCGTTTCGCAAACCGATAAGCCGGGCCCGTCCTACCGCGTCGAGGGGAAGGTCGTCATCGGTGCAACGAAGGACGGCAAGCAACCCATCCAGATCGATTGGCGCGTGAAGGACCCGCAGGGTAAATCGCTCGGCACCGTGTCGCAGAAGAACGAGATTCCACCGGGGTCTCTGGACGGCGAATGGGGCAAGACGGCCGATGCCGCCGCAGCAGCGGCCGCTCAGGGTATCATCAAGCTTCTCCCGCAAGCTAAAAACACGAACTGAGGCGGGGGCGTCGCGGTCCTCGAGCGGGTGCCTGTGGTCGCATGCGGCGGCTCGAATCTGAGCCATCGACGCGATCTCGCAGACGCGACGATCGCCTGTCGGATCGGCACGGCGATCCATTGCCGCTCCGATCGTGTCGACGTGGGGCGGAGGGCGTGGGCAAGACCGTTACCGACGGGCTGATCGGTGTGCCGTTGGGTATCAGTCACGACAATTCTGTGAGCACCGGCGTTTACAGGCCTGAACGCGCTTGCTAAGAGGCGGGGCGATCGTCCGGGGGCCTGCCTCCGATGCGGGGTTCGGGACAGCTATCAGCGGGATGCAACCCCATGCCATTCGACACGCGGAATGAACATGATGGTCGCCGCATGCCGGCCATCAAGCTGGTCGCCGGCAACAGCAACAAAGCGCTGGCCGAGGCGATTGCCGCGAGCCTCAACCTTCCGTTGACGAAGGGTGTCGTCAAGCGCTTCGCCGATATGGAAGTGTTCGTCGAAATCCAGGAGAACGTGCGCGGCGAAGACGTCTACGTTCTGCAATCGACCTCGTTTCCCGCCAACGACAACCTGATGGAAATGCTGATCGTCGTCGATGCGCTGAAGCGCTCGTCGGCGCGACGCATCACCGCCGTCATGCCGTATTTCGGCTATGCGCGGCAGGATCGCCGGCCCGGCCCACGCACGCCGATTACCGCCAAGCTGGTCGCCAACCTGATCGAGCGCGCTGGCGTCGACCGGGTGCTGACGTTGGACCTGCACGCTGGGCAAATTCAGGGGTTCTTCGACATCCCCACGGACAATCTGTTCGCCGCACCGACCTTCGCGCGCGATATCCAAGAGCGGTTCGAGACGTCGAAACTCGTGGTGATATCACCCGACGTCGGCGGCGTGGTGCGCGCCCGCGCGCTCGCCAAGCGGATCGACGTGCCAATCGCCATCTGCGACAAGCGGCGTGAGAAACCCGGCTCCGCCGAGGTGATGAACGTGATCGGCGACGTCGCCGGCATGCGCTGCATTCTGATCGACGACATCGTGGATTCCGGTGGCACGCTGGTGAGTGCCGCCAATGCGCTGCTCGAGAACGGCGCGACCGAAGTGATTGCCTACATCACACATGGGGTGCTGTCGGGTGGTGCCGTTTCGAAGATCACCAATTCCCGGTTGAAAGAACTCGTGCTGACCGACTCGATCGCGCCCACCGAAGCCGTGAAAGCAGCGAAAAACGTGCGCGTTCTGTCGATCGCCCCGTTGATGGCCGAGGCAATCACGCGCACGGCCAGCAACGAGAGTGTGTCGAGCTTGTTTTATTGAGCCTCGGCTGAAGTCTACCGCAACACGATCAACGCATCGGCCGCGACTGCGCCTTCGCCTTTGGCGCCGACGAATACCGGGTTGATGTCCATTTCTGCGAGGCGCTCGCCGAGTGCCATTGCCATCCGCGACACATCGACGAGCATCTGCGCGAGGGCATCTCGATCGGCCGCCGGCTTGCCGCGATAGCCGTCGAAGAGGCGGGCGCCCTTCAGCTCGGCAATCATGTCGTGAGCGGTGGCGAGATCGAACGGTGCGATGCGATAGGTTACGTCCTTCAGGATTTCGGTGAGAATGCCGCCGAGCCCGAAGGCAACGGCTGGGCCGAAGCTCGGATCGTTGACGACGCCGATCAGCGCCTCCAGCCCCGAGGCCATCTCGGACACGAGCACGCCGTCGATCTCGGCGTCGCGTTTGTAGGCGCGGGCATTGGCAATCACTTCGGTAGCGGCAGCGGTCAAGTCGTTGGCGGCAATGGCGAGCTTTACGCCGCCGGCTTCCGTCTTGTGGGCAATATCGCGCGACACGATCTTGACCGCGAACGGCCCTTTCAATCCATTGGCAGCGACAGCTGCAGCCGCATCCGCGCCGACGGGCACCACCACTTCTTTGCTGACGGACACCCCGAACGCGGCCAGGACCGACTTGCTTTCGACTTCCGACAGCGTCACGGCGCCATCGGGCAACGTCAATCCGTTGGCCGATGCGGGCGTGGGCGCCGTGCGCGGCAGCAGTCGTCTGCGATCCTCGGCGAATTTGGCCAGGGTGGCGGCGGCATGGGCGAGGCGCGCGGGCGTCGGCACGAAGGGAACGCCGGCCTCGGTGAACACCTGCCACGCCGCTTCCGAGCCCACGCGGCGCGCCGACCAAGCAACGTGCACGGGCTTATCCGTCTTGGCGGCTGCCTCGACGATGGCCTTCGCCGATTTCAGCGCACCTTCGCCGGGCAGGGACGCCAGCAGCAGCGAGAGCTGATCGATCGCGGGGTCCGCCAGAACGATATCGAGCGTCTTCACGAAGAGCGCGGGATCGTTGAGGACCCCGGCGGTCGTATCTGCCGGGTTTTCCGCCGACCCGAACGAGGGGATCAGCTTTTTCAACTCGCGGACCGTCTCCTCAGAAAAGTTCGGCAGCGTCAGGCCGTCTTTGACTGCCCGATCCGCGAAGACGATGCCAGAACCACCCGAGATCGACAGCGCGCCGATGTTGCGACCCTTGGGCCAGCGCTGCGGCTTCGCGATTTTGGCGAAGTCGACGATTTCTTCCACGTCGTGGGTTTCGATCAAGCCCGATTGGCGGAACGCTGCCTGCCACAAGTCGTAGTTGCCGGTCATGTTGGCGGTGTGCGACGCGGCAGCCTTGGTGCCGGCTTCGGTCTGCGCGCCTTTCCAGATCAACACGGGCTTCGACAACTCGAGCGATTTACGGCCGACATCGAGCATGAGACGCGCATTGGGCGTGCCCTCGATGTAGGCGAAGGCCAGCGTCGTCCCCGCATCGTCGAGGAACGCATGCAGCAACTCGGGCATCGCCACATTGGTCTCGTTGCCCGTCGAGACGACGTGGCGGAAGCCGACGCCTTGCGCCTCCGCCAGATTGACCACCGCATAGCCGAAGCCACCCGATTGGAACGCGCACGACACGCTCCCCTCGGCGAGCTTCGTCTCCGACGCCACGCTGCCGAACACGCACCACATGCGCGATGGCGTCGACAGCGCACCCTGGCAGTTGGGGCCGATGGCGCGCACGCCGGCTTCGGTGCAGGCTTTGGCCAATTCGGCTTCCAGCGTGCGACCATCGACGCCGCCCTCGCGGAAGCCGGCAGTCAGGATGATCGCGAACGGAATTTTCGCCGCCCCGCAGTCACGCACGGCGGCCGGAACACCAGCCGCCGGCACGGCAATCACGGCGAGGTCCACGGGTTCGCCAATGGCGACCGCCGTTGGATAGCAACGCCGGCCATGCAACTCGGGATATCGCGGGTTGACGAGATGGACCGGCCCCTTGAAGCCAGCCCGTTCGAGCGCGGCGATCGGTTGGCCGCTGATGCGCGTCAGGTCACTGGACGCCCCGATGATGGCGATGGCGCGCGGCGAGAACAGCGTGTCGAAAGGGCTCGAGCCCGGCATGGCTATGCCTCCGAATACGCGGGCTCGTTGGGGTGTCTGCGCCTACCGGCACCGTCGAACATCGCGGCCCCCGCATGCGCAGAGTCCAGCTCCGCTTGCGTCGCGAACGATGCTGGACCGCAGCGCAGGCGTCAAGCGCGCGGCTGATCCGGGTGGGTCAGTTGGAGGTTCTGCGGCGGATGATCATATCGCGGTCGCGAGGTCGGACGCGATCTGCTTATATCGCAGCGGCGGCATCAACGCGCTCATCGCCGACGACACGAGCCGGTTCACCCGGGTTGAGCGTCGAGCACTTCCAGGCCGACATCCGAGGATCCCTATTGTGACTCTTGCAGCATTTGGATGGACCGAAGGTCAGCAAAGGGAAGCTGCAACGTTTGCGAGCCGAGGTCTTTTTCCGGGCAGAGTTGTCGGGGAACATCGCACGCACTATCAGGTCTCGACCGGAGAACGCGAGATCACTGCCGAAGCGAGTGGAGCCCTGCGCAATTCTGCAAAGCAGCGCTCGGACCTTCCCGGCGTCGGTGACTTCGTCGCCTTGCGAGCGTCCTCAGGCGACGGTCCAGCCACCATCGAGGGCGTGCTGACGCGCTCGAGCGCGCTCATCCGCAAGGCCTCCGGCGAGCAGCGCCCGCAGGTGTTGGCGTCGAACGTCGACGTTGTCTTCATTGTGATGGGACTCGATGGCGACTTCAATTTGGCTCGCTTGAGGCGCTTTCGTGAACTGGTGCACGGGAGCGGCGCCAGTCCTGTCATTGTGCTCAACAAGGCCGACGTGTTGCGCGACCCAGTTGACGCAACCAAGCAGGTTGCCGAGGTTGCTCCTGGCGTACCAATTCACATTATAAGCGCGCGCGAGGGCAGTGGTCTCGAAGACCTGGAGGCGTATTTCCAACCGGATCGCACCGTCGTCCTCGTCGGCTCCTCTGGCGTTGGTAAATCGACCTTGATCAACCGATGGCTCGGCCGCGCCGCGCAAGAGACCCAAACCGTCCGGGCGCATGACGATCGCGGTCGTCATACGACAACCCATCGTCAACTGTTCATGCGACCGGGCGGCGGTTCAATCATCGATACGCCCGGCGTCAGGGGACTGGAGATCTGGGAGGACGCAGAAACAACCGACGACAGTTTCGAGGATATCGATGCCTTGGCGGCCAAATGCAAATTCAGAAACTGTCGACATGACAGCGAACCTGCGTGCGCTGTTCGCGCGGCCGTCGAGCAAGGTGAACTGGACGCCGGCCGTCTGGCTGATTTCGCCAAATCCAGGCGCGCGCGAAGATAGTGTGTGTGAGGGGTGAAGCAACGCCGCTGAGAACCGGCCACCGTACGCGCAGAGTCTGGCTTTGCGCCCGACGCAATACGCTTCGCTATTGCGCCCTACGGGTTGGAGCTCGTCCGTCGTGGCGCTGATCCGACAATCACCGCCACAAAAAACCCGCCCCCGAACCGGGAGCGGGCCTCTCATGTCGTGTTCGACGTCGTCGACCTTACGGCAGCAGGACGATCGAGCCCGTCGTCTTGCGGCCTTCGAGATCTTTGTGGGCCTGTGCGGCGTCCTTCAACGCATACGTGTGGTTGACGTTGATCTTGACGACGCCCTTGGCGATCACGTCCATCAGGTCGTTGGCCGTCTCGAGCAGGTCGGCGCGCGTGGAGGTGTAGTTGCCCAGCGACGGACGCGTCATGTAGAGCGAGCCCTTGGCGCCGAGTAGACCGGTGTTCATGGCATCGATCGGACCCGAGGCGTTGCCGAACGTCACGAACAGGCCGAGTGGCCGGATGCAGTCGAGCGACGCCGGGAACGTGTCCTTGCCGATCGAGTCGTACACGACATCGCACAGCTTGCCGCCGGTGATCTCTTTCACGCGCTCGACGAAGTTTTCCTTTTTGTAGTCGATGCAGTGCGTGGCGCCCGCTTTCAGTGCCAATGCGCACTTCTCGGGGCCGCCGGCCGTGGCAATCATGGTGGCGCCGATGTGCTTGAGCCACTGGCAGGCAATGAGACCGACGCCGCCGGCTGCGGCGTGCCACAGCAGTGTCGTCTCGGGGCCGACCTTGTAGGTCTTGCGGATCAGGTAGCGCACCGTCATGCCCTGCAACATCATGGCCGCGGCGGTGTTGTAGTCGATGCTGTCGGGGATTTTCACAGCGCGATCAGCCGGGAGCAGGCGCTCGCTGGAATAACCGCCGGGAGGGCCCGCATAAGCGACGCGATCGCCGACTTTCAGGTCCGTCACGCCGGCGCCGACGGCCAGAATCTCGCCTGCGCCTTCCATGCCGGGAATGAACGGGCTCGTCGGCTGCGGATAAAGGCCCGTGCGCAGATAAACGTCGATGTAGTTCACGCCGATCGCATGTTGCTTCAGCTTGATCTGGCCCTGACCGGGCGCGCCGACTTCGACGGTTTCGTACTGCAGGGCCTCGGGGCCGCCGACCTTGTGGACTCGTATTGCGTGCGCCATAACCGAACTCTCCTGGAATGTTGGTGCGGGGTGTGGGCGGACCGTTTCGCGAACGGCTCGCGAAATGCCGAGAATCGTGACATGCAGCGCCCCCCGGCCGAGCGCTGCCACACGACGGCCATGGCGCGGTTCTATGGCCTCTGCCGGTCGACCACAAGAGGCTTGGATGAACCTTATTCCCCGGCTGAAAGATAGAGAACTCCTGAAATCACCGATTTGGCAGCCGTTGTCGCAACATGTGTCATTCACCCCCAATCAATGGCAAGGTTCTGACTTTGGCCGACCAGTCGTCTCAGCCGGGGAATGGGGAAGAGCGGCCCACGTATGAACGGAATTGCAATGGATCGGCCGCTCGCTCGCGCGCACTCAATCGCGCAACATTTGGCGGATGCTGGTGGTCTGGTGGTCGCCCTCCTCTTGGTCGGCTGCTCCAGCCCCCTGATCGACAAGCCTCTAACCCCCCAACACGGGCTGGGGTGTGTCGACGACAGCCAGCGCTGTATCGACCAACGGGCGGCCAGAGTGCTGGATAAGGCCGGTGCCGAGGTCTCCGACCTCGGATACGACATCCCCGATTTCCTCCTTCGCCAGTACACGGCGCAGAAGCGTGATGCGGACAACTCCTTCCGCGTGTACGGACTGGC
>JANOHP010000224.1:0-12377 GCA_031406575.1 Hyphomicrobiales bacterium
AGCTGCTCGGCAATCTTCGGCGCATCACGCTTGGCCACCGCCCAGCCGCTCGGCGGATTGAGGATCATGGCGCTTCTGCCGCCGACCAGGATCTTGTTGTTTGACGCGTCGTCATAGGAGGGCGCGTCCGCCGGCAGGAAGCGGCCGAGCCGCACGCAGTACTCGAGCGCCTGCCGGACAGCATCGGTCTTGATCGTGATCTGGCCCTTGGCGTCGACCAGCTGGGCGCCGAAGCCTTCGAAGAACGCACCGGCGCTGTCGACGGAATCGGGCGTCGTGCCAAGCCCGATGCCGAACGGGACGCCCGCCTTGTGGCAGGACTCCGCCGCTTTCAGGAAAGCATCGTAGGTCCATGCGTCGGCCTTTGCCGGAGCGCCGGCTGGATACATCGCCTGGACGTCGATGCCGGCATGCTGCTTCAAGAGGTCGATCCGCGAGCACGGCCCCTTGGTGTTGCTGCCGCGCGTCGCCGGGACCCCGCGCCAGTGCCCGTCATGCCGGCCGAGGTATTCGACCGTCTTGTTGACGGCGCCGTTCTGCTTGATGAGGTCGGCCATGATGTCATCGACCGGCTCCAAAATCCGGGCGTGGTCGCCCGGTCCCCAGCAGCGGAAGGTCATGATGTCGTGGCCGGTCCTGGCCAGCGCTTCGGCCTGCTCGGTCAGCAGCAACTTGTTGCCTTGGCTCGTGATGTAGTCGACCTGGACCTCGACCTTTTCCTTGGCCGCCCAGTCCTCGATGATGGCTGTGCTCGCCTTGTTGGCGCCCGGCACCCAGTGGTCCCACAGCGCGACCGTGAGCTTGCCGGCAGCATGCGCGGTGCGCACGTAGGGCGCTGCGATGATTGCCGCAGAAGCGGCGACGGAACCAGCCACGACCCGTCTACGACTCGGTCGGTTTACGGTCATCAGGCATCCTCCTTCTCTCAGCTTCGATCGCATGAGTCCGGGGTGCCCGATGAAAGTGTCAGGCGGGCACGCTGTAGAGCCTTTCTCGCCGGTATATCGGCCTCGAATGCAGCGACATCGAGCACGCCGTTGCGCGTCGATGCCTGGGCTGTCGGGCAGTTTGAGCGCACTATTGCCGTTTTGCCTAGCCCTTTACTGAGCAGCCCTTTACAGAGCCGCGCAGAACAAACGGTAGCGACGGTATCCGACGACCCGGATAGAACGGTCCCCGATCAGTGTCATGCCGCCGGCGTTGCCCGAGTTACCTTCGATTGCTGGGGCTCGATCACCGCATGAAACCTTCGACCTCGCTCTCGGCCCAGGCCAGCGTCTTCTCCATGGCTTCGCCTTGGTAGTGACGCGCCACCATCTTCGTCATGATCGCCTGGGTGTAGATCTGCTCGGCGATGCGATGCGGGCTCGGCATCGCCGCGACAGCCAGGATCTGGTCCGCATGCGGGTCCGGGTAATGGTAGAGCGTGCCCTTCGGCGGGCCGATCTCGCTCCAGGTGGAAAAATTCTTGAACTTGGCGAAGGGGGGTATGTCGTAGCCCTTGCTGGCTTTGACCATGGTTTCGGCCGCATCGCGCGTTGCGAGGTAGCGCAGCAGGCTCTTGCCGGCGCTCTTGTTCTTCGCGAAGGTCCAGATGCCGAGATTGGGTTGCAAGAAGGCGGCGTACCGACCCTTCGGTCCTTTCGGCATCGGGTGATGCCAAGTCTGCTCGGCGATCGCGGGGGCGTCGCGAACGGCGACGGCCCAAGCCGAAGGTGGATTGAGGATCAATGCCGTCTTGCCGGCGACGAACAGCTTGTTGTTGGAGGCATCGTCCCATGAGGGCGCGTCGGGCGGCAGGAAGGCTGTCAGGCGTTTGCAGTAGTCGAGCGCCGCACGCACGGTGTCGGACCGGACCGTGATCTTCTCTTTCTCGTCGACCAGTATGCCACCGAACGCGGCGAAGATCGCGCCGATCGAATCGACGGAGTCCGATGTCGTGCCCAGACCAATGCCGATCGGCGCGCCCGCTTTGTGGCAGGCCTCGGCAGCTTTCAGGAAGGCGTCATAGGTCCAGGCGTCGGACTGGGGGGCTCCACCGGCTGGATACATCGCCTGCACGTCGATGCCCGCGTGCTGCTTCAACAGGTCGATCCGCGTCGACGGTCCTTTCATCTGGGCGCCGTATGTCGAGGGAATCGCGTGCCACTTGCCCTTGATCTGCGCCAAGTACCTGGCGACGGAGCTGACGTCACCGTTCTCCTTGATCAGGTCGGCCATAATGTCGTCGAGGGGTTCGAGAACCTCGGCGTTGCGCGAGGTCTGCCAGGACGGCAGGTAGATGACGTCGTAGCCCGATTTCGATTGCGCTTGAGCAACGACGGTCAACAGCAGCTTGTTGCCCTGCGAGGTGATGAAATCGATCTTGACGTCGACTTTTTCTTTTTCGGCCCAAGTCTTGATAATTTTCTCGACTTCGGCGTTGGCGCCGGGCACCCAGTGGTCCCACATGCCGACCTCGAGTTTGCCGGCGGCGTGCGCTGTGCGCACGTAGGGTGCTGCGACCATCGCGGCGGTGGCAGCGGCAGAGCCGGCAACAATCTTGCGTCTGGTTGGTTGGCTGTCTGACATCGGGCATCGTCCTCCACAAAGCTTCCTCGAGCCGTGCAGTGTCGAGTGCCCGACTCCGAGCGTCATGTTCGGGCACGTAGCCGAACGATTAGAGCGCAGAATTACCGGATTGCCCAGCCCCCATGCTGGCAATGCAGCATGTTTGTAGACAGTCCATTCGTTGGCGTTCCATGCCGCCGATGATTGGCGGCGGCCTCGTGGGTCGCACGGCACCTGACGTTTGCGAGATCGAGCCGTGCCAACGCTTGGTTGACCAGATAGCATGTCTCGAAGATGTCGACGCGACTTGGCCAGTCTTCACCCCTGGTTCGGGTTCAAACCGGCCACGTAATCGTCGAGTTGATGCGCCAGTTCATCCATCGGTACGCGCTCGTCACGGGCAAACAGCTCGGCGAGCCACGCATTCTCGATCGGATCCGTGGCATGATCCAGGACGACACGGTGCACGCACGCCCCCGATTTCATCACTTCTATCGTCAATGACGCATTTGCCAACGACACCCGTACTTCGAGATCGGTCCCGACGAATTTCAGAGCCTGCTCGGTCGGCTTCAACGTCTCATGCGCCATGACTGTCGTTCCCGCGTTATTGTTCGCGCGCCCCTGCCGAGCACACGTGCTGCCACCAACGGGCTCCCGATCGGTTGCGCGAGAAAAATCGACGAGCTTCGACCAAAACCCCAAACGCGACCCTACGTTGCCCGCCGAGTGCTCAGCAAGGCCCCTGGGCCGCGCTTGTTCTCGCACATTCCTTCTCAGCGGTGCAGCGTGTAGGTCACCTCGCAGTGCGTGGTGGTGAACTGATTGACGTAGAAGGGCTCGAGCGGTGCCATGACGTCCTTGCGCTGTTGGCTGTCCCAGAACGTCCGCATGGCGGAGTCAGTGTCCCATAGTGTTATTGAAAATCCTGCATTCGCATCGTTCTGATCGCGCGCCAGCCAGTGGTCCTTCAAGCCCTTCACCTCGCCGCGCGCCGTCATCGCCGCTTTGAATGCCACCTCGAACTCATTCCACTTTCCGGGGAGAATTTTTCCCCAAACGATCCGCATATACATCGATATCCTCCATGCTACATGCCGTGCCTGAATTCTCGCTCTAGGCTCGCGATCACCGCCAGAGCTCGATGAACTCTCAGATACTCGCCCGCCGGTCCTGCCATAACTCGAGCAGGGCCAACAGTGCGACGGTGGCGCCGATGGCCATGTGCCAGATCCAAAGCGTCCCGCTCCCAAAATAGCCGAGGATGAACGGCGAGAGCATCATCCAGACACCGCAGGCCAAATACGCCCGCTCCTCCCAGCGTTCGATCAACGAAAGCTCGGACATCGCAAGGCACAAGATGAAAAAGCCCACCACGATGGCATTGAGCAACACCAGTGGTGTCAATTGTGCCGGATCGAACGCCGGTGACACGATCAACACCACACCAAGGCCCAGGGCGGTCCAGTCCTCCCAGGATTTATGGACTTTCATGAGATCAAGGCGTGCCATGTCATTACCTCCAAAGGGAAGTCACCGCATGTCGCATCGTCGCTGAGGCGCCTTCGGTATCCGTCCTCGGTCGCGTCCGGACAATTACCCGGCGAAACGGTACGCATGTCTCCTCTAGACATGGGTATGCCGGACGACTTGAAAACCCCCAAAACAGGGGTTGGCTGAAATTCTTCTCACGCTCTGTGTGGCTGCTTCAAACGCCACCGCTGACAAAGTGCGGGTGCGGACCAAGCTCGTAGGATTGATGACCCGAGAAATACGGGTGCCACGCAACCAACGATGTGCACCTCTTCTCACAGGCTCCCGACGCACGCTGGTGGTCGTCGGGATCCTTTGAGAAATTCCAGCACATCCCGATTTCCGGGATCTCTCACTGTGGCCCGCGCGATAACGACCGGCGCAGCATTGCCGCGAGCTTTTGAGCAGCGCGGCGTTCATCCTGGACTGTCGCGTTGAATGAAATGTGGAACCAGACGAAGCCCAACACGACGTCGACCACCGTCTCGATATCGATGTCGGCGCGCAATTGCCCGCGATCGATGCCGTGCTGCACAATGGTGCTGATAATGTGTTTTCGTGGCGCGAGATAGTCCTCGCTGAACTTCAGCCGCAGGGTGGGATCAAAGGCCATCTCGATGACGAGGCCGCGCAACCCTTTTTCATAGAGTGGGTCACGCCACGATCGATGGGCGGCTACGACGAAGCTCTCGAGGTCAGCGAAGACATTATCCGAAGGCGTCACCTTCGCTGCCCGTTTCAGGGCGTATTCGAGGAACGCATCCAGGACCATGTCGCCCTTGGAATTCCACCAGCGATAGATCGAATGCTTGCTGACCTTGGCGGTGGCCGCAATGCGCTCGATGGAGATGTCGGCGTAGTCCTCGCGCTCGAGCATCGAAAGGACGGCTCGCATGATTGCCTTGCGTGTGGTCGGGCTACGAGGCCGCCCTTTTCTGGGCGATATCGGCTTTGTTGTGGTGATCAAGTCTGCATCGCGCACGCGATCCACGCCGGCTTTGATCGTCGGTGCATCGCTTGGTCGGGCAATCTTGCGAGGTCGGAGATCCATGTGATGGCTCATGCTGCAACAGGGCATTGGGATGATCGCGCAGGCGCACCCCTAAATGAATTATCCAGGGAGTCCAAGACCAAGACGGTGCGATCACAATTATGTGATACAGCACGGGCCGTATCCTATAGAAATCGGAAAAAATCGGGCGTATGGAATCGTGCATGCCTCCCGCCCTGCCATCGGCGGACAGGTCCAGCATCCAGCTCGAACGCTCCGCTGGTTGTGGGTGTGTGAGGCAGATCGACTGCTCGCGTGCGGTATTGATTTTGGAGGTGTATTATGAAAGCACGGACCACTTTGACGATTATCTGTGTCATCGCCGCATTCGGCGTCGTCGCGACGCCGTCGGGCGCCAAGAGCATCTGGGATCAGCTGAACGAAACAACGCCCAGAAGTATCTGGGATCAATTGAACGAAACGGCACCCCGCACAATCTTCGATGATATCCGCGATACCGGGCCCGTGCGCACGCCCGATGACGATCGGGTCGCCCAGCCCTAATCGACGGGCTCTGTTTGCTTCTCCCCAGGGGTCCGGCTTTCGGGCCCCAGGGATTTGCGAACCTGTTCTCGTGATCTCCGGCCGGAGGCGACGGTCCTCGATCATTCCGTTTTTCGAGAGGTTCTCCAATGACAGTCATCGCAATGACGCGCGAAATGGGCACGTTGGGCAAAGACGTGGCACTCGGGCTCGCGGAAACGCTGGATCTGCGAATTGTTCATCACGAGCTGGTGGAGCACGACCTCGCCGAGCGACTCGGCGTCCAGGAAAGCGCCGTCCACCACTATCTCGAAGGCGGGGCGTCGCTGCTCGAGCGTTGGAAGATCGATAAGCAGAAGTTGTCGCGATACACCGCTCAGGAAATTCTCGAATTTGCCCAGGAGGGGAACATCATCATTCGGGGGTGGGGTGCAACCGCGCTGCTGCAGGAAGTGCCCAACGTCATTCGTATCCGCGTGTGCGCGTCGATGGCTTTCCGCGAGCGGGTCATGATGGAACGTCTGGGCCTCGCGGCGGCCGGTGTGGTTCGTCGTGAAATCGAGCGGAGCGATGCGGCGCATTCTCGCCTCATGCAGGGCTCATTCGGGCTCAATTGGGAGAACCCCTTGCACTATCACGCCGTCCTCAACACCGAATTTGTTCCCGTCGATGCTTGCGTGAACACGGTACGCCTCCTTGCGGACCATCCAGCGTTCAGGGAAACAAAAGCGACCCGCAGCGCACTCAAAGACAAGCTGCTGGAGTGGAATATCCGCTTGGCCCTGGCCGAGCATTATGCCGTGGGGGGTGGTGTCACGAGCATCGATGTGGCTGTCAAAGACAGCGCAGTCATACTGTCTGGAACGGTGCATCATCCGCATTTGCCAGCCGTTTTGGTACAGACCGTGCGGGCTGTCGCCGGTGTGGCGGATGTCGAAAGCCGGATCATGACGGTGCAAGCCTATGGGTTTCACTGAGGACGGACTGACATAGGGGAACACCACGGCGCCGAGGCTCCCGGATCAGGAAGAGGCTGATGCAGCGTCTTGCCTTCACGCGCAACCGCCCCTGTTTTGACAAGTGCAGGAGCAGCCCCGATCGGCGTGAAGTCCTACTGGTGTGTCACTTTGAGCAGCGGGTACATCGCGGGGATCATCGACGCGATGAGATCATTGAGGAGATGCCCGCCACTCGACGCCAGGAGAAGCGGTCGTTGCGAGATTGTGGCGACGATGCGCATTTCCGTAACTATGGGCGCGCGCCTCATTCCGTCAAGCGATGGCTGGGGCATACGCAGGGCGGTTCCAAAAACCGCACCATCCCAGGGCTGATACGGGCTGCAAATCAGAATGGCCCCAGTGCCATTGACACCGATACTTCGATGACGTCGCAATGGCCGATGCTGATTTGTGTGTTGGGTCCCTACCGGCCTTTCTGCACTTCAGCCTACCTTCCCTGTAGACAGCCCCTCGGTGATCGGCAATCGTCGAAACTATGCCCTTTGCCGGGGCCGGCGATCGTGGGAGGGCGCATTTGGCAACCGTCGAGCTCAAGGGGCTGACTCGTCGTTTCGGCTTGCATACGGCTGTCGATGATGTCTCGCTCAATATCGAGGATGGCCAACTCGTATCGCTCCTTGGACCCTCGGGTTGTGGGAAGACGACGACATTGAGATTGATCGCCGGCTTCCTCGAGCCCACGGCGGGTGAAATTCAAGTGGCGGGCAAGCGACTGTCTTCGCCAAGCCTCACGCTGCCGCCCGAGCGGCGCAACATGTCCATGATCTTTCAAAGCTACGCCCTGTGGCCACACATGACGGCCGCGGAAAACATTGCCTATGGGCTCGAAATTCGAAAACTGGAGCGCTCCGCCATTCGCGACAAGGTTTGCAGCATCATGGCTACGGCGCGCATCGCCGAGTTGGCAGACCGATATCCCAGCGAGCTGTCGGGTGGGCAGCAGCAACGCGTCTCGCTGGCGCGCGCGCTGGTCGTGGAACCCGAAACGCTGCTCATGGACGAGCCTTTGTCGAACCTCGATGCCAATCTGCGCGAGGAAATGCGCTTCGAAATTCGGCGTCTGCACGATGCTTACGGCACGACGACGGTGTATGTGACCCACGATCAGGCCGAGGCCATGACGACGGCCGATGTCATCGCTGTCATGAACGCGGGGCGCATCGAGCAGGTCGGGGCGCCCGATGACATTTACGATCGGCCCGTATCGGAATTCGTCGCCCGCTTCATCGGCGCGAGCAATGTCCTTCGCGGCAAAGTGCTCAATGGCTCCCACATCGACGTTGCCGGAGTCGCGGTTCGAACGACAGGCAGCAATCTCGTCGCGGGCACGACCGTCGCGATGTCCATCCGCCAGCATCAGATCGGGTTGATGGCGCAGGCGCCCGCGCAGCCGCGGGAAACGATCGTTCCAGCGACCGTGCGCCGGCAAGTCTTTCTCGGAACGGGACGCGACTACATGGTCGCACTCGCCGACGGAAGTGAATTGCGCGTGACGACGCCGGCGGAGCAGAACATCCCACCGGGATCGTCAGTCTGGCTCGATTTTCCGCCGGAGCTGTGTCGAGTGCTGGACCGATGAGGGCGATTGGAATTGGGATGCCAACAGATCAGGAGACAGACAGATGAACCGGACCCCTGTTTCGCGTCGCGGTGCCCTGCAGATCGCCGGCGCGGCGACCGCGTTGACGGCGTTGACACCCGCCTTGTCGACCTTCGTGCGTGCAGCACCCCCCGCACCGACAGCTATCACGCCCGAGTTGGTGGCGGCCGCCAGCAGGGAAGGCAAGGTCGTCTATTATACCTCGGTCGAGCTCAAGCTCGCCGAGGTGCTCGCCAAGGCATTCGAGGCAAAATTTCCAGCGATCAAAGTGAAAGTCGAACGAACCGGTGCCGAGCGCGTTTTCCAACGCATCGGCCAGGAGTACAGCAGCAAGATCCACGCCGTCGATACCGTCAACTCATCGGACGCAGCCCATTTCATCGTGTGGAAGCGCGAGGGCCTGCTCGAGGCGTGTGAGCCCGAGGATGTCGCCAAACATTACGACGTGGCCTACAAAGATCCCGACGGCATGCATGCGGTGTGGCGCATTTTTCTTTCGGTCATTGCCTACAACACCGAGCTCGTGAAACGCGAGGATGCCCCCGCGAGTTTCGCCGATCTGCTGGATCCCAAGTGGATGGGAAAATTGGTCAAGGCGCACCCGGGCTACTCGGGGACGATCATGACGGCCACACATCAGATGTCACGCGAATTGGGTTGGGCGTATTTCGAGAAGCTCTCGAAGCAGAAGATCATGCAGGTTCAGTCGGCGGTCGATCCGATGAAGAAGGTTCTGCTCGGTGAGCGTCTGGTGATGGTCGACGGCGGAGACTACAGTATATTCGTCGAGCAGGACAAAGGTGCGCCGATCCAGATCGTCTACCCGAGGGAAGGTACGCCACTGATCAGTGGGCCGTCCGCCGTGATGAAACGGGCGCCAAATCCCAATGCAGCCAAGCTTTTTCATTGCTGGTCGTTCACGCAGGAAGCGCAACAACTGGCGGTCGATGTGGGTGGCCTGCGATCGGCGCACGCCCTCGTCACCGAGCGCAAAGGGCGCACGCCCCTCTCACAGATCAAGACGATGAAAGAAGATGCCGCCGATGTCGAGAAACAGGCCGAAACCATCAAGACGAAGTATGCAGCGCTGTTCAAAGTGTGAGTGACGATGTCGTCGCGCTGGACGTCGACGGTTCCAGGTCGACGCCCGGCAACTCGTGCGACCGGGCCGTCTGGTTCCAGCCTGACATCGTGACGCTGAACGGAGCGGCGACAACCAGATGATGCAGCGCACGCGAGCTACCACAGCGACCGCAGCAGCCAACCGTCGATCTTCGTTCGATGGCTCGGGGCTCATCATCGCCGGCGCGACGGCGCTGCTCCTCGTCCTCATCGTGTTGCCGATATTTTGGCTCGGCGTTTTCGCATTCAGTGAGACCGGCGGGAGCGGCGGCTGGACGTTGTCGAACTTCAGCCGATTGTTCACGGACGCGACATTCCTCGATCCGCTGCTGATGACACTGACGATCGCCTTCTCGGTATCGGCCGTCTGCATCGTGGTGGCGGCACCCATGGCGTGGCTCGTCTCTCGCAGCGATATGCCATTCGCTGCGACCATCCGAATACTGACGATGGCGTCGCTCGTCACGCCACCGTTTCTGGGCGCCATTGCCTGGGAGCTTTTGGCCGCGCCCAACAGCGGTTTGCTGAACCAGGCTTGGCGCGGGCTGACCGGCGCTCCGGCAGACGTCGCCCTGCTCGACATCTACTCGCCATCCGGCGTCATCTTCGTGATTTCCTGTTACACGTTTCCCTATGTCTTCATACTCGTGGCGAATGCCCTGGCGCGGATGCCCGGAGAGCTCGAAGACGCGTCGTCCATGTTGGGTGCCGGGCGTTGGACAACGGCGCGGCGTGTGACGATACCGCTGGCGTTGCCTGCGGTTCTGGCCGGCGTGTTGGTCGCGTTTCTGCAAGCGCTCAATTTGTTCGGATCGCCGGCAATTCTCGCCATACCCGCGGGGTTCCACACCCTGACGACGAAGATCTGGAGCCTCTTTCAGTTTCCGCCGAAGCCGGAATTGGCGGCCGCGACGGCGCTGCCCCTCCTGGCGTTGACGGTCATTCTTCTGCGGACGCAGGCCGCGATCATCGGTCGGCGCAGTTACGCCGTGCTCGGGGGCAAGTATGGAGCGCCGCGGTTGGTGCGGCTGGGTTGGGGACGCTGGCTTGCCTTCGCGGCGTGCATGGGCGTGCTGATGATGCCGGTGTTCCTGCCCTACGGCGCCTTGTTGAATGCTGCGCTGTCGAAAGTCGCCTCGCGGTTGATCGGGCCCGGCAACATCACGTTTGCCAATGTCACCTTCACGTTCTTCGAACTGTCGTCCACTCGGCCGGCGATCGAGAACACTCTCATCCTGGCGGGACTCTCGGCGACGCTGGGAACGCTGTTTGCTCTGGTGCTGTCTTACGTCACGACGCGAAAGGCCGTGCGTGGCCATCGTGTCATTGCGTTTCTGGCGACAGCGCCGCTGGCCATTCCCGGGATCGTGCTCGGCGTCGGTCTCTTCCTCGCCTACACCCGACCCTGGTTCACGATTGCCGGTATCGACGTGCCGCCGCTCGTTCTCTATGGCACGTTGTGGATCTTGCTCATCGCCTACATCACGATCGAACTGCCGGCCGCCTTCCAGCAACTCCAGTCGGCGTTCCATGCCGTCCATATCGAACTCGAGGAAGCGAGCCGAATCCTCGGCGCGACGCGGCTGAGATCGCTGCGAGATGTGACGGCACCGTTGTTGCGTTCGGGTTTGATCGCCACGTGGTGTTTCATCTTCGTCGCTGTCATTCGAGAGTTGTCTGCGGCGGTCATTTTATTCACGTCCGATACCAAAGTCGTGTCGGTCTTGATCTTCGACCTGAAGGAAAGCGGAGACCTCGGCGCGATTGCCGTTCTCGGACTTGCGATGATTCTCATCACCACCGTTGTCCTTCTGATTGCCAATTCTTTCGCAGGACGGCCTGGCGATGTCGCGATCCGCGCTACCGGATGAACGGTTCCGACACGCTGGACCGGGGTTTGCCCTCCCTTCGTGATGCGCGGCGGCGAGATGGCATCACAAATGCTCAGAATTTCAGAACACTTGTCGATGCCGTAGTCCGTATGAATTCGACCAACAACCGCCTGGGTTGCCGACGGAAGCAGCGTCAGGCCGATCGACCCACGCGCTCCATCCCCACGTAACCCCAGCTTTCCAATTGTTTGAAAGCCGTATGGTAGTCAATGATTTAGGCGGCTCAGAAAATGGGAAATTGGAAAGAAGTCGCATCTAACGTAACTACTCACCCCTCGCGACCCGAAATCAGGCGGCAAGGGGTGCGTCGAGGCGGCTTTCCAGTTGAAGGCCACCGGCGTCGCGCTCGAGGACCGCAGCTCCGAGGGACAGATTGGAGCGGATAGCTCGGGTGGATTGCTTCGATGAGTGAGCCTATTCCGGGCGGATCACTATCGAGCGACAGGGAAGGAACGTGCGGGTGATGGGCGGTGATGCCTCAACTCATCTTCGAAATCACATGGCGCTTCCCCGGCAATCACGTTAGGTTTCCGGTCCGCGCTCGAGGCGGATGATCCGCTTCGGATTGGTGGAGCATTTGCGATGCCGCTCGATACCGCCCGCATCCACGACGTCCCCGACGACCTGCTCGCCGCCATCGACTACTGCTACGCGCAGGGCTGGACCGATGGTCTGCCGGTCGTGCCGCCTGCCATCGATCGGGTCACCGCGATGCTGGCCTTCGAAGGCCGGCCGCCCGAGACGATCATCGCGACGCACCCTGCGACCAGTCTCGAGCTGTCGCTGCACGCCCTCGCCGTCAATGCCGTGATGGCCGGCTGCCTGCCGGAGTATTTCCCCGTGATGGTCGCCGCCTTCGAGGCGATGGACCGGCCGGACTTCAACTTCCACGGCTCGACCGCCAGCACCGGCGGCTCGGCGCCGCTGCTGGTCGTGAGCGGCGCCTGTGCCGACGACATCGGTATGAACGCCGACGTCAACCTGTTCGGCCCCGGCAACCGGCCCAACGCCACGATCGGTCGCGCAGTACGGCTGATCCTGCGCAACGTCTTCCAGATGCTGCCCGGCATCTCGGACAAGTCGACCCAGGGCCACCCGGGCAAGTACAGCTTCGCCATCGCCGAGCG
>JANOHP010000237.1:0-2538 GCA_031406575.1 Hyphomicrobiales bacterium
AACTGGCAAATGGTCCGTAATTGAGCTTTACTCCCACCCGGACGATCCGCGGGCAATCGGCGCGACGATGGCCTGCGGTGCTTTCCCAACTGGAACCTGGCGCTTCAAGCCTAGTCAGCGACCGGGCTGCCCGCTCTCGAACTCATTGGCTGGGCTGCTCGAACACGACGGCAGGAGACGCCACAACCACCCAGGAGAAGCCCCATGCCCAAGAGCCGCATCACGCGCCGGCGCTTCGTCGCCGGGACCACGGCTGCCGCAACGACCATGATCGCGGCACCCTACGTACGCACTGCCCACGCCGCCGGCAGCCTTTCGGTCGGCCTGTGGGACCACTGGGTGCCCGGAGCCAACGATGCGAGCACCAAAATCGTCAATGAATGGGCGGAAAAAGAGAAGGTCGACGTCAAGATCGACTACATCACGTCTCAGGGTGGCAAGCTGCTGTTGACCATTGCGGCCGAGGCGCTGGCCAAGTCCGGCCACGATATCCTTCAGATGAGCAACTGGCTGCCCTCGGAGCACGCCAGGCTGCTGGAGCCGGTCGACAGCGTCGTCAAGGCGCTGGAGGCCAAGTACGGGCCCGCCAACCCGGCCGTCGAGTATTTCGGTAAGCCCGAAGGCGTGTGGCGCGCCGTGCCGACGACGCGGGCCACCATCACCTATGCGATGGCCTCCCGCATCGACCTGCTGAAGCAGCACGCCGGCATCGACGTGACGGCGATGTATCCCGCCGGCAAGCCAGCAAACCAGGCGCTGGCCGAAGCCTGGACCTACGATGCCTTCCTGTCGGCGGCGGAGAAGTGCCAGAAGGCCGGCTTCCCGTTCGGCCTGCCGCTCGGCACGACCGGCGATAGCGTGCAATGGGTCGGCACCGTGTTCCGCGCCTTCGGCGCCATGCTGGTGGATGCCAAGGGCAACATCACCATCAAGTCGGACAATGTTCGCCAGGTGATGGACTACATGCGCCGGCTCGTGGCGTTCCTGCCGCCGGAGGTGTTCGCTTGGGATGACGCCTCCAACAACAAATGGCTGGTCTCGGGCAAGGGCGCGCTGATCATGAACCCGCCCTCGGCCTGGGCTGTTGCCAAGCGCGACGCGCCGAAGATCGCCGAGCAGATCTGGCATCATCCGTGGCCCAAGGGGCCGAGCGGGCGGTTCATCCCCTTGACCTGCAACTACCTGGGGCTGTGGAGCTTTGCCAAGAACAAGCCGGCCGCATTGAGCCTGCTGCATCATATCAGCAGTCGCGAGAGCGCCGAGAGGCTGGTGATCGCCAGCCAGGGCTTCGACCTCGCCACCTTCGACAGCTTCGCCGACTTCAAGACCTGGCGCGAGCAGGGGCCGCCGGTTGGGACGCTATCGCATTACCCGAACTCCGGCGACCAGCAGTACGCGATGGCCGCCCAGCCGGCGCCGGCGGCAATCGCCCAGCAGATCTACAGTCAGGCGCTGATGCCGCGCATGATCGGCCGCGTCGTGCAGGGCGGGGCCAGCATCGAGGCAACCATCGACTGGGCATCGAAGGAGCTCGAAGGCTACATGCGTTGATGCGGCAACGGCCTGCACGAGATGCCGCAGGCAGGCCTGGCGGCACCGATATCAGCGGGAGCGGCGGCTGCAAACGTCACGTCTGGCCGCTGCTGATTTTGCTGCGCGGCCCATTAAGGGGCTAGGCAAGCCGGCAATGGTGCGCTCAAGTCGCCGACTGGTTGCGGGCCTCGCGCGCCACAGCATGCCCGATGCTGCTGCGTTCAATGCAGACACACTGCGAGAAGGGCCCTGAAGCGTGCCCGACTGTGCTGGGCCCGGGCACTCGCGCTCAAGCCGTCAATGCTTGAAGTAGGAGGACGCCTGATGACCGAAAACCGACCGAGTCGTAGACGGGTCGTGGCTGGTTCCGTCGCCTCTTCTGCGGAATCATCGCAGCACCCTACGTGCGCACCGCGCATGCTGCCGGCAAGCTCACGGTCGCGCTCTGGGACCACTGGGTGCCGGGTGCTAACAAGGCGAGTACAGCCATCATCGAGGAATGGGCAGCCAAAGAGAAGGTCGAGGCCCAGGTCGACTACATCACGAGCCAAGGCAACAAGCTGCTGCTGACCGAGCAGGCCCAGGCGCTGGCCAGGACCGGCCACGACATCATGACCTTCCGCTGCTGGGGGCCGGGCGACCACGCCCGGATTCTCGAGCCGGTCGATGACCTCATGGTCGACCTGATCAAGCAGAACGGCCCCGTCAACAAGACGGTCGAATACCTCGGCCGGCATGACGGGCACTGGCGTGGGGTCCCGGCGACGCGCGGCAGCAACACCAAGGGGCCGTGCTCGCGGATCGACCTCTTGAAGCAGCATGCCGGCATCGACGTCCAGGTGATGTATCCGGCCAGCGCTCCGGCGAAGGCCGACGCGTGGACCTACGATGCTTTCCTGAAAGCTGCGGAGTACTGCCATAAGGCGGGCGTCCCGTTTGGCATCGGGCTAGGGCCTGTCGTCAGTTGATGCGAGTCCGTTGAGCAACAGCGGACAGAAAATCGGG
>JANOHP010000260.1:0-26378 GCA_031406575.1 Hyphomicrobiales bacterium
AACTGGAGCACCAGCGGCTTCAGGTCGTCCTTGGCGAGCGAATCGATGATCTCGGGCGGCATGCCCACTTGAATCAGGCGCACGCGTCGCGTTCAATGCCGACACCGCGAGTCAGACCGACGCAGTGGGTGAGCAGTTACCGTCCCTCATCCAAGTGAAAAAGTTTTCATTTCACACATACCACTTCGCTGAATTAGGTTTCGATCAAGCTTCTTGGTCAACGTCGACTTTCGGAGAGAACAGTTCCCGAACATGAGAAGCGCCGAACGATCTTCCGAGCACCATCTGCTCGATCCCACATAACCCCGACACCACCGGCAATGAACGCCACCAAGCCACCACTCGCCATGCCTCTTCGTGACCTGCCGTCCACGATGACTATGCGCGAGGGGCAAAAAGATGTCCGAGTTAGGCACGAACGATACCGAAGGGCGACTCGCGCGAAGCTGCCACCTTTCTGCCACCTTTTCCGGGAAAATCCGAAGTGATAATTCTCCAACTCTTTGAAATTATTGGCGATCCCGGCAGGACTCGAACCTGCGACCCTCGGTTTAGGAAACCGATGCTCTATCCAGCTGAGCTACGGGACCATGCACAGTCCGTGTAGATAGCCTGTCGTGGCTTCGTGTCGCAAGAGGCTGAAGGGGTGCCCCTACGCTCCCGTGCCCGAAGCCACGCGTCGCCGACACGCGACAACGGGCGTCACCCAAACAGTCCCCGGCTTGTTTCAGAGACGGGGACCAGCGATATAGGGTCGACTCCCAGGCATCGCACAGGGCTCAGCAACCGATGAAAACCGAGACGCCGCGGCCGATTTTGCTGGAGGATTATGAACCCTCGCGCTGGCTCATCGACACTGTCGATCTCGCCTTCGTTCTGCATCCGACCGCAACGCGCCTGACGGCCCGCCTCCGCATGCGTCCCAATTCGGCACGCAAGGGCAAGCCCGGCCCCCTCGTCCTCGATGGCGAAGAGCTGACGCTCGAAAGCGTCGCGATCAATCGGCGGCAGCTGCAACCCAACGAGTACGCCGTTTCCGACACCTCACTGACGATCGCCAAGCCCCCTGCCGGACCGTTCGATCTGACGGTTGTCACGACCTGCAATCCCGAGGGCAACAAGGCCCTATCGGGGCTCTATCTCTCGCGGAGCATCTACTGCACGCAGTGCGAAGCGCAAGGCTTCCGCCGGATCACCTACTTTCTCGACCGTCCCGATGTGCTGGCCACTTACACGACCCGCATCGAGGCCGATTGCGCCAGCGCTCCGGTGCTGCTCGGCAACGGCAATCCGATCGATCACGGCACCTTCGACAATGGTCGTCGGCATTTTTCGGTGTGGCATGATCCCCACCCCAAGCCCTCCTATCTGTTCGCACTCGTCGGTGGCAAGCTGGCCGCGATCGGCGAAACGTTCACGACGATGTCGGGACGCCGCGTCGATCTGGGCATCTACGTCGAGCCCGGCAAGGAGAACCGGTGCGCCTGGGCGATGGATTGCCTGATCCGCTCGATGCGGTGGGACGAAGAGCGGTTCGGCCGCGAGTACGATCTCGACGTCTTCAACATCGTCGCCGTGTCCGACTTCAACATGGGCGCGATGGAGAACAAGGGGCTCAACGTCTTCAATGATCGCCTGGTGCTGGCGAGCCCGGAGACGGCGACCGACACCGATTTCTTCAATATCGACCGCGTTATTGCGCATGAGTACTTCCACAACTGGACCGGCAACCGGATCACCTGCCGGGATTGGTTCCAGCTCTGCCTTAAGGAAGGGCTGACGGTCTTCCGCGATCAGCTCTATTCCGCCGAGTTCCGCTCGCCGGCTGTGCAGCGCATCAACGATGTGCGGGCGCTGAAAACACGCCAGTTCCCCAAAGATGCCGGCCCCTTGGCGCATCCCGTGCGCCCGTCGAGCTTCATCGAGATCAACAACTTCTACACCTCGACCGTCTACGAAAAAGGCGCCGAGCTGTGCCGTATGATCCATACACTGATTGGTGCCGATCTCTTCCGGACGGGCATGGACCTCTACTTCGAGCGCCATGACGGCGAGGCGGCCACCGTCGAAGACTTCATCGCCTGCTTTGCCGAGGCGAGCGGGCGTGACCTGACCCATTTCATGAACTGGTATTCCCAGGCCGGTACACCCAGCCTCGTGTGCGACCTCAAATACAATGCCCAGAAGCGCACCGCCGAGCTGACAATCGAACAGTCGATCGCGCCGACGCCCGGCCAGCACACGAAAAAACCCATGCACATCCCCGTGCGGCTCGGCCTGCTGGGTGGCAACGGCAACGACCTGCCGCTCGAGCTGGTCGACGGACGGGTGTTGGACAACGGCTTGTTGGAGCTGACCAAGCGCCGCGAAACGTTTCGCTTCGCCAACATGCCGTCGCGGCCGGTGCCGTCACTGCTCCGCGATTTTTCTGCACCGGTCAATTTGACCGTGGACCTCAGCGAAGCCGACCTCGCCTTCCTGATGGCGCACGACAGTGATGCCTTCAATCGCTGGCAGGCCACGCAGGATTATGCCACCCGACTGCTCGTGGGGGCCGTGTCGGCGCTGGCCAAGGGCACTCCGGCGCCCGATCCGAAAGCCTTCATCGAGTCGCTCGGCATCATCATCGCCGACGAGCGGCTGGAACCTGCCTTTCGTACGCAAACGCTGCTCCTGCCCAGCGAGGCCGACATTGCGCGCATCATCGGGCACAACATCGACCCCGCGCTCATTCACCGGGCCCGCAGGACATTGCGACGCCAGCTTGCGATCAAGCTCGCACCGGAGCTAATCGACTTGTATGGGGAACACCGCGTCAAAGACAAATACGCCCCCATCCCCGAGCAGACGGGCCGGCGCGCGCTCCGCAATGCGGCCCTGGCGCTGCTGGCCGCCCGGGCCACGCCCGAGGACATCGAGCGCGCCGTGCAACATTTCCACAAGGCCAAGAACCTCACGGACGAGATCGCAGGCTTCGCCGTGCTCTGCGACAGCAAGGGCCCCGAGCGGCAGGCCGCCCTGGATCGCTTCTATGCGCGCTGGAAGGGCGACCACCTGGTTGTCGACCATTGGTTCTCTCTGCAGGCCGCCTCGAGCTTGCCCGGCACGCTCGCCAACGTGCGCAAGCTCATCAGCCATCCTCTGATGTCGCTGAAAAACCCGAACAAGGCGCGCACGCTCGTCGGGGTGTTTGCCGGCAACAGTGTCATGTTCAACCGTCCCGACGGCGGCGGCTACGCGTTCGTGGCGGACTGCCTTCTCGAAATCGACAAGTTCAATCCACAGGTCGCCGCCCGATTGCTCACGGCCTTCCGGAGCTGGAAGACGCTCGAGAAGGGCCGTCGCCAGCTCGCCCGGCAAACCCTGCAGCGCATCGCCAAGACGAAGCCCATCTCTCGAGATGTCTATGAAATCGTCTCACGGACTCTCGAGTAGGGGGTAACGCCTCTTTTTTTACTCATTTGCCTCGTTTGGACCACAATTGTTCGCCTCGACAGGCGAGTCGAGTCGCTGCGATAATGCAGGAGCGATTCGGCTTCGTGCGTACCCCTCCTTTCGCAACCGTCTGGGCAATCTAATTAAATCGTCGGGAGAACGGGCATGGTGTGGACAACGTCCACCTGTGAGCAGGGACTTGTTGTGTCCTCTGCAGAGGGTCGCCGAGATGGCAATTTTATCTCCCGACTGCGGCTCAGCCAGCCGTTCGGTCGCTTGCGCGCCAATCAAACGGCAGCCGTCGTCAACGGTCTGGTCCTGACAGGCTTTGCTGTGCACTGGTGGGCGCACAGGATACCACTCGACCCCGTTGAACTGACCTCCCGAATGGCGGAAGGCGTGACGTTTGGCGCCCTCCTGCTGGCGGGGCTGGCAACCTCCCTGCTCATGGCTTCGTCGGAGACGTCGGCGCGCACCGCGTCCACTGCCACAGACGAAGCCCCCCCGAGGGGGGCCGTGCGCGAGCCGATGCTGCTCCCCTTGCCCCGACGATCCCAAGCCCTGGCGACTGCCGAAACCCAATTCGTCGGTCTGATGGCCGAGATGAGCCACGAGCTCAGAACGCCGCTCAACATCATCATCGGGTTTTCCGACATGATGCAGCGCGAGCTTCTCGGCCCCCTCGGAGCCGAACGCTACAAGAGCTATGCGGGTCATATCCGCGAGAGTGGGTTTGCCCTGGTCAAAGCCGTCGACGACACCCTGGCGCTGACACGGCTGATGACGCATGCGGATCGCGATCAGCTCGCGCCCGTTGCGATCAGCGCGATCCTCCGCACTGCTATTCACTACGCGGCGCCCGAAGCCAGCGAAGGCCGTGTGCACATTCATGTGGCGGAGGGTTGCGAGCAGATCGTCATGGCAGAGCATGCCGCGCTGGAGCAGGCTTTTTCGAACCTGCTGCAGGCAGCTGTTCTTGCGGCGCCTCGGGACACGACCGTCGACATTGCCTGCAGTCGTGAACGCCGCATCGTCTCGATAACGCTCGCTGTCACCGCACCGCAGCCGACAGCCGATGACAATGCCGGGGCGTGTGTTGCCGATGCCCCCGCGCCAGCGTGTTCCCACGACGCGAGCCGGCTGCGCCGGGCCATTGCCCGCGCATTGATCGAGTTGCAGGGTGGACGCCTCGATGAGCACCGCTGTCCCGATGGTTCCAGCGTCTGCCAGATAACGCTGCCAAGCGGAGCGCGCTGAAGCTTTAACCCTGTGCAATCGTCGCACCGTGAACTCTTCGCTTTCCTGCACGTTGTTTCGTGTTGCCTATGTCCGCTCCGAGGGGGACGGGACACACGTAACGTGCGGAGTAGGAATAATGAGGCGTCGCATCGATCTCGACGGTCTTTGGGATTTCTTGCACGCAGGGACCAGTAGCTTCCAGCCGGTCAAAGTTCGTGACGCCCTGGTGCCGGGTCCCTGGCAAGCCCAATTCTCCGATCTTCGGATGCGCGCTGGCATCGGCATCTACCGGCGTATGTTCGTGCTGCCCGCCGGTTGGCGCGACGGCAGCGTGGTGCTGTGTTTCGGAGCCGTGTTTCACACGACGCGTGTCTGGGTGAATGGCGTGCCCGTCGGGACGAACGAGGGCGGCTTTCTCCCGTTCGAGTTCGACATCACGGAGGCTGTGGTCGAAGGCGAGAACGAGATCAAAGTTCGCGTCGAGAGCCCGACCGACAACACGCTCGCTTATCCCGACACGCCGCTGGCCGAAATACCGTTCGGCAAGCAGAGCTGGTATGGCCCGCTGTCCGGCATTTGGCAGTCCGTCTTCGTCGAGTGCCGTTCTGTCGATCCGATCAATGCCGTGCGCATTCGGCCCGATCCGGCATCGTCCTCGGTCGCGGTCCGTGTGCTTTGGGCAGCACCCGTGCGATCGCCGGCCGAACTCGTCTGCGAGGTGAGCGATCCTGCAGGTCGCCTCGTCGCCAGCGCCATGACGGAAATCGATGAACGCACCGAAGAGGTTTCGCTCACCCTCACCGTGCCCGACATGCAGCTGTGGTCCTTGGATGAGCCCAATCTTTATCGGTTGTCGGTGGTCGTATCGCGACGCGGCACACCGAGCGACGAGGTCGAGAAAGCCTTCGGGTTCCGCACGTTCGAGACCAGGGACGGGCGGTTCTATCTCAACGGATCGCCCGTCTACCTGCGCGGCGCACTCGACCAGGATTATTATCCCGACGGCATCTGCACCGTACCCTCGGCGGCTTTCCTCGACGACCAGCTTTTGAAGTCCAAACAGCTCGGGCTGAACTGCATCCGCATCCACATCAAAGCCGCTGATCCGCGCTACCTCGCCGCGGCTGACCGCATGGGGATCCTGGTATGGGCCGAATTGCCCAATGGCGGCGTATCGACCGAGCGGTCGCGCGCGCGCAAGGAGCGGTTGCTCAAGGGGATGGTCGACCGCGACGGTCATCACCCCTCGATCGTGATCTGGACGATCATCAACGAAAACTGGGGCGTCGATCTCGTGCATGACGCCAGCCACCGGGCGTGGCTGGAAGAGCGCTATCGCTGGCTCAAATCCTACGATCCCACGCGCCTCGTCGTCGACAACTCGCCGATTGCGCCGAGCTTCCACGTCGTCACCGACATCGTGGACTACCATTTCTATTCGGCCATTCCGGATCATCGTTCGGCTTGGGATGACTTCGTCGACCAACTCGCCAACCGTGAGTCCTTCCTGTTCAGCCCCCACGGCGATGCCAAAACGACCGGTACGGAGCCCGTCATCTGCTCGGAGTTCGGCAACTGGGGGCTTCCCAAACCCAACGAACTCGCGGGGCCGGATGGGCGCGAGCCCTGGTGGTTCGAGACGGGACACGATTGGGGCGGGGGCGTCATGTACCCGCACGGCATCGAACATCGCTTCGCGGACTGGCATCTCGACCGCGTGTTCGGCACGCTCGAGGATTTCGTCGTCGCCACGCAATGGCAGCAGTTTCGTGCGCTCGAATATCAAATCGGTCGCATGCGCGCGCGCTCGCAGATCGCCGGCTATGTCATCACCGAACTGACGGACGTGCACTGGGAAGCCAATGGGCTGCTCGACATGCGCCGCAACACGCGCGCCTTCCACGACGTGTTCCATTGGATCAACGGCGACACGATGATTGCCACTCAGGTCGACCGAACGGCGTATTGGACCGGCGAGCGCCTGTCGCTGCGCGTGCGCATCGCTCATGGTGCAGGGCGGACCCTGGAGAACGAACGCCTGACGGTCGGCTTCGCCATCGCGGGTCAGTCCGATATCGTGCTGGAGCTTCCACCGCTCGTGGCCGGTACGGTGACTGATCTGGGCACGATCGACATCGCGATCCCAGACGTGACCGCGCCACGGATCGTGCGCCTCGAGCTGATGATCGGTGGCCGCGATGCACCCTTGGCGCGCAATTGGCTCGATGTGGCGCTTCATCCCTGCCGCGAGAAACCTTCGACGCGCCATACGGTGTGGTCGCCGGACGGCGACATCGCCTCACGCTTGCGCGATCTGGGCTACACGATCGCACGCGATATCTCGCGTGCGAGCCTGGTTGTCGTCCGCGAGAACAATCCCGACCTCGCGAGCCACGTGCGCGATGGCGGACGACTGCTGTTGATTGCGGATGCGCCGATGCCGCTGTATCCGCTGTTTCCCCACTGGCAGAATGTCAAAATCGAAGCGCGCAACGGCACACCCTGGCAAGGCGACTGGGCATCGTCGTTCGCGTGGCTGATGCGCGCGGGGCCCTTCGCGGCGCTCCCCGGCGCACCACTGCTCGACATGGCGTTCGATCGCGTTATTCCCGACCATGTCGTCTCAGGGGTGAACTTGCACGACTTTCATGGTCGCGTGCATGCGGGCCTCGTCGTCGGGTGGATTCACAAGCCGGTCGCCTTGGCGGTGGAGCGCGGATACGGCCGAGGCCATTTCGTCGCCACGACCTTTCGCCTCCTCAGAGATCCCGCCGGTGCGGACCCGACGGCGACGGTGTTGTTGGACGCGCTGGTGGAACGGGCCCTGCATGGCCGCGAACTGGCGATCGAAGACGACGCGGACGCGACGATCACGATCGATATGCCGCCGAGCCTGGAAGCCGAAGCAAACCTATAGGAGCGCACATTCGGGCTCGGGCAAATCGGCACAGGGCCCGTGACCCGGCACCGCTCCTCGCGCTACAGTTGTCCCACGACGTGGCGCATCCCGCTCAACTCCGTCCGGTCGAGGTCATGAGCCCTTTTCTCGAGCCCGAGCGGCTTGCCGAACATCGCCGACGCAATACCGTTCACTGCGTGCTGCTGGTCACCGCCATCGGCGCGCTGACGATGTTGTCGTCCGTGCTGATCTGGTCGTGGCTCGGCGTCGTCGTGGCTGTAGCCGCAATCGGCGTTGTGGTCGGTCTATCGCCGCGGGTGACGCCCGAGGCCGTCATGCGGCTTTACCGGGCCGAGCGGGTCGATACCCGCCGTGGGTCGCAACTCACACGCTTGGTGGAGGTGCTCGCCGATCGCGCCGAACTGCCGGCTCATCCTCGCCTCTACGTCATTCCCAGCGCCACCCTGAATGCCTTTGCCACCGGAACGGCAGAGCGCGCCGCGATCGCGGTGACAGAGGGCCTGCTGCGAAAACTGTCGTTGCGCGAACTGGCGGGCGTGCTGGCTCATGAGATGAGCCATGTGCGCAACAACGATCTGCTCGTCATGGGTCTGGCCGATGCCATGACGCGGTTCACGCAGGTTTTGGCCTACCTGGGCGTCGCTCTCGCGCTCTTCAATGTGCCCGCTCTGATGATGGGCCAGCCGATGTTTTCCTGGACAGCCATTGCGCTGCTCTATCTGGCGCCGTCGGTTGCGAGCATTTTGCAGCTCGCGTTGTCACGGACCCGGGAATTCGACGCCGACCGCGAGGCCGCCAGCATCACGGGCGATCCCATGGGGCTCGCGTCGGCGCTCGATACCGTGGAGCGCACCCAAGGGCATTTCTGGGAAGACCTGCTGTTGCCGCCGGCGCGGCGCATTCCACAACCGTCGGTCTTGCGCACACACCCCGACACGACGGATCGCATCAAGCGGCTTCTCGACATGGGTGCGCTGACGCTGCCGCACCGGCTTGCCATTGTAGAAGAGCCGATGATTACGATGGCGGGCCTGGGGCCCGCTGCCATGACGCCCCGCTGGCGTTTTCCGGGCGTGTGGTATTGAGCCTCGCGAAGAAGTCCTATTCCGCAGCCACCGGGCGGCGCACGGGTGCCGTCTGCGGCAGAGCTGTCGGTTCGATCGGAGGCATGCGCCAGTCCCCGATCGAACGCGGCTCTGGCAAGGGCTGCGACGGCGGTGCTGCGATGTCTTCGCCCGGTTCATCGGTGGGCCCGACAAAGCGGCCCAAATTCCGCGCCATGAAGCACGAGAAGTCGTCCATGATGACGTAGAACGACGGCACGAAAACGAGCGACAACACGGTCGAGACGATCAACCCGCCGATGACACCGATTGCCATCGGCGCGCGGAATTCGCCGCCATCGCCGACCCCATACGCCGACGGCAACATCCCCGCGACCATGGCGATCGTCGTCATCACGATCGGCCGTGCGCGCTTGCGTCCCGCATCGATGATGGCATCGATCTTGGGTACGCCACGCGCCACTTCCTCGACGGCGAAATCGACGAGCATGATCGCGTTCTTCGTCACGATACCCATCAGCATGAGAATGCCGATGACGACCGGCATGGAGATCGGATTGTTCGTGATGAGTAGCGCCATGATGACGCCGCCGATCGACAGTGGCAGCGACAGCAGAATGGTCACCGGCAAAAACACGCTGCCAAACAGCAGCACCAGCACGCCGAACACCAGAACGATGCCGAGCCCCATGGCGCGCGCGAAACCCGAGAACACTTCTTCTTGAATTTCAGCATCGCCCGTCTTCATCAGGCGCACGCTCGCGGGCATCGATTTGATGGCGGGAAGCTTCTCGATGATCTCGGCCCCCTGCCCCGTCGTGATGCCGAGCAGGTCCGTTCCGATGACGACACGCCGCTCGCGATTGAAACGTTCGATGGACGAGGCGCCTTGGCCGAATTCGATGTTGGCCACCGCCGTCAGCGGCACCGCAATGCCGTTGGAGCCCATCACCGTCATCGTCTCGATCCGCGGCAACTGGCCCCGTGCCCGCTCGTCGAAGAGAACGCGGATCGGAATTTGCCGGTCGACGAGAGAGAAGCGTGCGAGCGCTGGTCCCACGTCGCCGATCGTCGCGATGCGGATCGCCTCGGAAATCTGCTCTGTCGTGACACCCAGGCGCGCCGCCTCGTCGAAGCGCGGCTCGATGCGAATTTCCGGCCGCTCGATGCCAGCCACCGCGGCGACGTTCAAGAACGCCGGCTGCTGGCGCATTTGTGATTCGACTTTGGCGACGACGGCGTCGAGCGCTTTGGGATCCTGGCTCACCAGCGTGAGCGCGAGTTCGCGTTCGCCACGATCGTTCACGTACCAGGCGCGCAGATCGGGAATGTCGGCGAGACGACGGGCGACCTCGCGCTCGATATCCTTCTGGGTGCGCTCGCGCTGCGTCTTGTGGACGAGCTTGACGTAGAGTGAGGCACGCCGCGTCTCCATCGTGCCCGTCGGTGTCGAGCCGCCGACGACGTAGACTTTCGTCACTTCCGGAACCTCACGCACGCTGCGCGCCACGTCATCGGTTTTGCGCCGCACGTCCTCGACGCGCGATCCCGGCGGCAGCTCGAGTGCCATGACGACACGCGCGCTGTCTTCGGGCGGAATGAAGCCGGTCGGAAGCAGACCCACACTCCAGATCGATACGGCGAAGATGACGACGCCCGACGTCAGCGTGATCCACGGATGGCGGATCGTGGCGCCCAGCAGGCTCGTGTAGCCGCGCATGAGCACGCCGTCGCGCGGGGTGACGTGCGCGTGGGGACGCAGGAAGTAGGCCGCCAGAAGCGGGGTGATGAGGCGTGCCACCAGCAGCGAGAACAGGACCGCGACAGCGACGGTCAAGCCGAATTGCTTGAAATACTGGCCCGCAATGCCGCTCATGAAGCTGACGGGTGCGAAGACGGCCACGATCGTGAACGTGATGGCAACGACGGCGAGACCGATTTCGTCGGCCGCCTCGAGCGCGGCGCGATAGGGCGACTTCCCCATGCGCATGTGGCGCACGATGTTTTCGATCTCGACGATGGCGTCGTCGACGAGGATACCCGTCGCCAGGGTAATGGCGAGCATGCTGACGAGATTCAGCGAGAATCCGAGCGCACTGATCGCCCAGAATGTCGGGATAATGGCGAGCGGGAGGGTGATGGCCGTGATGAGCGTCGCGCGCCAGTCGCGCAAGAAGATGAGCACGACCACGACAGCCAGCAGCGCGCCTTCGATCAGCGTCGACATGGCGGCCGTATAGTTGCCGTACGTGTAGGCCGCTGCGTCGTCGATGATCGTGTATGTGAAGTCGGGATAACGCTGCGCCAGGTTCGCCATCCGTTTTTCGGCGATATTCTTGACGTCGTATTCGCTGGCGCCTTTCGAGCGATAAATGCTTGCCGCCACGACCGGCGTATCGCCGTCGAGGCGCGCGAACGAGCGTGGCTCCTCGAAGGTATCCGTGATCGTGCCGAGGTCACCGAGCCTGACTTCACGCTTGCCGCCGATGACGATGCGCGTGTCCGCCAATTCCTGAAGCGTGCGCGAACTGGCCAAGGTGCGGATCGACTGCTCGATGCCGCCGACCTCGCTGCGGCCACCCGCCAGATCGACGCTCGTCGCGCGCAGCTGGCGGTTGACCTCGCCCGCCGTGATCCCCAACGACGCTAGTCGATCGGGATCGATGGTGATCTTGATTTCGCGGTTGACGCCGCCGATGCGGCTGACACGGCCGACGCCTTTTGCGCCCTGCAATTCGCGCTTCAAGACGTCATCGACATGCCACGACAGCTCTTCCAGCGTGCGCGCCGGTGCAGAAACCGCATAGGTGACGATCGGCTGGCTTTCGACTTCCAACCGTTGAATGACAGGTTCGTCGATATTGCGCGGCAACTCGGCGCGAATTTTGGCGACGGCGTCCTTCACGTCGTTGAGGGCACGGTCGGTGTTGACTTCGAGGCGGAATTCGATCGCCGTCACGGAGTTGCCGTCGTTGACGGTCGAAAGCACGTTCTTGACGCCTGCAATGCCCGCGACCGAATCTTCGACGCGTTTCGTCACCTGCGTTTCGAGTTCGGCGGGCGCTGCGCCGTTCTGCGTGATCGTCACGGAGATGACGGGAACGTCGATATTGGGAAACTTGGTAATCGGCAGGCTCATGAACGAGAACGTGCCCATCAAGCACAGCACCACGAACAGCAACACCGACGGCAGCGGCTGCCGGATCGCCCAGGCCGAAACGTTCAACCGCATCTCACTTCACTCCGGTCTGGCCGCTGGCGGTTTCGACGATGGGGCGGATCAAGTCTCCGTCCCGCAGGAACGTGCCGGATTTGGCGACCACGGTGTCACCCTCCGCGATGCCCTTGGTGATCTCGACGCGACCGCCTGACGAAATGCCGGTCTCCACGCGCATTGTGACGACACGATTGTCTTTCACCGCCTGGACAACGGCTCCGTCCGCACCATGCAAGACTGCCGACACCGGCAGCGTCACGCCGCGTGATTTCGCCGTTTCGATGCGACCCCGGCCAAACGCACCGATGCGCAACGTGGGATCATCACCCAAAGATATTCGCACGCGTCCGAGCCGGGTCGTGCGATCGATTTCCTGAGACACGAGGCGCACCTTACCCACCACCGCACCATCTTGGCCGGCAACCGTGACTTCGGCGCGTTGGCCCGGCCGGATTTTCGCAAGATAGGTCTCTGGCACTTCCGCATCGAGCTCGACTTCGCCATTGGCGATAATGCGGAACATGGCATCTTGCACGCCCGACGCGAAGCCGCCGACGCGCGCCAGTCGGCGACTGACGATGCCGTCGGCAGGCGCCATCACTTCGGTGCGGCTGCGGCGCCAATCCAGCTCCCGGCGCTGCGCCGCAATCTGCGCTTTCTCGGCTTCCGCCACCTTCAGGGCATCGCGCGACGCAGCGGCGGCCGCTTCCGCGGTGCTGGCGGCGGCTTGGCGCTGGTCGAGTACGCTCTCGGAGAGATATCCGGATTTGGACAAAGGTTGGCCGCGTTCGTAGGCATTCTTGGCTTCGACTTGGCGCGCCTCCGCCGACTTGATGTTGCTGCGCGCCTGCTCGATGGCCGCCGTCGCCCGCGCCAAGCCGGCATCGTTCTGGGCGACCTGGGCTTCCAAGGTCGTTGACACCAGCCGGGCCAAGACTTGGCCCTTCTTGACCCGATCGCCCTCGTCGGCCAGCACCTCGGTCACCCGCAGGCCCTCGATTTCAGGGCCGACCAGAATTTCCTCGCGCGCGACCAGCGTGCCGTTGACCACGGCCGAGTCGACCATGTCGTCTGTCGTCGCCCGTGTGACCGAGACGCTGATGCCCTGAACTTTGGGCGGCGCAACAGGCGCCTGCGCGGTTCGTTTTCCCAGGGCAACCGTCACCTGATCGCGATAGGCCCAACCCGCGCCTGCGAGCGCGACGCTGACGACGACCAGCGCAATGAGTTTTACACGCATGACGAAATCTCGCTGGGTTGGTCGATTGATTGCTGATGCACCTGCCCGGTAGGCGCCACTTCCGAGCCCCCGCTGCGGACAGGACGCAAGAGTCCGGCCAAAGTCTGGGTAACGGCGGGAAGCACGATTTTCGGGTCGAAACTCGGATCGACGGCGCGCCGCCAGAACAGGCCATCGCCCAGTGTGAGGAAGACTTGCGTCAAAGCCGTGACATCGAGGACGGGATCGATGCGCCCCTCGTCGACGAGGCGTTGGAAAAGGGCATGGAAGCTCTCGCGCACGAATGTGTCGACCGAACGGTGAATTTCTCCGACGCGCGGGTTGCGGGTGGCTTCGACCCCAATCTCCACACACATCAAGCGCTTATGGGCGGGTTCCTCGGCGAAGTAGCGTTCCCCGATGGCTTCCAGCGCGGCCATGAAATCGGGCGCGGAGGCCAAGAACTGGATGCGTTCGGCGAACTCCGCCCGGTCGCGCTCGGCCAACCCGGCGATCAGTGCTTCCTTGCTGTCGAAGTACAGGTAAAGCGCGCCCGGGCTGACCTCGGCCGCTTTGCAGATGTCCTGCATGGTGGTGCGGTGGAAGCCCGCCCGTGCAAAGCACTGCTCCGCCGCGTCCAGAATATTGGTGCGACGGGCGATCTGAGTGTCGGGTTTCAGTTTCGGCACGGGGAAGCCTCAGAATGGGGAGCTGTATTCACATCATACAAAACGAACGTTCATTCTATTTGCACTGGAGGGCGGCTTCGTCAAGACCAATTCGAGCCGTCAGAGGCCTCGTTGACTGGCCAGGACGCCGCAGGGTGCGACGACGCTTCGTCGAGCGGGAGCCGCACAAGGAAGGTACCGCTCACAGTGTCGCTCACAGTTGATTGGCGGATGATCGATGGTTATCCTGACGGGCATGACCGAGCTACTCGACAAAGCTTTCAAGGCCGCCCAGACACTTCCCGCCGCGCAACAGGATGCTCTTGCGCGGGAACTGCTGAGCCGCGTTGCTGCGCATGGCAGTCCGACGTCCCGCAAACCCGACTTGCAGCGGATCCGGGCCATCGCTGCGCGCTGTTCCACACGTCCGCTGAGCGACCCGCGAACAGCGGACGAGATCATTGGGTATGACGACTTTGGAGCGCCACAGTGATCGTGATCGATACGTCGGCGCTCCTGGCGGTTCTGAATGCCGAGCCAGAGGAGGCCGTGTTTTCGCAGGTATTGGCCGCAAGCACGGCGTGCTGCATTTCTGCGCTCAGCCTATTCGAGACACGAATTGTTCTGCGCGCACGATTCAGTGCAGCCGCTCTGCTCGACCTCGATGAATTGCTCGATCAGATCCAGCCGGAGATCGTTCCGTTCGATGCCGAGCAATTGGCGCACGCCTTCGCTGGCTTCGAGAAGTATAGCAAGGCTCTCGGCACCGGCGCCAAGCCGAACATGGGTGATTGCGCCTCTTACGCCCTCGCCAAGAGCCGGAATTTGCCCCTGCTGTACAAGGGCGACGACTTCGCGGCGACCGATATCGTATCGGCAACATAACCGCTGCTTGGCGCTTTCGCAGTTGCCGCCAGTGAGTGAGCTTCGCAGGTGCGAACAGCGCGGACTTCGATGCCGCACCAAGCCTTTCTATTTCTTACCAGCGCACCAGGCACGCACTTGACGACGACCGAGGTTGCCGCACCCCGCTGCCGTCATTAAGCTTCGCCATCGCATCAAAAACTCGGAGCCAACCCATGCAGCAGCTGCCGGACGGCCTCGCCGTAATCGTCAAACGCGATTGCCCGACCTGCGTCATGGTCGAGCCGGTCCTGCGGCAACTGGCCGCTGCGGGGCAGATCACGATCATCTCGCAAGACGACCCTGTGTTTCCGGGCGGCGCGGGCCCCGTGATCGATGACCGCGAGCTGAAACTGTCCTGGGACTACAAGATCGAGACGGTGCCCACTGTGCTGCGGCTCGAACGCGGCCAGGAGGTCGACCGTGCCATCGGCTGGCATCGCGCGGAGTGGGAGGCGATCACCAAGGTGAAAGGCTTGGGAGCGGAACTTCCGGTTCAACGCCCCGGCTGCGGCTCCCTGACGACCGACCCCAATATCGCCGACGAGCTGGCGCTGAAATTCGGCAACTTCGCTTTCAAAGCCCGCCCCGTCGAGATCGGCAGCTACGAAGACGAGCACGAGGCGGCCTTCGAGCGCGACTGGTCGGATGGCCTGCCGGTCGTGCCGCCGACGCCGGTGCGCGTTTATCGAATGTTGCAAGGCACGACGCGCGATCCCCACGAAGTGCTCGGCATGATGCCGCCCGATTACAAGGCGTGCACCGTCGAGAAGGTTGCCATCAACGCGGTCATGGCAGGGTGCAAGCCCGAGTATATGCCCGTGCTATTGGCGGCCGTCGAAGCGGTGCTCGAGGATGATTTCTGCCTGCATGGCGTTATCGCGACCACCATGTTCATCGGCCCGATCATCATCGTCAATGGGCCGGTGCGCAAAGCGCTCGGCATGAACGCTGGCATCAACGCGTTGGGTCAGGGCAACCGCGCCAACTCGACCATCGGCCGGGCCTTGCAGCTCACGATCCGCAACGTCGGCGGTGGCAAGCCCGGCGGTATCGATCGCGCAACGCTGGGCAATCCAGGCAAGGTCGGCTTTTGCTTTGCGGAAGACGAGGAAGGATCGTGCTGGGAGCCGCTATCGGTCGAACGCGGCGTGCCGGCCGGCACGTCGGCGGTCACGCTCTATGCGGGCTATGGCGTGCAGGGCATCGTCGACCAAGTCTCGCGCACACCAGAGTCTCTGGTGGCAAGTTTCGCAGCAGGTCTCAATGCCATGTATCACCCCAAGTCGTTTCCGGGGCCCGATGCGTTCTTGGTGATGGCGCCCGATCACCAGCGCGTCTTCCGCGAGGCCGGATGGTCGAAAGCGAAGTTCAAAGACGAGATCGATCGGCTCACCACCGTCGATGCCGAGCGCATTGCGACCGGCGTCGACGGCATGACGCCGGGTGTTTCCGCGAGCGCCAAAGGCAAGATGATCAAGAAGTTCCGCAAAGGGGGCTTCAATGTGGTGCGGGCGGGCGGTCCGGCGGGTCTCTTTTCGGGGATTTTGCCCGGATGGAGCCCGGGAGACGTCAACTCGCAGGTGGTGACGAAAATCGTCGGCACCTGACGTCGCCCAACCCGGAGGCGTCGTCGACGGGAGAACGCCAATGGCCGATGTGACTGACACCGATCCGCGAGGCTCCGCCAGCAGCGCTCCGCCAGCCACGGGTCATGAGGTATTCGCTCGCGCCGTCGTCACCTCGGCGGGGCGGCAGACGCTCGACAGCCTCGACACAAACGCGGTCGCTCGCGAGGCCCTTGCCGCGTTCAAAGCACTCACGGTCAAGCCACCCGGCAAACACCACATCTCCTGGCGCCAGACCAACCTGCGCCTCGCGGCAGACGGCAGCACGACCGCGGTGCTGCAAATTCTCAACGACGACACGCCGTTTCTGCTCGCCAGCGTGCTGGGCGAAGTGCGCGCACACGGGCTGTTCGTTCGACTGGTGCTGCATCCGATTTTCAAGACCGCACGCCGGCCCGACGGCACCCTGCAAGCCGTCACAGCACCTGGCGATGAGGCATGGAACGACGGCCACCAGGAGAGTTTCATCGCGCTCTATGTCGATGCGCCTGATGACCGCCTGCGCAATACACTCACCAAGGCGCTTGCAAAAACCCTCGAGCAGGTTCGCATCGCCGTGGCCGACTGGCGCGCCATGCTCGATCGTGTACAACGCGCCATCACGGAATTGTCGGCTGCTCCGAAAAATGTGCCGCGCGACCTGCTGGCGGAGTCGATCGCCTTCCTCGAGTGGTTGCGCGACGGCCAATTCACGTTTCTGGGCGTGCGCGACTATCGCCTCGAGGGGCCATCGGAGACGGGTGAACTCGTCGCCGTCGCGGGCCTGGGCATGTTGCGCGATCCCGCCATGCAGGTGTTGCGGCGCGGCAGCGAACTCGTCGCCATGACGCCCGAAGTGCGTCGCTTCTTCGAGGAGTCGCAACCGCTCATCATCACCAAGTCGAATGTCATCAGTCCCGTGCACCGCCGCGTGCACATGGATTACGTCGGCGTCAAACTCTATGGCGCCGATGGCCGGCCCTCCGGCGAACTGCGCATCGTCGGTCTACTCACATCGTCGGCCTACACTCAATCGCCGCGCGCCATTCCCATCCTGCGCCACAAGGTCGACCGCGTCGTCGCGCTGTCGGGTGCGCCGCCTGAAAGCCACGACGGCAAGGCGCTGCTCAACGTCTTGGAGACGTTTCCGCGCGACGAGCTGTTCCAGATCATGGTGCCCGACCTCGCCGACTGGGCGGCGGGCATCCTCGATCTCGATCTGCGCCCGCGCGTGCGCGTGTTCGCGCGACCCGATCCTTTCGACCGTTTCGTCTCCCTGCTGGTGTTCGTGCCGCGCGATCGGTTCTCGACTACCGTGCGTGAACGCATTCAGATATCACTCGCGTCGTCCTGCGCAGGTTATATCAGTGCCTTCAATCCGCATTTCACGGACGGGCCGCTGGTGCGCGTGCACTTCATCATCGGCCGCCGCTCCGGGCCGACGCCGCGGATCGATACCACAGCTCTCGAGCGCGACATCGCCGCGATCACGCGCACATGGGAAGACACGCTCGCCGCGCGTCTCGGCACGCGCGCCTCGGGTGGGGCGCTGCTGGATCGATATGGCCGTGCCTTTCCCGCCGCCTACACGGAGACATTTTCACCCGATCGCGCGCTGGAGGACATCGCCCGCCTCGAACGCCTCGGTCCCGACCGTCCCGTCAGCGTCGATTTTTATGCCGACCCTTCGGAGCCAACGGGCACCGTGCGCGTCGCCATCTACCGGATCGACGACCCGATCCGCCTGTCGGAACGTGTGCCGGTTCTGGAAAACCTCGGCTTCAGCGTCATCGACGAACGCACTTATCGGCTGCGGCTCGAGATGGTCGACGAACCGCGCGAGGTCGTGCTGCACGACATGATCCTCGAGACGATAGATGGCCACCCACTCGACATCGAAGCACACGGAATTCGGCTCGAGGATGGCTACCTCGCCGTCAAAAATGGACAAACCGAGAGCGATGGATTCAATCGACTGATCGTCGCCGCCGGGATCGACTGGCGACAGGCGGCGATCATCAGGGCGTATGCCGCGTTCTTGCGGCAACTCGGCACCACCTTCGGATTGCGCTACCTCGCCGATACCGTCGTGAAACACGCCGCTCTTGCGCGCGAACTCATCGCGCTGTTCAACGCCCGCTTCGATCCCGCTCTCGGTCCGGCAGCCGGCGAGACCATGGCCGGCGAGATCACCGCGCGCATCGAGGACGCGCTCACCGGCGTGCTGAGCCTCGACGAGGATCGCATACTGCGGCAGCTCCTCACTCTCGTCGGGGCTACGGTGCGCACCAACGTCTTCATGCGCGACGCTGCTGGTCTGGCGCCCCCGACAATCGCCTTCAAATTCGACGGGCGCAAACTGGAGATGGCGCCCCAACCGCGCACGTTTCGCGAAATTTGGGTGTGGAGCCCGCGCGTCGAAGGTGTGCACCTGCGTTTCGCGCCGATCGCGCGCGGCGGCATACGCTGGTCCGACCGGGCGCAGGATTTCCGCACCGAAGTACTGGGTCTCGCCAAAGCGCAACAGGTCAAGAATGCCGTCATCGTGCCGGCCGGAGCCAAAGGCGGCTTCATTCCAAAACATCTCTCTCGTGCCGGGACGCGCGACGAAATCCAGAAAGAGGGCATTACCGCCTACACCATCTTCGTCGAGGCCATGTTGTCCATCACCGACAACCTTCGCGATGGGGCAATCGTGCCGCCGCCGCGCGTCGTGCGTCACGATGGCGACGATCCCTATCTCGTCGTCGCAGCCGACAAGGGCACCGCGACATTCTCCGACACGGCCAACGGCATTTCGCTGGCGCACGATTTCTGGCTGGGTGATGCCTTCGCGTCGGGAGGATCGGCAGGCTACGACCACAAGCGCTTGGCGATCACCTCGCGCGGCGCGTGGGAGTGCGTGAAGCGCCACTTCCGCGAAATCGACATCGACATCCAAACCCAACCGATCCGCGTCGTCGGCGTCGGCGATATGTCGGGCGACGTGTTCGGCAACGGCGTGCTGCGCTCCCGCCATTTGCGCCTCGTCGCCGCGTTCGATCACCGCGACATTTTCATCGACCCCAATCCCGATCCGGAAGCGACGTGGATCGAGCGCAAACGACTGTTTGATCTGCCTCGCTCGAGCTGGGCGGATTTCGACCGGGCGAAACTGTCGAAAGGTGGTGACGTCTGGTCGCGCAGCCTCAAATCCATCGAGCTTTCCGACGAAGCGCGCGCCCTGTTGGGTATCGAGGCCAAGACCGTGACGCCCGCGGAATTGGCGCGTGCCATTCTCGCCTGCGAGTCGGATCTGTTGTATTTCGGTGGCATCGGCACGTTCATCCGCGCCGCCGCCGAGAACGACGCGGCCGTCGGCGATCGCAGCAATGACGCCATTCGGATCACCTCGGCAGAGGTGCGCGCGAAGGTCATCGGCGAAGGCGCCAACCTGGGCATGACGCAGCGCGCGCGCGTCGAATGCGCCCTGCGGGGCGTGCGTCTCAACACGGACTTCATCGACAATTCGGCGGGCGTGAACACCTCCGATCAAGAGGTCAACATCAAGATCGCGCTGCGGCCGGCCATGCAGAACGGCAAGCTGGCGTTGGCAGACCGAAATACTCTTCTCGCGACGATGTCAGACGACGTGGCGCGCGCCGTGCTGCGTAACAATATCCAGCAATCCCTGGCGCTTTCCTTGGCCGAACGCACGGCGCTGGCCGATATCGGCGCCAACAAGAGTTTGATCCGCGCGCTGCGGACGCGCGGCATGCTCGACCCGCGCCTGGAATTTCTGCCCACCGATGCGGAGATGGCCGAACGCCAACGCACTGGGCGAGGCTACGTGCGGCCCGAACTCGCGGTGCTGTCGAGCTACGCCAAGATCGCGCTGTTGCACGACCTGCTGGCGAGCGCGGTGCCCGACGATCCCTACATGCGCTTTATGCTGGTCGACTATTTTTCGCCGGCCCTGCAAACGGCGTATCGAGCGGAGATCGAAGCACATCGCCTGGGTCGCGAGATCATCGCAACGACACTGACGAACGGACTGATCAACCGGTTGGGACCAGCCATTCCACTGCTGCTCGCGGAAGAGGCCGCGCGGCCCATCACCGAAACGGCCTATGCGTTCATCGCCGCGCGCTCGGTTTTCGGTCTGTCCGAGCTGTGGGCGCGCATCGATGCGCTGGATGGAGTCGTGACGGGCGAGGTTCAACTCGATATCTATGCGCGCGTGCAGAGCGTGCTGCGCAGCGCGGTCGCCTATTTCTTGCGCAGCGGCGCGACGGCGCGAGATTTGACCGGCGTGATCAGCCATCACAAAGGCGCCCTGGGAGAACTGATCACGGCGCTGCCGACGGTGGCACCCGAGGGCGCACGCCGGAGAATGGCCGACATCGAAACGCGACTGACCGGCGCGAACGTGCCCGCAGAGCTGGCCGTGCAGATCGCTCGGCTCGAGCTGATCGTCGATGCGCCCGCCATTGCCGAAGCGGCGCGCGATGCAAAGCGCCTGGTTTCTGTCGCCGCTGCGGTGTGGCTGGGGCTGGGCGAACGCTTCGCCATCGACCGATTGGTCACCGCCGCGCGCGCGCTGCATGTCCAAGACGATTATGATCGATTGGCGATTGCTGGAGCCGAAGCCGCCATCGCCGACGCACGCGCCCGGATCACTCGTGTCGTTCTCTCGTCGGGGAGTGGAGCACTGTCGGGTCTGGATGCCTACCTCGTGGCGAACAGGGTCCGCGTCGAGCGCGCCGAGCGGGACTTGGCGGCCGTGGCCGAGGGCGAGATGTCGGTCTCACGGCTGGCCGTTGCCGCCGCCCGCCTCACGGATTTGGCCCGCGATACGGCTGCCGCTCGAAGCAGCGACTGAGTGCGAGCGGATCGGCCGACGGCAGGGGCGACGCTGGAGCGCTGAGGCGAGGCCGCTGGGTCACACCGCGACTGAGCACTCGGCAGACCGCGACGCATCGGCGGATTGAGCGCGGCGTCGGGTTGCGCTAACGGTCCGCCATGAGCATGAAACCGAATCTCCCCGGCGCCGGGCCGATCGAATCCGTCCCCTTGCAGACGGCGCTCGAGGAGCGCTATCTCGCTTACGCCTTGAAAACGATCATGGATCGGGCGCTTCCCGACGTGCGCGACGGCCTCAAGCCCGTGCATCGGCGCATCATTTACGCCATGCGCCAACTCGGCCTGACGCCCGACAGCGCCTTTCGCAAGTGCGCCAAGATCGTCGGCGACACGATGGGCGACTATCACCCCCATGGTAATCAGGCAATCTACGACGCGCTGGCGCGTTTGGCCCAGGATTTCGCGGTCCGCTATCCGCTGATCGATGGCCAGGGCAATTTCGGCAACATCGACGGCGATAACCCCGCCGCCGAGCGCTACACGGAAGCCCGATTGACCGACATCGCCGAAGCGCTGCTCGAGGGCATCGACGAAAACGCCGTCGACTTCCGCCGCAACTACGACGAATCGCGCGACGAGCCCACCGTGTTGCCGGCGGCGTTCCCCAACCTGATCTGCAATGGCGCCACGGGCATCGCCGTCGGCATGGCGACGAACATTCCGCCGCACAATCTGGACGAAGTGTGCGGGGCGCTGCTGCATCTGGTGAAGCACCCCAACGCGACGATCGAAAAGCTGGTCGAGTTCATCCCCGGCCCCGATTTCCCCACCGGCGGCATTCTGGTCGAACCCGCTGAGTCGATGCTGGAGTCCTACCGCACGGGACGCGGCGGCTTCCGGCTGCGCGCGCGATGGGAGAAGGAAGATACGGGCCGTGGGGGCTATCAAATCGTCGTGACGGAAATCCCCTATCAGGTGCAGAAGACACGGCTCGTCGAGAAGATCGCCGAACTGATCCAAGACAAGAAGCTGCCGCTGCTGGCCGACATGCGCGACGAGTCCTCGGAAAAAGTGCGCATCGTGCTGGAGCCGCGCAGCCGCACGGTCGATCCGCTGGTGCTGATGGAGAGCCTGTTCAAGCTCACCGAACTCGAATGTCGCATCAGCCTCAACTTGAACGTCCTGACGGCGGGCCAAATCCCAGCCGTGCTGTCGCTGCGCGAAGTCCTCAAGCACTGGCTCGAGCACCGCCAAGAGGTCCTGATCCGGCGCACGCAGCATCGTCTCGACAAGATCGAGCATCGCCTCGAAGTGCTCGACGGCTACCTGATCGCCTTCCTCAACCTCGACGAAGTCATCCGCATCGTTCGCTTCGAGGAAGAGCCCAAGGCCAAACTGATGGCGGCCTTCCGGTTGTCGGACGTGCAGGCCGAAGCGATCCTCAACTTGCGCTTGCGGGCGTTGTCGCGCCTCGAGGAACAGCACATTCGCGCCGAGCATGCCAAGCTTTCGGGCGAGCAGCGCAAGCTGCGCCAGTTGCTCAAATCCGACGAGGAGCAGTGGGACCACATTGCGGGCCAGATCCGCGAAGTGCGTGAGACTTGGTCGAAGAAGACCGCCGTCGGCAAGCGCCGCACTGATTTCGCGGACGCGCCCACGATCGAGATCGATCTCGAGCAGGCGATGATCGACAAAGAGCCGGTGACAGTGATCCTGTCGGAGAAGGGCTGGATTCGCGCGCTGAAAGGTCATCCCGAAGATCTGTCGAAGCTCGATTTCAAGCAGGGCGACAGCCTCAAGCGCGCGGTGCGGGCCTCGACCACCGACAAGATCCTGCTGTTTGCCACCAACGGCAAATTCTTCACGCTGGAAGCCAACCAACTGCCGGGAGGTCGAGGGCAAGGCGAGCCGGTGCGCTTGATGGTGGAACTGGAAGAGTCCGCCGATATCGTCAACATGTTCGTGCACGAGCCGGGGCGCAAACTTCTGCTGGGCGCCACGTCGGGACATGGTTTCGTGGTGCCCGAGGACGAAGTGATCGCCTCGACGCGCAAGGGCAAGCAGGTGATCAACGTCGAGAGTCCGGTCGAAGCGCGGGTGTGCGTTCCCGTCGACGGCGACCACGTGGCGACGCTCGGCGACAACCGCAAAATGCTGGTGTTTCGCCTCGACGAGGTGAACGAAATGACGCGCGGCAAGGGCGTGTTCCTGCAACGTTTCAAGGACGGCGGTCTGGCCGACGCACGCGTCTTCGCCAAAGCCGATGGGCTCACCTGGAGCGATCCCGCCGGCCGCACCTTCACGCTGGCCTGGGGCGATCTGCGCGAGTGGATCGGCGAGCGCGCGCAGGCCGGCCGCATGGTGCCCAAAGGCTTCCCGCGATCGAACCGGTTCGGTCGCGCGTTCGAGTAAGTGACCTGAGGCGCGTCAACCGCCTCAGCGGGCAAAAAACTGATTTTCCGGGCGGGGCAGGCCGAGGTGATCCCGAAGTGTCGCACCCGAGTATGCGGTGCGGAAGAGACCGCGACGTTGCAGCTCCGGCACGACGCGGTCGCAAAAGTCCTCGAGGCCACCGGGTAGATACGGGAACATGATGGTGAAGCCGTCGCTGGCGTCCGCCGTCAGCCACGCTTCCATCTCGTCGGCGATCGTCTGCGGCGTGCCGACCATCGCGAGCCCCGCATAACCGCCCAGCCTCTGTGCGAGTTGGCGCACGGTGAGCCCATCGCGCCGGGCAAGGCGGATGGCGCGTTCACGGCCCGATTTGCTCTGGTTGGATTCGGGGATATCGGGCAGGGGCGAGTCGGGATCGAGCTTGGAGGCGTCGTGGCCAAGTGCGATCGACAGCGAGGCGATGGCGTTGGCGTAATCGACGAGACTGTCGAGGCGGGCGCGTTTTTCGCGAGCTTCCGCGAGGCTGTCGCCGACGACGACGAAGCACGCGGGCAGGATTTTCATGTGCGCGGGATTGCGGCCGATCTTTGCCATGCGCGCTTTGACGTCGGCGTAATAGGCGCGCCCCGAGTCCAGATCGCTTTGCGCTGTGAAGACGGCTTCGGCGGTTTCCGAGGCGAGGCGGCGACCTGCGTCCGACGCCCCCGCCTGCACGATCACCGGCCACCCCTGCACGGGACGCGCGATGTTCAGCGGTCCGCGCACTTTATAGTCGCGCCCCTTGTGGGCCAGAACGTGCATGCGATCCGGATTGAAGAAGATGCCACTGGGCGCATCTCGCACGAATGCATCGTCGGCGAAGCTGTCCCACAGACCCGTCACGACGTCGTAGAATTCGCGCGCCCGCTCGTAGCGCTCGCCGTGCTCGAGGTGTTCTTCCAAGCCGAAATTCAGCGCCGCATCCGGGTTCGACGTAGTGACGATGTTCCAGCCCGCACGACCCGCACTCAAATGATCGAGAGAGGCGAACCGCCGCGCGATGTGGAAGGGCTGGTCGAATGTCGTCGAGCCGGTGGCAATCAGGCCGATTCGCTCGGTGACTTGCGACAGCGCGGACAGCAGTGTGAACGGCTCGAACGAGGTAACGGTGTGGCTGCGTTTGAGCGCCTCCACCGGCATGTTCAATACGGCCAAGTGATCGGCCATGAAGAACGCGTCGAAACAAGCGGCCTCCAAGCGTTGGATCAGCTGGCGCATGTGGGCGAGATTGAAATTGGCATCGGGCCAAGCGCCCGGATACCGCCACGCGCCCGTATGAATCGATGCAGGCCGCATGAACGCTGCCAAGTGGAGCTGCTTTTTCTTGGGCATGGCGTGGTCCTTCGAGGCGGTTCGGATGCGTGCAGCGCGCACCGGCGAGCCGCACGCCATTCATGAGGACCACATACTCTCGATAGAAACTTTCGGAAAGTCCGAACACTCGCGTCAGCGATGACGCGTGGTTTGCGAAATTATTTTTGCCTTCGGATCAATAAAAGCGCAATAAATCATCCGCCCATGCCGAAACGGCAAAAGCCGCACCCCGTGAGGGATGCGGCTCGAGCGCTCGGGGGTGAGCGAACCTTACTTGATGAGGCCACCCTTGACGGCCGCCGCGAACTCCGCGCGCGAGACTTTACCGTCTTTGTCGCCGTCGATTTTCGTCATGTCGGCCTTGTAAGCCGTCACTTCGGCGCCTTCCAAGGTGCCGCTGTTGTCCTTGTCGACGGCCTTGAACTTGGCTTCGGTCGCGGCGTCGAGCGTCATGGCCGGTGCCTTGGCGGCGGGGGCTGGTGTCGGCGCGGGAGCCGGAGCCGACGTCTGAGCAAAGGCCGAGCCGGACGCGACGGTGAGGGCGAGGATGGCGCTGGTGAGGAATTTCATGGTGTGATCTCCTGCGTGGGTTGCGGTCATGTCGTCAATGACCATGCGCCGTTTATGGGGGATCGCGCATGAACGCCCCGGGAATGAGCCGTTCACCTGCCGTTTATGCTGCAAGCACAATTGCGCCCGACACCGTTTCATTCCTCGCTTGGGTTGCCCGACCGACAAAAGCTCAAATCTGTTTTCGCTTCTGCACCATTTTGGCGAACTTTTCGTATTCCTCTTCTTTCACGGTGTAGGAGTGGTCGTCGTCGGGGAACGAGCCTTCTTTGACTTCCTTGATGTACTGCTGGATGCCGGACACGGCGACCTCGGTCAGTTTGGCGAAGCGCTTGGTGAATTTCGGCTTGAAATCGGTAAAAACGCCGAGCAGGTCGTGGCAGAGCAGGATTTGACCGTCCGTGCCGACGCCCGCGCCGATGCCGATCGTCGGGATCGTCAATTGCTCGGAAATGAGTTTGGCGACTTTCGCAGGCACGGCTTCGAATTCCAGCATGAAGCAGCCTGCGTCTTCGATGGCGAGGGCATCCTCGAGAATTTTCATCGCCGCGTCGGCCGTGCGGCCCTGGATTTTGAAGCCGCCGAACATGGCGATCGTGTGCGGCGTCAGGCCGATGTGGGAGGCGGTGGGAATGCCGGCGTCGACGAGGGCTTTGAGGATATGCGCCTGGCTCTTGCCGCCCTGAGGTTTGACGGCGTCGCTGAGCGCCTCCTGCATGAAGCGTGTGGCATTGGTCAGCGCGCGGTCGACGGTGTTGTAGCTCTGATAGGGCATGCAGCCGAGCACGAAGGTGTTGGGTGCACCCCGGCGGATGGCCTGGGCGTGCATGACCATCATGTCCATCGTAGCCGGTACCGTCGATTTGTGCCCGGGCGCGATCATGGCATGGCTGTCGCCGACCACGGCGACATCGACGCCCGCCATCTCGGCCCACTGGGCGGCAGTG
>JANOHP010000265.1:0-5636 GCA_031406575.1 Hyphomicrobiales bacterium
CCAAGACATGCGGGCCGCCAACGAACGCGGCGAGGCGCTCAACCTTACCCCCGAGGAAATCGCGTTCTATGACGCCCTCGCCGACAACGAAAGCGCCATTCAATTGATGGGCGACGAGAAGCTCCGTGTGATCGCCACCGAACTCGTGAATGCGCTCAAAACGAATGTCACGGTTGATTGGCGCAACCGCGACAATGCACGAGCCCGCATGCGCTCCCTCGTCAAGCGCATCCTGCGAAAGTACGGCTATCCGCCCGATCTGCAGGACGGCGCCGTTCGCACCGTGATCGAGCAGGCGGAACGGATTTTGAGTGAGATCGCGCCAGGGGCTGCGGAATAGTCACTTGCGCGTTCCGGCGAGCCCGCGGGGTTGCAGCGCTACGATATCCGCCTCTTTCTGTGCCCCCAACGCCGTCGCAATCGGCCCGACGACGCGATCGGCGGCGCGGCGGGCGGGGTCTTGTTGCATGTGGGCATAGAGGCTGGTCGACCGAGCATTGGCGTGGCCGAGTAGGGCGCCCGTCATAGCAAGCGTTTCGCCCGATGACACAGCAGCCGAGCCGATCGTGTGGCGTAACGTGTGCGGTGTCACCCCTGGCAGCCCAGCGCACGCGGTGACTATCGGCCAAAACCGTTTGCTACCTTGATAGAAGGTGCGGCCATCCTCGGACGGGAATACCAACTCGGCGCTCCCCGGATGCGCAGACCAGATTTCTGGTTTGCCGCTTTCCTCGCCATTACGTCCCGCATGAACTGCTCGACATCGGCCACGCGGATCACAGTAATTTCCTTGTAGTCGATCAGCGGCAGAACTGGTGGCGAAGTCGTTCGGCGGCTACTGGACGAAAGGGAGCCCAGGTTCGATCTCGGCCGCGCCAACCAGATCCTGCCGAGATTTCAGTCAAAACACTCGCCTCCCAGTCGGTAGCGGAAGCGCTGGCGTAGCGAGGCACCTATCGGTTTAAGCCATGCTTAACTTTACTGAGGGACATTCGCTGGGGTTTGGTTTTGGAGTTCCGCGGTGTCTGACAAGATGATGGTTCTGCAGGCGGCGCTGTCGCCGCGGGGGAGATGCAACCGTTTGGGGATGTTGCTCGTCTCGCAATGTGTGGCCAGCATCGAGATCGGACTCTTTTTCGGCTTTTGGGCTGCGGGTTGGACGGCGCAGGGCGCGGCAGTCGAACTCCTCAAGCTGTTCTGCCTCTGGCTCTCCTTCGCCTCTTTCAGCAAGCGCCTGCATGACCTGGGGCATAGTGCCTGGTGGTTGATCGGCGGGGCCGCGAGCCTGGCGCTTTGGCTGGTCTTCTTGACCGGTGCCTTCGCCATTCTCGGGGGTCCGGGAGCGTTGAACCCGGGATCGCCACTGACTAACGCCATCGTCATTACCGTGGTGCTGCCGGTGGTCGGGCTGATCCTGTGGCTGCATCTGTCGCCCGGCCAAACCGAAGAAAACATCTTCGGTCCAGTTCCCACAGTGCTAGGCTTCTCGCGCGCGTGATGCGGAGGGTGCCTGCGGTGGCCTCAGTGCGGCTCGCCGGTTTTCCATGTTTCCAGCAGCTTCATATTACCGGCCACCACGAGATGGTGGGGATCCTTCTGGGCAGCTTCGCGCAGCAAGCTCGAGGCTTTCGTCATTTCGCCCTTCAACATGTGATGGTAGGCGAGGTTGTTCAGCACCGCCACCGTGCGGCCTTCGCGGTTCAGTACTTCCTTGTAGGCTCGGTCGGCCAAATCGAACCGCTTCAGGCGATCGTAGGATGCGGCCAGACCCAGCCATGCTTCCGCACTCTTGGGATTGGCTTCGTCGGCTTCGCGGAAGGCGCGCTCGGCCAAGCCGTAGCTGCCTTTCGTATAATGGAATTTGCCACGAGCCAACGGCTCGTCTTGAGGCCGCTCGTCTGATGGTGGCGGCAGTTCGGGCAACGCGCCTGTGGTCATTGGCACCACGTCAAAATCGCTGGCGCAACCGGCTAGCAGAAGCGCCGACACCAGCGCGGCGGTTCGCATCGATTTCGTGATCATCGACATGTCTGAAGTCCCCCCGAAGCGGTGGTAATGCGGTTCTCGGACTATACAAAGGTATTCTTGATGCGAATGACGACCGGCACCATGATCACCATCATGACAACGGGGAAAATGAAGAGTCCCAGCGGTATCGTCATCTTGACTGGCAACATATTGGCTTTCGTTTCCGCACGAACGAGTCGTTTTTCCCGCATCTCGTCACTGAAGACGCGCAACGTACCCGCGATACTGGCTCCCAGTTCTTCCGACTGCTTGAGCAGAACGGCGAGACTTTTCACCTCGTCGAGCCCCAATCGTCCATGTAGATTGAGCAGAGACATGCTCAATGTGCTGCCGGCCCGCAATTCGAGACTGACGAGATGCAGATTGAAGCCCAATTGCGGACTGATCTGCATGAGTTCTCGGCTCACCTGCGCAATCGCCGCCGGCAGGCTCTGCCCCGACTCGACGCAGATGACGAGCAGATCCATCATGTCCGGGAAGGCGCGGCGATATTTCTCCTGCATCGAGCGGATACGAAAATCGAGCGCCACCGGGATGAAGACCAGCGAAAACAGAGCCAATCCCATAACCGCTCCGACGATCATGAAGATCGGCAGATTGAGAGAGAGCAACGGCAGCGATATCAGGAAGACGATCGGAAGGAGTATCGCCGTGCCGAGCTTGAGCGTGGCGAAAAACGCGGCCGCGTGCCTGGAGAAGTACCCGGCTTGAACGAGCTGCTTGCGCAGCGCCGAGTCACTTCCCCTCTCATCGGCCGAAAACATCGCGACGGTGCGTTCGAGAAACTGGTTCGCGCGGTCCTGCCACGACGATTCGAGTGACTGGGCCGATCGGCTCAGCGCCGACGAGGCCCGACGCCCGACTTCCTCACGCGCCCGCGTTCTCGCAATCAAGCCAGCGGCCAACAAAACGAGGAGCGTCGTCAGCACGCTGATGTGGATGGGCTCCAGTTGCCAGCTTTCCTGCATGGCGCGCCTCCGAACTAAATCTTGAAATTGACCATGCGGCGAATGGCGACGATGCCGATCACCCACAGAGTGATGCCGAAATAAACCGACGGCATGAACATCGGGTCGTTCTTCACGTCCCCGTAGTAGGTGGGCGCCGTCGCACTGACGATGAGAAACAGCGCCAACGGAACGATGCTCAGCGCGATGGCCGAGATCCGACCCTCGGCCGACAGGGCATGGATTTTGCGCCGCATCCGCGACCGGTCGCGAATCATGCGCGCGAGGTTGCTCAGAAGCTCGGCCAGATTGCCGCCGGATTTCGCCTGGATCGATATGGCGACGACCAGCATCGCCACATCGAGCTGGCCCGTTCGTTCCCGCAGATTGCCCATCGCGGTCGACAGATCGAGACCATAAGTCATCTCGTCACTGACCATGCCAAATTCCGAACCGACGGGATCGGGCATTTCCCGCGCGACCATGCCGACAGCGACGGGAACGGGATGGCCCGCGCGCAGGCTCCGCACCATGACGTCGACGGCTTCGGGAAGCTGATCTTCGAGTTTGTGCAGGCGTTTCGATCGGCTGACGATCAGAAACATCAGAGGCAGGCCCAAGCCCGCCGCGGGCGGCAGCAACAGCGCGATCGGCAAGGGTGCGGACAGAACTTGGCACACCACGGCCACGAGCACGGACGCGACGAAGATCGTGAGCACGAGATAGTGGAACCTGAAGCGGCGCCCCGATTGCAGCAGCAGCCGGTTGATCGCAATGACGGGCAGAATATAACCGCCCTCCGCCGTCAGTCCGCGATCACGGCGCAGCGCGATGAGGGCCGCTTGGCGATCACCCGTCTGTTCGATGACGCGCAGCCGGGTGTTGATCGCCGTCGTGTCCTGTCGTCTGCGCAGAAGGGTCTTGAAGGCCGTGTCCAAGAACAGGAACATCGCCACCGCGACAGCGATGAAGGGGCCGTAATTGATCAGTAGGCTCTCGACCGACTCCCAGTTCAGCATGGTGATCACACCCTCTTGGGATCGAAACTGTCCGGCGGCAGTGCGATTCCGGCTACCCGCATTTCATCCAGCATTTTCGGACGCAAGCCCGTCGCGCGCATCTCGCCGCGCACGGTTCCGTCGGGGTCGGTTCCGGTCCGTACGTACTCGAAGATGGTCTGGAGCTGGACGACGTCGCCCTCCATGCCGGTGATTTCGGAAATGTGCGTGACCCGGCGTACGCCGTCGCTGAACCGTTGCAACTGGACGATGAGGCGAATGGCCGACGCAATCTGATTGCGGATGCTCATCTGGTTCATCGGCAGACCTGCCATACCGACCATCTGCTCAAGGCGGGAAAGGGCATCGCGCGGTGTGTTGGCGTGCACGGTCGTCATCGACCCTTCGTGGCCCGTGTTCATGGCTTGCAGCATGTCGAACGCCTCTTCGCCGCGCACCTCGCCGACGATGATGCGATCGGGACGCATACGCAGCGAATTCTTCAGCAACTCGCGCTGCCGGATCTCGCCTTTGCCCTCGATGCTGGGGGGCCGTGTCTCTAGTCGCCCGACGTGAGGTTGCTGGAGCTGCAGTTCGGCGGCATCCTCGATCGTGATCAGGCGTTCGCGGAACGAGATGTGCTCCGACAGGGCGTTGAGCATCGTCGTCTTGCCGCTACCTGTGCCGCCCGACACCAGCATCGACATGCGCGCCATGACCGCGCCAGCTAGGAAGGCAGCCGCCTGCGGTTTCAATGATCCATTTTCAACCAACCGCTCCAGGGAAAAGGCGCGCCGTGAGAACTTGCGGATGGAGACGAGGGGCCCATCGACCGCAATCGGCCGGATGGCGACGTTGATACGCGATCCATCGGCGAGCCGAGCGTCGACCATCGGCTGCGACTCGTCGATCCTGCGGCCGACCGCTGCGACGATCTTGTTCAGGATGCGCAGAAGGTGCGCTTCGTCCTTGAAGAGGACCGGTATGGGCTCGAGCACGCCGTGACGCTCGACGTAGACGTTGTTGTGCGTATTGATCAGGATGTCGCTGATCGTCGGATCCGCAAGCAGGGGCTCGATCGGACCGAGCCCGGTCATTTCCGCGATCAGCTCGTCGACGAGGGCCTCCAACTCGCCGGCGTTGAGCGGCATGCGCTCCTCGCGGACGTATTGCGTGACCATTTCGGCAACCGTCCCGCGCAGTTCCTCGTCGGTGACGTTTTCGATGGATGCGAGGTTGATCTCGTCGATGAGCTTGCGATGCAGGCGCACTTTCGCATCGAGAATGCGCCGCGCGATGCCGAGCGTATCGGCCTCCTGCGCGACCGGCTCGGGCGCATGCTCGAAGTTGAGAACATGCGGCAGGGGCAGGGACAGGGGGTCGATAACGGGCCGCGATGTCGTGAAGCGTCCGAGCAAGGTCATGATTTACTGTTCCTCGCGTTGGCTTGGCCCGCGGCGCGTTGCTGGTGCGGAGCGAGTATTGTTGCCAGATCGCGCACGACGCGATTGCGGCTGCTCACGGCGGACAGCATCACGCCCTTGTCCTGCGCCTGCCGAACGACGTTCGTGGCATCCGAAACGAAGCCGGCCAAGAGCGGCCCGAGAGCTTCACTCGCTTGACGCCGCCCCAGACTGCCGCCGAAGCGGCGGGACTTGTTGGC
>JANOHP010000021.1:0-10231 GCA_031406575.1 Hyphomicrobiales bacterium
GACGACGCCGAGGTCGGCGATGCCAGCCACGTTCTTGGCATCCACTACCGTCAGCCAGTAGAGCAGCGGCACCTGCCCGATAAAGGAGCCGAGGCCGAATGGCCCAAGTAGGGCGCCTGCTGCCAGGTAGCCAAGGATAGGGCTGATGCCCCAGCGATGGACCAGCGGGACGATGACACCGGCCGTTCCGAGCACGACAAGCGCATCGCTGTATGCCGGAATGTTGATCGTTGCGGACATTTCCCCCCCCAGCCGCTTTGGGCAGCATCCTAACGACCCATCAGCATTGGTACCAGTGCTAGCGCTGGGGTGAGCCGAAGTGGAACTGCTGGTCCTGCACAGTGGATGATATGCCAAGGGAGTGGCAGAGCATGCGACCCGGTTTGGAGATCACCTTGTCCTCCCTGGGCATATGCCGTGGCACCGGTGGCTTTCACTACAAAGCCCCGTAATCGTTGCGACCCACAAAGCGACGGCTGCATCCAGGCGCGTCAGCATTGACCGGCTTGGCGAATGCCAGCTCTGCCAGTGTGGATGAGCCCTTTTTTTTCGTATAAACCCGCGCGACCGGTCCCTATCGCATTCGGATACGACACGACGAACACCCACCCCCCCGGTGGGGGCCACCCTCGGCCCTGGCCGATGTGGTCTTGCAGATTGGTCCAGGCTATTTTCGCAGGCGAGGCGGCGCACTGCATCGGGCCCGTGATCGGGGGCGCTGGAGATTGGTCCGCCGGTGGCTTCTCGGCGGCTGGAGTGGCGGCGGCACGGGCGGCTTGCTTCGGGTGGTGGTTGTCGTGATCTCGATCCGTAACCTTCGCAAAATGCGGACACTGTGCGGACATGAAATCATGTCCACCACCCTATAATCCTGTAAATCATTGATTTCCCTGGTGAGCCCGGTCGGGATCGAACCGACGACCACCTGATTAAAAGTCAGATGCTCTACCGCTGAGCTACGGGCCCGGTGGGGAGGCAATACAGGGTGTGCGGGCCGATTGCAACGGGAACAGCGTGGCTGTTGGCCTCGAGTTCGGATGTCCTGGTCCTGCAAAGTAGAGATCGCCGCTTTTGGCTGCTGCGATGGGGACTTGTGGACGGAGATCGTCTCGAGATGAGCGCGAAGGAGCCTGAGCGCGTGGCGATCGTGCGGTGGGACTTTCGCTGGGTCTGTCGGGGGAGCTGCCGCAGGTGCAGACAGCGCAACTCGGGGGCAACAGATCGCGGCGGACCGCGGCTGGTCACCCCGACCGCAGCTGGTATTGGCTCGACGCTGCAAACAGCGATAGGCTCGGCTGCAGACACGCGATCGGAGGAGTTGACATGGCAGGACTGCTCGACGGCAAGACGGCTCTCATCACAGGTGGTGCGCGCGGCATCGGACGCACGACGGCGGTGCTGTTCGCGCGGGAAGGCGCGCGCGTCTTTGTCTGCGACACATCGGGCGACGGGGCCAGCGAGACCGTCGGCCTGATCAACGCCGCAGGTGGCCAGGCCGTCTCTCACGTGGCCGATGTCACCAAGCCCGCCGAAGTCGCCGCGATGGTGGCGACGGCCGTGAAAACCTTCGGGCGCCTCGACTGCGCGTTCAACAATGCCGGCATCTCCGGTTGGCAGATCGGAGCGGGCGGCAAGAAAACGGCCGACTGGTCGGAAGAGGCGTTTGATCGCATGATCGCGGTCAACCTCAAGGGCGTGTGGCTGTGCATGCGCGAAGAGCTCAACCAGATGCTGGCGCAAGGCGGCGGCGCCATCGTCAACACGGCCTCGATTGCGGGTCTCGTCGGTTTGCCGACGTCATCGATTTACGTGGCGGCCAAGCACGGCGTCGTCGGTCTGACGAAGACGGCGGCGATCGAATATGCGCCCAGCAACATCCGCGTCAACGCGGTGGCGCCGGGTTACATCGAAACCGATATGACGAAGGACGTCATGGCGCGGCGTGGCCAACAGATCATGGCGACCACGCCGATGAATCGCATGGGCACGGCCCAGGAAATCGCCGAGATGGTGTGCTGGCTGTGCTGCGATCGCGCCTCGTACGTGACGGGCGCCACCTACAACGTCGACGGCGGCTACATCTCGAATTGACGGTCGAACGGCAGTCGCGCGTCCTCGACGCACGTCTGCCGGAGTCGCGTGCCGACCAACCTCAACCGCGCGACGCGGGCTTCTTGCTGTAGTCGGCGTCGGAGACGGCTTCGAGCCACGTCGTGCCCTCGCCCTTGTCGTTCAACTCCGACAACGCGAGATGACAGAAGAGATGATCGGGCGCCGCGCCATGCCAGTGGCGCGCACCCGGCGGAATGATGACCGTGTCACCCGGCGTGAGCTCCTGCACGGGCTGGCCCTCTTCCTGATAGCGGCCCGTTCCCGACATCACGAACAATGTCTGGCCGACGGGATGCGTGTGCCAGAACGTGCGCGCGCCCGGCGTGAACGAGACGCGGGTGGCCCGCATGCGCGAGGGCTTTTCGCCGACCAGAACTTCGTCGGCAAACACGGTGCCGGTGAAGGTCGCGTTGGGCTGTTGGCGTGTGGCGCGCGCCGAGGCGCGAATGAGCTTGGTCATGATGACTCCGTCGAAATGAGGGATCGGGCTGCTGATCAGAGCATGCCGGGACTGAAAGATAAATGGGGCGCGCGCCGCGATTGTGCCGATGGCCGTTCGCGGCTAATTTCGGGGCGGTGCCGACCCCGGCGCCTCGAGGATCCCACACGATGACCACGCTGCCCATCATCGACATGGCTGGAGTTCGCGCCGGCCACGCCTCCGACATCGCGCGCGTCGCCACCCAGATCCACGCGGCGTGCACGGGTGCAGGATTTTTCTACATCGCCAACCACAGCCTTCTTGACACGATCATTGCCGAGGCTGTGCGCGAAGCGCAGGGATTTTTTCGACAGCCCGTCGCCAAGAAGCGCGACGTGGCGATCAACGCGCGCCATCGCGGCTTCAATGCGCTGGGCGACGCGCTGATGTACGAGGCCAAGAAGCCCGACTACAAGGAGTTCTACACGATGGGCCTCGAGCTGCCCGAAACCGATCCCGACGTGATGGCGGGCGAAGCTTTGCGGGGACCCAACAATTGGCCAGCGGATCGCCCGGGACTGCGTACGGCGATGACCGCTTATTACGATGCGATCGGCCTGTGTGGCGCAGACTTGTTGCGCGCCGTTGCCGTGTCGTTGGGTGCGGCTCCCGATTTCTTCGTCGACAAATACACAAAGCGGCTGCAACGCACGCAGATCATCTATTACCCGCCCCATCCCGCGCAGGCCGATGCGGATCAATTCGGGCTGGCGCCGCACACCGATTTCGGCTGCATCACGCTGCTGTGGCAGGACGACACGGGCGGCTTGGAGGTGCTGGAGCGGCAATCCAAGACATGGATTCCCGCAACACCCATTCCCGGCACGCTCGTCGTCAACGTCGCCGACTTACTGCAACGCTGGACCAATGACCGCTACACGTCGACGCCACATCGCGTGGTGAACAAATCGGGTCGCGAGCGGTTTTCCATCGCGACGTTCTATGATCCCGATTTCAAGGCCGTCGTCGATCCGCGCCAGCTCGGTGTTGCCGACGGCGCGTGCCTGTTCGAGCCGACGACGGCGGGCGCGCATATTTTGGGGCGCATCGAGCGCTCGTTCGGCTATCGCAAAACGCTGCAGAAGACGCCCGCCGCAGCCGGGTAAGGCGCGCAGGCGATCGGGTGACTTTGCCTCACCCCACGAGCGGTCGTGCGGCCCATTCGGCGGCGCGCCGCCCCGTCATCGCCGCGTAGGAGGCCAAGCCTTCCTTGCGGCACACCTGGGCGAGATGCGTCTTGATACGTGGGATCAATCCGGGACCTTCGTAGATCAAGGCCGTGTAGAGTTGCAGCAAGCTCGCGCCGGCTTCGATCTTGGCCAGCGCCGTCTCACCCGAGTCGATGCCGCCGATACCGATCAGCGGCACGCAGCCACCGGTCGCCACATGAAACCGCGCCAGCATCACCGTCGCGCGGTGAAACAGCGGACGACCCGACAGCCCACCGACTTCTTCTGCCGTGATATTGCCCGCAAGACCAGGCCGCGCCAGCGTCGTGTTCGAGATCGCAATCGCATCGACGCGATGCGCCACGAGACGATCGGCAATGGCGGCAACATCGGCTTCGGCAATATCGGGCGAGACTTTGACGACGATCGGTCGCTCCGGTTCTCCGGCGGAAATCTTGGCGAGGCGCGCCGCCATCACCCGGCCGAGCAGCTCGTCAAGGGCTGCCGGCGCTTGCAGGTCGCGCAGCCCCGGTGTGTTGGGCGAGGAAATGTTGACGGTGAAGTAGCTCGCCACGTCGTAGAATACGTCGAGCCCTGTCACGTAGTCGGCGGCGCGATCGACGCTGTCCTTGTTGGCGCCGATGTTGACGCCGACGATGCCGCTCGCAGAGCGCGCTCCGCCTCGTGCGCGATGAAGCAGGCGCGTCATGGCGTCTGCATGGCCGCAATTGTTGAAACCGTTGCGATTGATTACTGCGCGTTCGCCGATCAGCCGGAAGACGCGCGGCTTGGCGTTGCCCTCTTGCGCGACCGGCGTCAGCGTGCCGACTTCCGCAAAACCGCAGCCCATCGACAGTACGGCATCGGGCACGCGCGCATCCTTGTCGAAACCAGCCGCGATGCCGAGTGGATTTGGCAGCCTCAGCGAGCCCAGCCGTGCCGCAAGCACCGGCTGGTCGGGTGTCGTATCGCGCGGATGCAGGCCCTTTTCCAAAGATCGCAGCGTCAGCTCGTGCGCCCGCTCGGGATCGAAGGCGAGCAGCGCGGGCCGCGCCAAATCGAACAAAGCGTTCAACATGCATCGACTCCTTCCGGAAGCGTGTGCCGCCCATCTGGCCCGAGCGCCACGGCGGCGACGCGAACGGCTGCTGCGGTCGGCAAGGGCGCATAGAGATGGGGATAAGCGCTGCCGCTTGCCAAAGCCTCCCATCGCAGATCGGTGACAACCGAGAGCGTCGCCACTGTTATCAGAACCAGGTCGCTCTGGCCCGCGAAATGCTTGATGAGCGTGCCGCCGAGCTGGTGCGCTGTCGACAAATGGATGAACCCATCCCTCACATCGTCGGGCGAACCTGCAAAGTGGCCGATTTCAAGGGCTTTTTCCCAAGCGAGTCGTTCGCAGATTTTATAAATGTAGCGTTCCATCATGAACCAATCCCGGTTTCGAGCCGTTCGGTTGCTGCACGCACGAGACGAAATCGCGGCCGCTGATACTGCGCCCCGACCGAAGACCACTGCGCTGTCCAGCGCGTCGCGCGACGTGGTTAGCACGGCGCACGCGCAAATCGAACGCGACATGCGGCCGACGTCGGGTCTCACGCACGCGTGGATTTGGTCGGCCGTCGATTTGCTGGCAGAGCGCCACGGGCTGTCGGCGTCTGGCCTGGCGCGCCGTGCTGGCCTCGATCCGACGACGTTCAACCCGTCCAAACGCACCACACCCGACGGCAACCCGCGCTGGCCCAGCACCGCCAGCCTGTCCAAGGTTCTCGCGGCAACCGGCACCACGCTCGACGCGTTCGCGAGCCTGCACGCCATTGCGCCGGCCGAGACGAGCAAGTCCGACGAGCCGATCGACCACGCAGCCGACCCACGCTCTGCACCGGTTCTGGCAGATATCCGCGATGCGGAAATCCAGGACTGGCCGCACGAGGGCGACCGCGGATTTCGTGAACAATTTGCGTCGAGCAGCCCATCGCCGTTCGGATTGACTGTCGCCGACGACAGCCTGGAGCCGGTTTACAGTCGTGGCCACACGTTGATCGTATCGATTGGCGCGGCGATACGAACGGGCGACAGGATCGTCTTGAAGCAACTCGATTGTCGGCCGTTTGCCCGTCTCCTGCTGGGCGAGACGACACATCAGGTCGTGGTCGCAACCCTCACCGCGGACCAGCAGATCGATTGTCTGAATCGAGGCACCATCGCTTGGATGGGCCGAGTCGTCTGGGTGCGGCAGTAGTCGAAGTTGGGTCTGCCACGCTGTAGGAATACAGGTGCGGCCCCCATTCCCCGGCTGAGACATAACGCCGGCTGAAATCACCGGTTTGCCGATTGGCGCGGGTGCGCAACACGTATCGCACATCGGCCCGAATTTCTTATGCGTGCAGGGACCATTGTCTTTCAGCCGGGGAAGTAGGACGGCGAGTTCAGCTTGCGTTCATGCGGGCCGTCGTAGCAGTCTTTTGCAGGAAGCGACGGCTCGGGCTTCGATCTCCGCGCAGGCAGCAATGGTCAGCGATGCAGTCGCGTCCCGATTGCTCGAGCGTTTTCGACGCGCTCATCTCGAGGGAATGCCGTGAAGTACCGCCGCCGCATCATCTGTGGACTGATCGGCACCTGCGCTGTGTTGGTCGTACTGTTGCCGGCCAGCGGCACCGAAACCGCGCGGCTCTTCCCCTCGCCCGATGCCTTGCCCGCCATTCAGGCGCCCGCCGTCGTCTCCGACACCGCATCGTGTGCCAGCGCCTGCCAAGTCAAACACGACCAATGCCGGGTGTCGACCAAAGGCGGACCCGATTGCGATGCGCAACGCCAGCGCTGCTTACAAGACTGCCTGACGAAAAAACCGAAATAACGAGAGCGCCCTCCGCTCGGTGTGAATCGTAACCGCACGGCTCAGGATGTGTCGTGGATGTTGGGTCGCGCGGCCCGTGACCAAACGTGGAAAGCGCTCTAGCGCCGCACCGCTCCCGCGCGCACGTCGGTCACGAACCGGCGCACGGCGCTGATCGCATTGTAGTCGTAAAGGTTGGTGTGCCCCGCTTCTGCAAAGGTTTCGATCCGCTTGGGTTCGGGCGCGGCCGCAAACAGTTTCTTCCCCAAATCGAACCCGACCATCCGGTCGCGTAAGCCGTGCAGGACGAGCAACGGCACGCCCAGCCGCGCGATGCGGCCGAGACTGTCGAACCGGTCGCGCAACAGCCATCCCACCGGCAGCAACGGCACGAACTGGCGCCACGCATCGACCATCGAAGTGAACGGCGCTTCCAGCACGAGAGCGGCGGCCGGACGCTGCAACGCAACGCGCAACGCCACGTGCGTGCCCAGAGACTCACCGTACACGATGATGTCGCGTGGCAGCACGCCGTCGGCGACGAGCGCGTCGTAGGCAAGCAGGGCATCGGCGACGATGTTGTCCTCGCTCGGCGTGCCCGTGCTGCCGGAAAACCCGCGATAGGCCATCATGTAAACGCCCCAGCCTTCGGCCGCGAAGCTCCCAATGCGTCCCGAGCGATAGGTCAGCGGATCACCGTTGCCGTGGAAATAGAGCAGTGTCGGTTGTCCAGCGCGCGCGTGCAGTCGCCACACTACCAGCCGTTCGCCATCGGGCGTGCGCAACTCCTGCTCGACGACGCTATCGAGGCGTGTCGCTGCCGGTGGCGTGCGCGTCGGATTGGGTTGAAATGACAGGCGTCGTTCAAAAAGCACGACGGCGAGGGAGCTGATCACCCAGCTGGCCACCAGAACCGCGAGCGTGACGCGCCACCACGTTTTACGGTGGCGACCGAGCGCGAGAAATGTCGGTCGTTGCTGCACGCGCTGGACGTGGGGCTGCTCGCTCACGCTTCGCCGAAATGCACGCGGCGATAGCTGCGCGAGGGGATCAGGTCATCGGTGTGGATGTCCCACAACCCGGCTGTGTTCGCCGCTTGGTGCTCTTTGAACAAGCCTTCCATGCGCCCCAGCGAATTGACCGTGGCGCCGCGCAAGCCGAAGCCCGTGGCCACCGCCGCCAAATCGCCGCGCCCGTGCATGGCGCCGGACGGATCGACCTTGTTGGCGCGGAACTTGTGGAATTCCGCACCATAGCCACCATCGTTGATGATGGAGATCAGCATCTGGATGCCCTGCCGGCGAATGGTCTCCAGCTCCTGCACGTGCAGCATGATGCTGCCGTCGCCTTCGATGAGCGCCACCTTGCCGTCGCCGCGCGCCTTGGCGATGCCGATCGCTGCCGGCAGCGCCGAGCCGATGGCGCCGAAATCGATGAACACGTGGTATTTCTCGGGCGCTCGATTTTTCAGGTGCGTCATGGCGATCGAGAAGTAGTGCCCGCCGCCGATGACCACATCCCAATCCTTCGGGATCGTGCGGTCGAGTTCCTCGATGGCGCGGCGCGGATCGAGCAGGTTGGGCTGCACGTCGAAGTGCTTGGCATCGGGCACGTCGCTGGCGATCGCCTTCGCCATCTCCGCCGTGCGGAATCCCGGGCGCTTGATATTTTTCTGGTCGAGCTTTGCGACAATGGCCGCCGCCGTGGTCTTGGCGTCGGCGCGCACATGCAGATCCGCCGTCTTGAGGCCCTGCCACAGACCGCGCGGCGCCATGTCCACCTGCACGACGCGCGCGTTCGAATAGAGATAACCACCTTCCGTCGTGTAGTGGCCCAGGCCCGCACCGAAGCAAATCACCAGATCGGACTCGGCGAACCGCTCACGCGCGAAATCGCTGGCGAAGGCACCCGCAACGTCGAGCGCATAAGCGTTGCCACTGAACAAGCCTTTGCCCAGCAGGGACGTGGCGAGCAGCGCGCCCATGCGATCGCCCAACGCTTCGATCTCGGCGCGTGCGCCCGACCACATGGCACCGCGTCCGCCGATGATCATCGGCCGTTCGGCTTCCGCGATCATCGCCACCACGCGATCGACGATGGCGGGATCGGGCAGCGGCCGCTGCGCGATCGGCACCAACTCGGCCGACGGCGTGTAGTCGGTCAGATGCGGCCAGGGCAGTTTCTGCATATCCATCGGCACGGACAGCACGACGGGTCGACGCTCGGCCTGCGCCACCTGGAAGGCTTCGCGCACGTTGTCGAGCAACCGGTCCACGTGGCGCACGGCCACGAAATGCGCACCCGTCGCCAGCGTCAGCGGCGCCATGTCGATTGCCTGGAGATACCAGGCCGCTGTGATCGGGCTGTCGCCTGCGAAAATCACCATCGGCGTGTTGGCTTTGGCCGCGCAGGTCAGCGCCGTCATGATCTGCGTGAAGCCTGGACCGCACGTCGTCGAGGCGACGCCGACTTTGCCGGTGGCGCGCGCATAGCCATCGGCCATGGCAACGGCGGCGTGCTCGTGGCGCGCATGCACGACGCTCACGCCCGGCAATTCGGCCATGGCCGTCGACCAGTACATGTTGGCATCACCCATCAGCGTGAACAGATGATCGACGCCTTCGGCCCGGAAGGCCTGGGCCAGCATGTCGGACGTCTTGAGTTTGCTCATTGTTTGGGGCTCCCCGTTCGGAAGATCGACTTGATCCAAGACTGTAAGGCCGTCCACAGCAGTTTGACCGCGCTCAGTTCAGCGGCGGCCGCGCGTGGCGGCGATGTCGGTGTTCGCGCTGCCGGTGACGCCCCCGTAGCGGGCGTCGCTGTCGGCGACAGACTATTGATGGGATCCTGTTTCATGCCGGTGGCGCCAACCGGCAGGGACGCTGTCACGGCGCCTTCCGGTGGAATGACGGCATCGATGTTCTGTTCGGCGAGCAGCTTTGCCATGTTGGCTGAGAATTCGGCGAGCAGCGCTCGGGCCACATGCACGCCACCCGCATTGGCGAACATCTCGAGCGGTCCGGTCACCGAGTATTCGCCCTCGACGGTCAATGTCGTGGTTTCGCGGCCCATGACCCAGACCGTACCAGTGGCGAGCGCGCGCGAGGCGCCCCGCTGATCGATGCCCCGGCCTGCGATCGTGCAGCGCTTGGCCGCATCGTCGTAAGCCAGCGTCACCTCGCCGCGAAACACGGCCACCGTCGGCCCGAACTTGACCCGGATCGACCCCTTCCACGCCTCACCATCCTGTTCGGCGCTCAGCGTCGCGCCCGGTATGCACGAGGCGACGAGTGCGGGGTCGCGCAACAGCGGCCACACATTGTCGACGGCAGCCGGAATCGTGATCGTTTCGCTCAAACTCGGCATCGTTGGGAGGGTTCCGGAGAAGACGGCGGTCTCGAGTGGGGCACCTAAGCAGAGATCGGCCCGCCCGCCAACCCGTGTTCAGCGCACGGCAGCCGAGGCAATCATGGATGCACGCTGGAAACACCCCCCATCTCCGCAGCGTTTCCGCTCGGAGGTTTCCCGTCAAAAACGTCCAGGCGCAGGGCGGCGTAACCGCCTAGAAGCCTCTTTTAGTATCGTGCGGCAAGACCGCCCTGCCGTTCGGGGATCGGTGGTGGACGTCGTCGA
>JANOHP010000050.1:0-2972 GCA_031406575.1 Hyphomicrobiales bacterium
TCGAAAACAACTCCTTGGTCGGAGCGATCTCGACGATACGACCCAGATACATGACGGCGATCCGATCGCACATGATCTGCACCACCGACAGGTCATGCGAGATGAAAAGGTAAGTGAGCTGGAACTCCGCTTGCAGGGCGCGCAGCAATTTCAGCACGGTCGCCTGCACGGAGATGTCGAGGCCCGAGGTCGGTTCGTCGAGGATCACGAGACGCGGGTGCAGCGTGAGAATGCGCGCTAGGCCGACCCGCCGCTGTTGGCCGCCGGAGATCTCGTGCGGGTAGAGCTCGAGATGCGTTTCGGGCAGCCCGACGGAGGCGAGAGTTTTGCGCACACTCGCCCGCCGCTCAGAACGTGTCATCGTGGAGTGTGTCGCCAACGGCTCGTCCAGGGACCTCCCGATCGTCCAGCGCGGATCGAGCGCGTTGCCGGGGTCTTGGTGGATGTATTGCAGACGTGGCGCGATTGCACGCCGCGCGGCATCGTCGAGCGCGGTGATATCGGTGCCCTCGAGTGCGATACGGCCAGCGTCGGACGTGTGGATGCCGGCCAGAAGTTTGCCGAGCGTGGTCTTGCCGCAGCCCGATTCCCCGACGATGCCGAGCGTCTCTCCGGGGCGCAGATCGAAGCTGACGTCGTCCAGCGCCTTGATCGTGCGTGTCTGGACGCCGAACGCGTTACGGACGGGAAAGTAGCGGCGCAGACCTTCGACGCGCAAAAGGGGTTGAGCATCCGAGTTCATGAGGACACCTGCGTCGCCACGGTCAACGGGTGATAACACCGCACGATGTGGGGTCCCGACCCGCTGGCCGGAGGCCGGTCGGTTGTGCATTCAGGTGTCGCGCGCTCGCAGCGGGGGTGAAAGCGGCACCCCTGGGGTGGTGCCAACAGGCTGGGAACTTCACCGCCGATTTTTCGAATTTCTCTGTTGGGGTCGGGCAGGCTCTCGAGCAATCGCGCAGTGTAGGGATGACACGGATGTTTGAAAAATGTGGCCACCGGCGCGGTCTCGACGTCCTGCCCGGCATACATCACCGTGATCTCGTCGCAGATCTCGTAGGCTGTGCCGAGATCGTGCGTGGTGAGCAGGATGGTGACGCCGTGCTGGCGGGCGAGCCGTTTCAACAGTTTCAAAATCTGCGCCTGGATCGTGACGTCGAGCGCCGTCGTCGGCTCGTCGGCGATAATCAGGTCCGGTTTCGTCATGAGCGCCATGGCGATCAGCAGGCGCTGCCGCTGGCCGCCGGAGAATTCACCGGGAAGTTTCGTCAGGGCGCGCGTGGGATCGGGAATTTGCACCTCATCCAACAGGGCGAGCACGGCGTCGCGGTCGGCTTTGCGGCGCGCGCTCGGATACCGCGTCAGCAGCGGGCCCAAACCCCGCTCGCCCGGTTCGCGGCGTGGGGATTTCCACTTCATCAGCTCCATGATCTGGTCGCCGACGCGAAACAACGGATTGAAGGCGCCGTACGGGTCTTGCGGGACGAACGTGATGCGCCGGCCCTTCACCTCGTGCTCGAAACGGGCACGCGGCAGGCCGAGCAGATCTATCCCGTCGAAGCGCACTGTGCCCCCTTCGATCCGGGCGTTGGGGGCAAGCACCGCAAGGATCGCGCGGGCGAGCGTGGTTTTGCCGCAACCCGATTCCCCTACGAGACCCATGATGCGGCCCCGCCCGACGGTGAGGTTGACGCCATCGAGCACGCGCGCAAACCCTTGTTCCGTCCTGAAGCCGAGGCGCAGATCCCCAATCTCGAGCAACGGTTCAGCGATCATGGGAGCGCCTGAGGCGGGGATCGAGCACGTCACGCAGGCCGTCGCCGAGCAGATTGAAGCCCATGACGACGATGAAAATCGCCATTCCGGGTGCCAGCGCGTACCACCAAGCCTGGGGTAGGAACTCGCGCGACTCCGAAATCATGCGTCCCCACTCCGGCGCCGGCGGTGGCGCGCCCAGGCCCAGAAAACCGAGCGAGGCGGCGGTGAGGATCGTGAAGCCCATGCCGATCGAGGCACGCACGATGATCGGTGAGGCGACGTTGGGCAGCACGTGCCGCATCACGATGCGATGGGGCGGCACGCCGAGCGCGATCGCCGCCTCGATGAAGGTCTCGCGCTTCAGCGTCCGCACTTCGGCATAGACCAACCGGGCGAACCACGGCCAATAGGTGACCGACAGCGCCAGGATGACATTCTCGATCGACGGCCCCAGCGTTTGTGCGATGGCGATCGCCAGCACGATCTGCGGCACGGCGAGGAAGACGTCGGAGACGCGCATCAGCGCCTCGCCGATCCACCAATCGCTCCATCCGGCCCACAGCCCGATCGGCACACCGATCAGCAGCGACGCACCGACCGCGACGAGGGCGATGAGCAGCGTGATGCGCGCGCCGAACAAGACGCGGCTGAAGATGTCCGCGCCCATCCGATCCGTGCCGAACAGCCACTCCCGGTCCGGAGGTTTCAGCCGATTGACCGGGTTCATGTCCCAGACCGCCTCGGGATGCGTGGACAGCCAGGGCGCGAAAATCGCCGCGAGCACGACGATTGCGACAAGGAACAGGCCGAGCGTGGCCGATCGGTCGCGCGCGATCCGGCGCACGGCGAGCACAGTGCCGTTCATGCGGCGCCTCCACGCGGATCGATCAGCCCCTGCACGATATCGACGAGGAGATTGACGAGCATGAAGATGCCGCCGGCATACACGGTGAATCCCATGACGGCTGCGTAGTCCGAGTGCAGGATGGCCTCGAAGGCGTAGGTGCCGATGCCCGGCCACTGAAACACGGTTTCGATCACGACAGCACCCGCCAGCAGGATGCCGAACAGCAGCCCGATCTGCGTCACCGTCGACGTCAAGGCATTGCGCAGCACGTACTTCCACACGATCAGCGCCTGCGGAATGCCAGTCGCGCGCTGGTAATCGACGAACGGCCGGCTGAGCGTGTCGAGCACGCCGGCCCGCGTGAAGC
>JANOHP010000080.1:0-15727 GCA_031406575.1 Hyphomicrobiales bacterium
GGGACTGGCGGTTGCGATTGAAGGCGGACCTGCTGGTGTTCGAGGACGGCGGCGAAAGCACGGTGGCCGAGTGCTTCGCGCGCAATGAGCGCATGTTGACGGACGTCGAACTGACGGCGAAACGCGTGCGCACGAACATCGCCATGGTTCACGAGGACGGCCATCCCGAGCCATGGTTCATTGCCATGTCGGACGCTCCAACCACCGCGAAAACATTCGATTACGGCCTGCGTTGGGGCATCGAAGCGATGTTCTCCGACTTCAAGAGCCGCGGCTTCGGACTGGAAGATAGCCAACTCCAGCGCGTCGACCGGATGGACCGCCTGATCCTCGTCATGGCGCTGGCCCTCTATTGGGCCGTCTCGACCGGCATGTGGGCTTCGGAAAACGCGGCCCTTCCGGTCGAAAAAAAACGCAAGGCACGCGTCCGAAAAAGGTGGCTCGCAGCCTGACGTCCTTCTTCAAGCGCGGCCTGCGCCGCATACAGACCTGTCTGCAGTGCATCTGCGGGCTGCCGACGCTCTGGTCGGTCTGGAGAAACTGATGGATGGTGAGGGTGACATGGCTCAAACCTGCGCAGCCAGGACGCTCGTGCAACCTTTGCGTGAATTCCGCAGTTGACCCCACCTAGGATGCTGTGGTCGCTGAGCGTGATCCCCTGCTCGGGCGAAGTGCCGATGCAAGGCTTCACAGAGGCGTCATGAGCGGCTAATATGGATTGAACTGTTGATGTTCCGAGTGCGATTCGGACAGGAAACTGTCAGGACTTTCATCTCGTGAATGTGCAAACAGCATCACCCGCGAGTCTTCCGGCCCTGGTTCTGAATGCCGATTTCAGGCCGCTCAGCTACTATCCACTGTCGCTGTGGAGCTGGCAGGAAACGGTCAAGGCCGTCTTTCTCGAACGGGTCAACATCGTCTCCGAATACGATCGCTTCGTGCGCAGCCCCTCTTTCGAGATGCGCATTCCCAGCGTCGTTGCGCTGAAGACGTACGTGAAGCCGGCTTTGTATCCGGCTTTCACGCGCTTCAACCTGTTTTTGCGCGATCGCTTCTGCTGCCAATACTGCGGCGCCAAGCACGATCTGACATTCGATCACCTCATTCCGCGCTCGCGCGGCGGCCAGACGCGGTGGGACAACGTCGTGGCCGCCTGCGCGCCCTGCAATCTCGCCAAGGGCGGCATGATGCCCGACAAAGCCGGGATGCGGCCGATGCAGTGGCCCTATCGGCCCACGGTGTTCGAACTGCACCGCAATGGACGGTTGTTCCCGCCGAACTACCTGCACGACAGTTGGCTGGATTATTTGTATTGGGATACCGAACTCGAGCCGTGAGGGGTGCGCACGGGTTATTCGGACAGCACAGGGGTGCAATGCGGGCTCCAACACCCCATATGCACTTGATGGAAAAGTTCAACTTCAGTGCCCCCGCCGAGGTCTATGGACAAGTCCAAAAGGGCCATCGGCGGCTCCCCATCGTCTATCGCAAGTTCGAAACGGGGGCCGAGGCCGTCCGCTTCGCCATCGAAGTGCTGGGGGCCGAAGGGCGCACCGGAACCGTCATCGAGACGGACGACGTGCGTCTGACCCAAGCCGAGATCCAGGCGCTGTACGACGATCCGGAGTATCCGCTGCGCTCGTCGTAGCGATGAGGCCGGCGACGTCTCGCAATAAAAAATATTTTCGCGAAGTTATCCCCGCGTGTTGCTGCAGGCTTATCTTGTGCCCACTCGCATCACGGAGGGGGCTCTTCCGGAGACGTCCCGACTGAGCGGTGCGGGGGCTGTTTCCGGGGCTAGGGTTTCGCGAGAAACCCGGGGGTTCCTCGGCCTGCCACCAGGGCGCAGACGACGGTCTCCGACCGAATTCGGCGCCATCCGACGACGAAGGTGGGTGGAGAAAGACAGCAGCTTCACGGGGCGGTGAGGTGTTGCCGCCGACGACCTCAGACGCCTCGGACCGCGGTCCCTACCGCCCCCCGTGCCCCTCGATTTTATGTCTCTGCCGCCTCCAGGGGCGGGCGGAGCACTTGCCGTTGGCAAGCCCCGTCACTGCGTCTTCGACCAGCGATCCATCGCATCGAGGTCGGTATCGCGCGCGTCGACCCAGGCGCCCGCGCCCGTGGCATCGGCTTCCTTTTTCCAGAACGTGGCGCGCGACTTCAAAAAATCCATCATGAATTCGGCCGCCTCGAAGGCGGCTTGGCGATGCGGTGAGGCCGTGACAACCAGCACGATGTTGTCGCCGGGTTGCAACGTGCCGGTGCGGTGGACGATCAATGTCGCCGCCAGCGGCCAGCGCGACAGGGCCTCGCTTTCGACACGCGCCAGCTCGCTTTCCGTCATGCCGGGATAATGCTCGAGCGTCATGGAGGCGATGGGTCGCTCACCGGCGACGCCACGCACGGTTCCCGTGAACGTGACGATGGCGCCGATGTCGGTATTGCCAGAAGTGAGCCGCCCCACCTCGGCGCCGATGTCGAAATCGTCCTGCTGGACGCGAACCGCCATGCGCTCACCCTCCCCCGCTGGGCTGTGGGTTCAGGCCCCGACAGCCTGCACCTGCTGGTCCCGCTTCGCGCGCGCGGCATCGAGCGCCCGCTCGATCGCCTCGAACACGAGCAGGGTCGACGTGTGGCGCGCCTTCACGTCACGCACGGGCTCGAGCACGGCCAAATCGGCCCAGCGGCCGTCGGGCGGGGGACCCTTCTCTTTGAGCATACGGCGCATTCGGCCCGCAATGTCGCGCAGTTCAGCCTCGCCGGTGCCGACGATGTTGTTGGCCACGATGGACGCCGACGCCTGCCCGAGCAGGCAGGCTTTCACCGTTTGGGCATAGTCGACGATGGTGTCGCCTGTCAGCTTCAGTTCGACGGCAATCGTCGATCCGCACAGCTTGGAGTGCGCAGAGGCGCTGGCATCGGGAGCCGACAGCTTACTGGCCGGCGGAATTTTGGCCGCCAGCTCCAGAATGCGATCGTTGTAGAGGTCGCTGAGATCCGTCATATCGTGTCCTGGCCCGCCGTCTCGGATCGGCCCGAGCGGGTGCTATGCCGATGCAGGCCGCGCCATTATACTTGGTCGTTGCCAGAACTCATATTGCTTCCCGTCGACGCCATTGCAAGGCACAGCCATTGCACGGTTCGCAGCCCTTCGCCGCCGTCGGTGGCCCATATCCCCTGCCCTACGATCGAGACCCGTCATGACCCAATCTGCGCCCCCGTCATCGTTCGCAGCCCGAGGCAACACTGCCGATATCGAGGGCGGAGCGGCCTTGGCCCCGAAATTCGACGAGGGTGGCGTGCTGGCGGCCGTGGCGACGGACTGGCAAACGGGCGAGGTGCTGATGCTCGCCTGGATGAACGCTGAAGCGTTGGCGTTGACCATCAAGACGGGCGAGGCGCATTTCTTCAGCCGATCACGGGGTCGCCTGTGGAAGAAGGGCGAGGAGAGCGGCAACGTCCTCGAGGTCATCGACATGAGGACGGACTGCGATCAGGACGCCATTTGGATGAAGGTCCGCATGCGTGGGCTCGCTGCGGCCTGCCATACCGGACATCGCAGTTGCTTCTACCGCCGCATACCCGTCGGCGGCGATTCTTCACTGTTGCAGCTGGAACCGGTCGGTGGACCACGGGTCTTCGATCCTCAAACGGTCTACGCAAAACCCTCGGGCGCCTAGATTCGGACGCTCCGGAACGAAGCCATCGGTCGAGTAGTTCACGGTTAAGACGAACGCGGTACGCTGGTGGCGTCATGCGGCTACCGGCGACGAAACCGTTGGCGGCCGTCGAGGGTGCACGGGGAACTCGATCGAGAACACGAGGTCGACCAATGGCGAAAAATAGGATCGGTCTGGCGCTCGGTGGAGGGGCGGCACGCGGGTGGGCCCATATCGGCGTGCTGCGGGCCCTCGCTCAAGCCGGTATCGTGCCCGACATCATCGCCGGCACTTCGATCGGCGCCGTCGTGGGGGGCTGTTATTCGGCCGGCCGACTGGACGACCTCGAAGGCTTCGTGCGCGATCTGACGCGGCGCAAGGTGTTCGGCTTCCTCGATGTCAACCTGTCCGGCTCTGGCCTCATCATGGGGCAGCGACTTGTCGAACGGCTGTCCAGTCACCTCAAGGACGAGCTGGTCGAAAACCTAGCCAACAGGTTTGTTGCGGTAGCAACCGAACTGGGCACCGGCCACGAGATTTGGCTGTCGCGCGGATCGCTCATCGACGCCATGCGGGCGTCCTACGCCATTCCGGGAATTTTCCGCCCCGTTCGCTTCGACGGTCGTTGGTTGTTCGACGGCGCGCTCGTCAATCCGGTGCCCGTGTCGGTGTGCCGGGCGCTCGGTGCGCGCTATGTCATCGCAGTCAACCTGAATGCCGATCTCTCCGGCCGCGGCACGGTGATTGCGGATCGGGACGCCACGGGCGACTTCGCCCGCGAGGTCGGCCTAGCGCCTCCGCCGGAAGCTCCAGTTACCAACGGGCGCGGTGCACGCAAACTGCTGCAACGGCAATTGTTCGGCGACGGGGAAAGCGGACCCGGTATTTCGACCGTGATGATCGAAGCCTTCAATATCGTGCAGGATCGCATTGCCCGATCGCGATTGGCGGGCGATCCTCCCGATGCGATGATCAATCCCAGACTGGCCGGGGTCGGTCTGTTCGATTTCCACCGTGCCGACGAACTCATTCAACTGGGCATTGCCGCAGCGCAACGCGAATTGCCCGAGCTGCGTCGCGAAATCGCCGGCCTCAGGACCCGCGCGCCCACGCGCTACGAAGTTGCCTGAGACGACCACCTCCCACGCGAATGCGCAGACCCGACCCTTATCCGGCCGTGATGTAGTCGCGCATCGCCATCGCCTCCATTTGCACTTCGGCGATGTGATGTTTGACCACGTCGCCGATGGAGACGATGCCGATCAGGCGACCGTTCTCGACGACCGGCAGGTGGCGGATGCGATGCTCGGTCATCATGCCGGCGAGCCAGTCGATGGTGTCGGTCTCCCGGCACGTCATGACCTCGTGCGTCATCGCCTCGTCCACCGGCAGCGACAGCGCTTCGACCCCGTCGGAGCCCAGCACGCGCACGATGTCGCGTTCCGAAATGATGCCGATCACATTGCGCTCGGCACCTAAAACGACAACGGCACCGATGCGCTTGTCGGCGAGCTTGCGGGCCACCTCCATCACGGTGGCATCCTGGCGAACGGTAACCACCGCGCGCCCTTTCTGTTCGAGGATCGTTGCGACGTGCATGGTCTTAACCCTCCTGTTTCCTGGTGGGAATGACCGGTCGAGCCCCTCGATGCATTGACCCCGGACAAAGCAAATTGCCGAGGCTGCCATGACCACCATTCGCCCAGTTTCAGCGCCGGCAGAGTTTCACCCCCCGTGTTCGATGTCGGGGGGAGACCAGCATCGGCTAAATGTGTTTGCATCACAAGGCGTAGAGTGTGCGCTGCAATACGTCCTGGAGCGAAAGGCGGCGGCGCGCTCAGTGCAGCGTGTGCCGCTCGCCATCATCCTGACCGGTCGGATCGGCCTGCGGAAACGGATCGAACAGCGCGAACGCAAAAAGGCCGAACAGGAACCCGCCCAGGTGGGCTTCCCAGGCAATTCCCCCACCGCTGGAGGTGAGGTAGGGCGCGACCATCGCGGTCAGGAAATTCAACACGAACCAGATACCGAGCAGCATGCGAATGCGCCGATCCGCAAAGGTCTGGCGCAGCGACATGCGCGGCACCAGACCCGGCGCATCGCGAAATGCGTGCAGGCCACCGCGATCGAGGGCCGCAAAAAAGAACCGGCAGGCGCCCCCCATCAGTCCCGATACGGCCCCCGACGCGCCCGCCATGGGCACCGCTTCATCCGCATGCAGCAGCAGGAACAGAACAGCGCCGGATATGCCGCTCGCCAGACCCAACAGGGCAAACCGCAGCATGCCGATCCGTGCGGCGACAGCGCCGCCGAAAGCCAGGAGCCATGCGCAATTGAGGCCGACGTGCGCCCAGTCGGCGTGAATGAACTGATGGGTCACGAAGGACCAGACCGCCACACCGGGCAGATCGCCGGGGAAGGCGGGTCCCGGTGCTGTCAGGCGAGAGGGAATGAACGCGAGCACCAGCTTCCACCACTCCTCCTGGCTCTCGGTCATCAGATCGAACCCGGCGTGGATGCCCGCCAGCAAAGCTATCGCCCAGACGATCCCGGCGGGGGCATTGAGCATCGGTTCGGGTCGTCCGCCGCCCTGCTGTCGTTCAGAGGTCATCTCGAGGCTTTCCCGGAAATTTCTGCGCCACGCCGTCGGCGGCCCCGCCATTGGCACGATACCTGCGAACGAGTGAGAACCAGATCGGCACGAGCCCACCCATCGGGCTCGGATGCTCGACCGGGAGCAGCGCTTGATAGCACGAACACCGTGCATCCACGCCATCCCGACAGGACAACGCGAGGACTCGTGATGAAGAGCCCCACCAACCAAATGCTGTTCCATTATTGGAATGAGCTGCGCGGTACACGGCCAGCGCCTTCCCGCCTCGAAGTCGATCCGGCGCATTTTATCGAAATTCTTGCCGAAACGTTCATTCTGGAAACCGGGTTGTCGGGGGCCTACACGTTCCGGTTGGCTGGAACGCGCATCTGCGAACTGATGGGATACGAGCTGCGCGGTGTGGACTTCGCCGAAATGGCCGGCCCCACCCATGCGCGAACCTTGGAAGACGACTTGGCAACGATCGCCGCACGCGGCCGGTATGGCGTCTTCGAAATCCAGTGCCGTGCGCCCAACGGCGAATTCGTCACCTTCGAGGCACTCGTTTTACCTCTGGTCCATACGCAAGGCACCATCACCCGATTTTTGGGCGCGATGTCCATCGTGGACGGTCAACGCCCGGCCTGGCTGGGCACTCTCCCGCTCACGCCGCTGACACTGTTGCGCAACGATCTCCATTGGACCGACGCGCGGCCTGAGGTCATCGAAACGGCCCCCAATCAAGCACCGTTCCTCGAGCGCAATACCCACGCGCGCATCGTGCATGACAATCGCCGCCATTTTCGCGTCTTCGAAGGTGGCCTGTCGACCGCCACCGTCGAGGCGCAACAGGTCCCGCGCGTTGCGAAATGAGCGAATTGTGCCGAATTCAGCCACCGATTTAGGAGTTCATTAAGGACGCCCCGCGATAGTTGCCGCAGTGGTTGCGGTGGGTCCGACACGTCGGGATACCGCGCCGATCGGAGCACCCGAGGTTCAATTCGACATGCCTCTGCAGAACCCTCTGGTTGTCCCGCGCACGAGCGCGCTCGCCAACCGCCTCATTCCTGATCGCCGTCGCCATAAGCGCATTGCGGTTGCTCTTTTGGGGCGCTTCATGCGCACCAACAAGCAGGAGTACCCCTGCAAGTTGGTCGACGTCTCGGTTGGCGGCGCCGCCATGATGTCGCCTGTCGACGTCGAGGACGGCGAACGGATCGTCGCCTATTTCGACCAACTGGGCGGTTTGGAGGGAACTGTCACCCGCCTGTTCGAGGGTGGCTTCGCAATCAATCTGATCGCCACCCAACACAAGCGCGAAAAGCTCGCCGCGCAGTTGATGTTGATCATCAATTCAGAGGGCAACGCCACGGCGGCCGATCGCCGCCACCAACGCATCATTCCCAAGGACCCCAAGTCCAACCTCCAGCTCGCCAACGGCACCGCCGCGGCCTGTGATGTGCTCGACGTGTCGATCTCCGGTGCCTCGATTGCCACCCCCCTTCGCCCCGTGATCGGCGAGGAAGTGGTGCTGGGAAAACTCCGCGGTCGGATCGTTCGCCACCACGAGCGGGGCATCGGTATCGAGTTCATCGACATACAGAGTCCGACGGCCCTGCGGCGCTACTTCGGGTGACGCCGAGGCGTTGATGCAACCGCCACCATGAAATTGAAGCAATTCACAACCACCATCCAAATGAATTGCTTCCCGTTAGTCCGTTCCAATTCAGTAAGCCAGAAGGCCGTTCAGTTAGTTGTGTCGAAGAGTTGAGGGGGTTTGTCAGTGTCGTACCGCTATCGTCTCGCATGTCTTCTTCTCGTCCTGTCGCCGACCGTCGCCAGTGCCAACGCCGACAGCCCCAGAACCTTCGCCGGCCAGGATCGCGCCTCCCCGTTCATGCGCATCTATGGATCGACGCTTCCCCCCTATGGATACGTGCGGTTCTGCGAGACGTTTCGCCGAGAATGCGCGCGCGGCACCTTCGAAGAGGCGCGCTTCAGCGCGGATGCCGACCGCCTCGGCGAACTCGACCGGATCAATCGGCACGTGAACCGGACCATCGAGCCGGCGACCGACATGGAAATCTACGGCGAAACCGAAGTCTGGACGCTCCCCACCACGCGGGGTGATTGCGAGGACTACGCCCTGTTGAAGCGACACCTGCTGAGGGCGCAAGGCTGGCCCGTCAGCGCGCTGCTGATGACGGTCGTGAGGGACGAAAAAGGCGAAGGACACGCCGTCTTGATGGTGCGCACGGCGCAGGGCGATTTCGTCCTCGACAACAAAACCGACGAGATCAAAGTCTGGCACAAGGTTGGTTATACCTACGTGATGCGCCAGTCCTATATCGACCCCAACGTGTGGGTGTCGCTGGACCCCAAGGACGCCCAATCGCCCCAACTACTGGCGGGCACGCGCCCTCGGCGCTGATGTGTCGGGACGCAGCGAAAGCCTCAGGCGCGATCAGCCCGCCTGCGGCTTCAACGTGCGCGCGTAGAGACGCCCGCGCTGCAGGTAGTCCTCGACGCCTTCCCGGACGCGGATACGCTCGGCCGGGTTGACCGTGCGCATGACTTTGCCGGGCGTACCGAAAACGACGCTGTCGGGCGCAATCTCCTTCCCCTCGGGAACGAGAGCCCCTGCTCCGATGATGGCGCCATCGCCGATGCGGGCGCCGTTCAGCACGATGGCGCCGATGCCGATCAATACGCCTTTGCCCAGCGTGCAGCCATGCAGCATCGCCATGTGGCCGATGGTGGCGTCCTCGCCGATCACCATGGGAAACCCCGGATCGACGTGCAGGACCACACCTTCCTGAATGTTCGACCGGCGGCCGATGCGGATCGGTTCGTTGTCGCCGCGAATGACGGCGTTGAACCAGACGCTGACGTCGTCTTCCAGGGTCACGCGACCGATGACGGTCGCATTGGGGGCCACGAAATAACGGCCGCCCGCCGGCGTCACGACCTTGTGGCCGTCCAGTTCCCAGAGCGCCATGTCACGTGGTCTCGAGATCGATATCGAGAATGGTCATGCTGAACTGAAAGCACAGATCACCGTCTTCGGTGTCCTTCGAAATCACGCCGATGAACTCACCGCCGACGTAAACTTCCGCTGCATCGGCGGCCTTCTGCCGGCCCCGCACCTCGATCGTGCGCACCCCGAACAATTTGCGCAGATAGGCCTCGACCCGTTTGATCTCGACAGGATTGATGGGATCGACTTTTGCCACGACGGCACCTCTTTCTGGGTTGGCGCCGGGTGCATCCGCATCGGCTTCATTGATCGATACTCGTGCGTTCAGTGGCAGCCACAATCGTCGAAATCGAGGCGCTGATCCATTTCGCGGGCGGGTTCGGGGCAGCCCGAGTCCCCCACGATTTTGGCCGGCACGCCAGCCACCGTCTTGTTGCTGGGCACATCCTTCAACACCACCGAGCCCGCCGCCACTTTGGAGCAATGGCCGACCGTGATGTTGCCGAGCACCTTGGCGCCGGCCGCCAACAGCACATGATCGCCGATCTTGGGGTGACGGTCGCCGACCTCCTTGCCGTTACCGCCCAGCGTGACGTTCTGCAGGATCGAGCAGTTGTTGCCCACCACCGCCGTCTCGCCGATGACCACACCCGTGCCGTGATCGATCATCAGGCCATTGCCGATCCGGGCCGCAGGATTGATGTCGACGGCGAAAATGCGGCTCGACTGGCTCTGGAGATAGAGCGCAAAATCGGTCCTGCCCTCCTGCCACAGCGCGTGCGCGAACCGGTGTGTAACCAGGGCGTGGAAGCCTTTGAAATACAGCAGCGGCTCGATGTAGCGCGTGCACGCGGGATCACGGTCGTAAACGGCGGCGAGGTCGGCGCGAAAGGAGATGCCGAGCTCCGGCCGGCGCTGGAGGACTTCCGCGAACGTCTGGCCAATCAGCCCGGCATCGACGTCGGCATGGTTGAGCCGCTGGGCCAACCGGTGGCAGATCGAGTCCTCGAGGCGTTGATGCGACAGGATCGTGGCGTAGATGAACCCGCCCAGCGCCCGCTCGGCCCGGACGACGGCTTCGGCTTCCTCGCGCACCGCCGACCAAATGGGATCGACCGTATCGAGGCGGCCACGCGGGGTCTGTTTCGTTGCGGTCATGTGTCAGTCTCCACGCCAAGCACACGGCCCCGGGGCATACGCCGAGGTCGGGCAACCCTTGCCTTGAGGTAATCGGCCGGCGGGCCATAGTCAATCGGCGCACGCTCAGCTTATTCCCCGGCTGAAAGATAGAGATCTCCTGAAATCACTGAAATTGCGGCCGCTGTCGCGACGAGCGTCAGTCACCCCCAAACAATGGCAAGGCTCCGACTTTGGCCGACCATTGGTCTCAGCCGGGGAATGGGAGCTCAGCTCACGTTCGAAAACAGCTGGTTATGGGACTACGGGCAGAAAACCCCGAGCCGCCAGGGCAACGCGCTATCGCTGCACGTACCCTGGTCGCCCCTAATCCAGCAATCCAGCAATTCTGGGCAACCAGAGCGAGATGCCCGGATAGTACAGGCACAGAACCAAGCCCACGACCTGCAGAAATACGAACGGATACATACCTTGGTAAATATCCGACATGGATACCCCCGGCGGCACGGTTCCCTTCATATAGAACAGCGTCGCCCCGAACGGCGGCGTCATGAAGGCTGTCTGCAGGTTGACTGCGACCAGCGTGGCGAACCACGGCATGAAGTAGGCCTTGTCGCCGAGATGATCGGCGAAGTCGAGCTTCAGGAGCAACGGGGGCAAACACGGGAATGACGATCAGGCAGATCTCGATCCATTCGAACGGGAAGCCGAGAAGGAAGATCAGCACCATGATGAAAATCAGAATTTCCCATTTGGTGTCGATACCGAACTTGGCCAGCGCGGAAATCATCAGGTCGTCACCGCCGAGCGCCCGGAAGACGTAAGAAAACCCCGTGGCGCCCAGAAATAGCAGGAAGACCAACCCGTTGTTGCGGCACGTGTCGGTCATCGCCTCCTTGAGCATCTTCACGGTCATGCGACTGTTCGACCAGGCCATGGCCATGGCGCCGAGACAACCGACGGCAGCACTCTCCGTCGCTGTCGCCCAGCCCGCGAAGATCGAGCCGAGCACGACAACCATGAGGAACGTCATCGGTGCGAGGCCGTACCACATGGTGTGCCAGAACTCCTGGCGGGTCTGGGGTCCGTACTCCTTGGGAACACGCGGCGCCATCTCGGGCCGCAGGATGGCGACGCCGATGATGTAGACGAGGTAAAGCCCGGAGAGCAGAAGACCCGGCATGGTCGCAGCCGCGAAGACCGCGCCAGCCGAAGTCTGTAGCATCTCAGCCAGCACGACCAACATGATCGCCGGTGGAATGAGAATGCCCAGTGTGCCGGCCGCCGCCACGGTGCCGACCGCCAGGCGCTTGTCGTAACCCGACGCCAGCATCTGCGGCATCGCAATGACCGAGAGCAACACGACGGCTGCACCCACGACGCCGATCGGCGCGGCCAGGATCGTGCCCATCACCATGACGGCGACGGCCAGACCGCCGGGCACGCGGCGCAGCAGGATTTCGGTTGCCGACAGCATGTCCTTTGCAGAGCCGCTGCGCTCGAGAATTGCGCCCATGAAGATGAACATGGGAATCGAGACCAGGATCGGGTCCGCCGCCACCCCACCCCACATGCGGAAATTGATGGTCGAGAGCTGGATCAGCTTGAAAACACCGAAATGCCAGCCCAGCACACCGAAGATGAGGCCTGTGCCGGCGAGGACGAAGGCAACGGGGTAGCCGATGAAGATCACGAAGAACATGGTGATGAACATCAGCAGGGCGAGATTGTCGACGAAAAGGTCGAGCATGCGCGGTCTCTCCTCAAACGTCGACGCTGACGTGACCGAGGCGAACGTCGGCGTCTTCGGCGGAGACCCCGCCGAACAGAAATGCCGAAATGCGGATCAGCACGGTCAGTATGCCCAGCAGAACCAGCCAGAGACCGATGTAGTAAATCCCCTTGATGATCCAGCGATGCGACAGCCCCTGGGCGGCGTCCGAGGACTCACCCGAGATCCACGCTTGCCACCAGAAATCCCAGCCGTAAAAAATGACGACATAAGTGTAGGGGAGTGCGAACAAAACGATGCCGAAGAACTCGATCCAGGCGCGCTTTCGCAGCGCCAAATTCTCGACGTAACTGTCGACCCGTGGATGGGCGTTGATCACGTAGTTGTAGCCCATCCAGAACGAGAACAGGGCCGTATGGAGGTGCCACTCGAGTTCCTGCAGCTTGGAGTAGGGAACGAAGGCAAACGTGTCGGGAAACACCGGCGCGAGCTTGCGACAGACGACATCCACGCACGTGACGCACATCAGCACGATCAGCAGCCACATCGACGCGTTGGCGATTCTCTCGAGGACCGTGTGCAGTCCTCGAGCCAATGACAGCAGCGCAGTCATGCCACTTCCCCCCATGATCCGAAGTGGGCACCGGCACTTCTGCGCGGACAGACGCTGAAGGGCGCCAGTGCATTCGTCGTGCGTGGTCAGGTCGCGAGAATAGTTCGGGCGCCATCGTGTCGTCAGCGCCCGCACGTTTCATTTCATGTAGCCGTGCTCGCGCCAGACTTTGTATTCTTCGCGAAATTTCGCGTAGGACGCCCACACCTTGGCGAAGCTCGGGCTCTTTGCCGATTCTTCCTTCACCACTTCCTGCCACTTTTCCTCGAAGGCGCTGATGAACTCCGGGCCCCACTTCTTGATGATGACGCCCTTGGACTGCAACTCCTTCATGGCCGCGAACTGTTTGGCTTCTCCTTCGGAGAATTCGTCCAGCATATTGGCTTTGCAGGAGTTGACGATGATCGCCTTCTGCGTCTTCGAGTACTCCTCCCACTTCTTGATATTGATGTAGAGCTGGCCGATCGAGGTCTGCTGGTGCCAGCCGGGAAAGTAGTAGAACTTCGCCGCCTGATGGAAGCCGAGTGAGAGGTCCATGGTCGGCATCGAGAACTCGGTCGCATCGATAGTGCCGAGCTGCAGCGCCTGGAAAATGTCGCCCGGCTGCAGCAATTGCGTCGCCACGCCGAGCTTCTGCATGACGTTGGCGCCCAGCCCGAAGAAGCGCATCTTCAAGCCTTTGAGATCGTCGAGCGTTTTGATTTCCCGTTTGAACCAGCCGGACGCCTCGGGCGAAATCAATCCGCAGTTGATCGGATAAATATTGTATTTGCCGAGCATCTCGCGCATCAGCTCGTTGCCCCCGCCGTAATCGAACCAGGCGAGAAATTCACCCGAGTCCGGCCCGAACGGCACAGTCGTGAACATCGCAAAGGCGATGTCCTTGCCGGTGAAAAAGCCGCTCGCCGTGTAGGCCATGTCGAGCGAGCCGTTGCTGACAGCTTCCAAATACTGGCTGCCGGGCATGAGTGCGCCGGGCTCGAAGAACTTGATGTCGATCGAGCCGTACGACATCTCCGTGGCCATCTGGATGAAGCGGGCCTGGGCGGAGCCGAGGATCATCATGGTGCTGGGAAACGCTCCGGCCAACTGGGCGCGGACTTTCTTGTCTTGAGCCAGGCTCGGTGTCGTACACAAAGCAAGCATCGCCACCGCGGCAGCCGTAGTGCGCCGCGCGAGTGAGTTGAGCATTCCAGTCCTCCCGTTTGGCCTCGATGCGGTTTGCCCGCATTGGTTCCCGCGGTACATTGCCGCAAGCGAAACGTAGAGTGTGGCCGGGATGTGGTAAATGGCGATGGCGGAGCCGCTCCCCAGACGCAGGAGCGCCCGTGCGCGCGTAGACGGCATTCTGGTACGCGCGGAATGTTCGCGGTGCACCCACTCAGGCGCGGATGGCCACGACCACTTTGATGGCGTCTTCGACACGATCGCGCGCGTAGCGCAGGGCCTCGATCAAGTTCTCGAACGCGAATGTGTGGGTGTGGATCAAGGTGGCATCGAAGCGCTTTTCGCGCATGAAGGCTTCGGCCCGATGGGTGGCGCTGCGGCCTTCGCCGCGAATGCCGTAGAGATAGATGTTGTTGCGCACGATGTGGGCGACATCGATCAGCGCCGGATCGTGCGGGAACGCGGCCAAGCAAATCTTGGCCCCGCGATTGCACATGCGGGCCGCCTCGTTGATGGCGTCGGGTGCGCCCGAACATTCGATGACGTAATCGACGCCCTTGCCGCCGTTGAGCCGCCGCACCGTTTCCACGGCAGGTTCGCGGGTGACGTTGACCACGTGATCGGCACCGAGCCGGCGACCCGTCTCGAGGCGCGCATTGCGCGTTCCCGTCAGAATGACCGGGCCGGCGCCCAGCGCCTTCGCCACGGCCACGCCGAGCAGCCCGATGGGGCCTGGACCGATGACGACGACGCTTTCGCCCGCCACCAGTCCGCCGAGTTCGGTCAGCCCATACATCGACGTGCCCGCCGTCACGACGAGTGTCGCCTCCGCATCGCTCATCGTGTCTGCGATCTTGATCAGCGTGTTGATGTTGTTGATGGCGTATTCGGCAAAGCCGCCATCGGTGGTGAAGCCGTTGGCGCGATGACCCTTGTCGAGCTCGCCGTAATTCAGGCCGTAGTTGAGGCACGACGTATACATGCCCATGCGGCACCGTTTGCACTGGCCGCAGCCGGCATGAATCTCGACGGTGACGCGATCGCCGATGCTGAATTCATCGACACCGGGCCCGAGCGCGGCGACGGTGCCCATGTATTCGTGGCCGGGTGTCCAACCCTTGTTGAACGGCAGACCGCCCCGGATCAGGGCCGGCGGTCCCGAGGCGATGACATCGAGGTCGGTGGCGCAGATGGCCACCGCATCGATGCGCACCAGAACTTCGGCCCGGCTGGGCGCGGGAACCGGTTTGGAGACCACGGACAAGTGTCCGGGATCACCCAGCACCCACGCGCGCATCTGCTCGGGGATAGGCATCGTGGTGTGGTCAGTTTTGACGTTTTGTGGTGCGTACATGCCGGGCTCCACAACATCATCCTGGGTCGGATTGACCCGGTCACGCTACCCGAGCAGACGGCCATCTGCCAAACGGCGCGGCCTCGCCGTCATTGATCGGCGCAGTCGAGCCGCCGAAGGGTGTCCCCGGCGCGTCGCGTCATTCACTCCATGGCACGCCGTCGAAAGCATCCAGTGGAATTTTGAGGTAGCGTTTGCCGTTGTTTTCGGGTTCCGGCAGGCGTCCGCCCATGAGGTTGACTTGCAGGGATTGCAGGATGAGCCGGGGCATCGGCAGTTTTTTGTCCTTCGCCTCACGCAGCGCGATGAAGGCGGTCTGGGTGCTGGCTTTGCGCAGATCGATGTTTTCGGATTTCTGCTGTTTGACGGTGCTTTCCCATTTCGGCTCGCGACCACCGGGACAGTAATCGTGTCCCGTGAACAATCGCGTGGCGTCGGGACGCGCCAAGATGCGCTGAATGCTGGTCCATAGATCGTGGGCGCTGCCGCCGG
>JANOHP010000001.1:0-5650 GCA_031406575.1 Hyphomicrobiales bacterium
GCTCGTTCTCCGGCAAGTTCAGCTCGCCCAGTCCCGAACGCGGCCCCGACCCCAGAAAGCGAATGTCGTTGGCGATTTTGAACAGCGAGGCCGCCACCGTATTGATGGCGCCGTGGCTCATCACCATCGCGTCGTGACCAGCCAGCGCCTCGAATTTGTTGGGCGCGGTGGTGAACGCCAGCCCCGTGATCGCCGCGATCCGCTCGGCCACCTTTTCCGCAAACCCCACGGGCGCGTTGAGCCCCGTGCCAACCGCCGTGCCGCCCTGTGCCAGTTCCATCAACGAGGGCAGCGTCTGCTCGACGCGCGTGATGCCGTTGGCGACCTGGGTCGCGTAGCCCGAAAATTCCTGGCCCAGCGTCAGCGGCGTCGCATCCTGCGTGTGCGTGCGGCCGATCTTGATGATGTGATCGAACGCCTTCTGCTTGGCGACGAGGGCCGCGTGCAGCTTTTTCAACGCCGGCACCAAATCGTGCACGATCTGCTCGGCGCAGGCGATGTGCATGGCGGTGGGATAGGTGTCATTCGACGACTGGCTCATGTTGACGTGGTCGTTGGGATGCACGGGTTTTTTGGAGCCCATGACGCCGCCCAACATTTCGATGGCCCGATTCGAGATCACTTCGTTGGCGTTCATGTTGGATTGCGTGCCCGAGCCCGTCTGCCACACGACGAGCGGGAAATGATCATCGAGCCGGCCGTCGATCACCTCCTGGGCGGCGGCAACGATCGTTGCGCCGATCTTCGCGTCGAGCCGTCCGAGCGCTACGTTTGCCTCGGCGGCGGCCCGCTTGACGATGCCCAGCCCGCGCACCACTGGCAACGGCTGGCGCTCCCATCCAATTTTGAAGTTGTCCAGCGAGCGTTGCGCCTGCGCCCCCCAATAGCGCGTCTGGTCGACCTCGATGGGGCCGAACGTATCGGTTTCGGTGCGGGTCTTGGGGCTGCGTTCGGTCATGGCGGGCGCTCTCGGCTGGGGTCGGCTCAAATAGGCGCCCCTCCCCTAGCATGGGCGTACTCGCGCCTCCAGCGCCGTGCACGCCGTCACTCGAGCCAGGCACCGCGGGGCAGCGGCACGTCGGCGAGGCGAACGAACACGGCGTAAAGTCCCGCAACCAGGGCGGCGGAGACGAGGGTTGCGCGCACGAGGCTCCACCTGGAGACGAACGCGAAGGCCAAAATGAAGAACGCGAAGCAGGCGGGTGCGAACCCGACCAGCGGCATCGCCAGCGCAAAGGCCACCAGCGCCAGCAGCATGATGGCGTGATCAGGCAGCGGCCACATCGCCGCGCGCGGGTCGGCAATCGTGTCCGCTGCGGGTGTGGCGGCCGTCAGCAGGAGCCCCGACACGATCATCAAGCCAGCCAGCACCATCATATAGCGGTCGGGTCCCAGCAGATCGAACGTCGCACCCGGCCGCACTGTCGAGGTGATCCGCCACGCATCGACCATCGACGCCACGCCCAGCATCGCGAACACGAGGCCCTGCATCCGCCGCAGCATCAAGCCACACGATCGCGAATGACCTGCGCCGACGGCACCGTGCTGCGGAACGAGGGCCGCAACTCCAGGCGATCGGAATAGGCGACGAGATTGGGATGAGTGCGTTCCCAGCCATAGTCCGGCAGCCGCACGCGCAACCATCCCAACAGACTGGCCACAGCCAAATCCGCATAGGTGAGTCGCCCGCCGACGCAGAATTCGCGGCTCCCGATGCTCGCCGCCAGATCCCGCAGCGCCCCATCGGCTTTGCGCGTCTGGCGTGCCGTCCATTCCGCGCTCGGCTGCGCGCGCGAGCGCTCGATGAACACGAGCACGAGCGCATCGCACGCGCCGTCCGCGATCACCTCGTAACGTTTCATGGCCAGAAGATCGTCCGCGTTCTTGGGCGCCAACGGCGGCTCGGGATGCTTGATCTCGATCCACTCGAGCACGTAGCGGGATTCGAACACGCTGGTCCCATCGGGCGTGATGAGAACGGGCAGCTTCTCCAGCGGATTCCAGCGCGGTGTCTCGCTGTCGCTGTTCCAGGGCACCTCGGTCACGAGTTCGAACGGCACCCCCTTTTCGAGAAGTGCAATGCGCACCTTGCGCGCATAGGGGCTCGGCGTTGCACTGATCAGGCGGTACATGAACCGAAATCTCCCTTCGCTATCGATGTGCGTGGGCTGCCGTCGCCGGCCTCACCCCCGCCCCCGAATCTCCTCGAGCACCGGCAGAATGTACGTGCGGAAATGGGCGGGGTTTTCGCTCATGGGAAAATGGCCCAGCCGCTCCATGATCGTCACCTTGGCGCCCGGAATCTTCTCCGCCGTGCGCTTGGTGTCTTCGGGCGTGCAGGAAAAATCGTATTCGCCCGTGAGCAGGTAGAGCGGGCAGCGCCGCGTATCGATCTTTGCTACCCGGTCGCGCAGATCGCCGTCGACGCGATAGAAATGCAAGTCGCCCTTGAACACGCCGGGCCCACCGCTCTTGTACATCCACAGGGTTTCGTGGCGGCTGACCGACGGGCTCTGCGGCGCCATCATGCCGGAGACCAGCGCTGCGCATATTTCGCCGCCATGTACGTCGGGGCGATGCAGCCATTCGGTGTCGTACCAAGGCTGCTGATAATCCGCCGACTCCAACCCGATCAGCGCGCGAAAACGCTCAGGCTTCTCGGCTGCGAGGTTCAGCACCAGCCGCCCGCCGATCGAACACCCCATGACGACGGGCCGCTCCAGTTTCAGCGCATCGCAGATGTCCAGCGTCATCGCCGTATAGCTGGCGGTGGTGAGCTTGTACTCCTCGCGCTCGAAGCCCTCCGGCGGCAACGATTTGCCGTGCCAGGGCATGTCGAACACGATGACGCGATATTGCATGGTGATCGCCGCGTCATTGAGGATGTGGCGAAACTGCCGCCCATCGGCGCCGGCCGTATGCAGACACACGAGCGGAATGCCGCTGCCTGCTTCCTCGACGTACAGACGATGCGGACGCCCCGAAAGCGCCAGATTGAGATAGCGGCCGATGATCGCTTCATAGGTGGGAGTCACGACGGCTCAGCCCTTCTGATTGATCGCGCGGGGTGCGGTCAGCACGTCCTTGATGTACTGCAGGTTCGACAAGAAAGGATGCAAGTCACCCTCGATGCGCGCGAGGCCCTGCTTCGACAGCGCCATCACATCGTGCACACCGGCCGCTGGCAGGGGCGCCAGAAACCCGCTCCACGTCTGCGGTTCGGCACGGATTGCGAACGCCCACGGCCGCAGCAGAAACGGCCCCCGCTCCACTGAGCGCACCACGCCGGCCGCGATGGCGACCATCAGTGCCACGCGCCCCACGCCGATCTCGAACTCGCACGTGAGAAAACGCCCGCGGCGCACCAGATCGGCATCCTGTGCCACAAGGCGCGGCAACTGCGTAAAGAGCGCCACGATGCGGTCGGTTGCATCCTGATCGCTCAACCGCGCCCCGTCGCGCAGCTCGGTCTTGCGTTCAGGAAAGGACATCGGGGAACTCCGGTGGAGACGGTCGCGCCATATTGCCTTGGCGGGGAGCGGGTGAATAGGGGTTTTGACGGTGGGGAGGAGGGCGTGGTTGGGGCACCTCTTCGGTTTCCCGGAGTTCGCGCCCGTAGCGCGGACATCCGGGATCTTTCCCGGTGCATACTTGAATTCCACCTCACCGCGCCTCGAGCAATAACGAGCGTCACCGTAGCGCAAAATGGTCGCCGGGAAAGACCCCGGCTCTGCGCAGCGCTGCCGCGCTGCTTCGGCCGGGGAACCAGAATTTTGGTGGGCCTCGCCAAGACGTGAATTGCCCTGGGGGCATGTTGGGGAGTTCGGGATGAGGCCAACAGGAGGCGCGACGGCGCCACGCGCGTCCCCTCTCCCCGTTGCTCTGGGCTTTCAACGGGGAGAGGGTCAGGGTGAGGGGCAGACGCTTTCGAAGGGTTGGCTGAAGGACCTGGGATGCAAGGGACTGGCATGAATGTTGTCGCGAGTGATCCCCAAGCCGACCTCACGCGGTTTGCGAACGTGGCCGGCCCAACGATTTTCCGAGCCTCAAATTTTGCGCGTTTTCGCTCGTACTCCAAGCAAACTTGCAGCCTCACGCGCGCACTTGGCGAAGCGCTCGGCAACTGGGCTCAATGTCCGATTCTTGAGCGTTACGATTGAAACTGGGATGGGTACGAGCGGCACGTTGACGGGAACAACAACCAGCCCATTATGAAGTGCCCATGATCTCGGATGTACTGTGATAAATGTACCGTTTCTTACAAAATGGGCATTGAGCTGCCCCATAAAGGTCGTAATGCCTACCTTTGGCTCGCCCAACTCGCGAGTTCTGAACTCACGCGCGATCCACTCATAATTCCAGCTTCCGGGTGGCGGCAAAATCCAAGTTTCGTGGACGAGTTCGGCAAGTTCAACCTTTCGACGGCGTGCTAAGTGTGTATTTGGGCCTGCCGTCACGACAAACGGATCGTCGAACAGAGGTTCCATGTCCAAATCATCGACCGGCGCATCGACCGGATGCCAGCGTGCAATGATCAAATCTTGTCGCCGTTCGCGAAGTCCTGAAGATTTTATCGCTGGTGATGCCACATCCTGCAGATCCAAGACAACATGCGGATGCTTTTGCGAAAATCTTTCGACGATCTGAGGAAGAAAAGTAGCAGCGATTGATTCCGGACACCCGATTGTTAGTGTGCGCCTTGTAAACGACTATCGACCTCGTGGGAGGAAGGGACCACCCGAGCCAGTGTCGATTGGGCTCGGAAGCTGACGAGCGGTGCGGTGGAGCAATCTGCCGGGCCGAAGCCTCGTGACAAAGGCCGCCTTGGGCGGTCGAGCGATCCGGCAGGCCGTAATGCGAGTGAACGCCGAGCAGGCCTCGAAAAGTGCATCGTGGACGCCGACCCGCCACTAACACGGGGAAGGCTCCAATGGACGGGGAAGCAATCGACAGATGCACCCGTGCGGTCCACCGGGGTAATGGCGATGGCATGTCGGAGACAGGTCGATGGGCGACAAGGGAGGCCCGGTTCGTCGGGATCGCAACCCGAACGTCTCTTTCAGGGGACGGACGAGCCGGGAGTCGGAGGGGGTCGTTGGACCAATGAAGCCGGGTAATGCCGGTGGAGGGAAGGACCCCTGCTTCTGGTGTGCTTGCAAAGGAACTGATGTGTGGAGGATTGGCGATGAGCCTCACAACCCCCGATAAGATCAGGACGCTCCAGCGCAAGCTCTATGCGAAGGCCAAGGCGGAGCCGGACTACCGCTTCTACAGGCTCTACGACAAGATCTGGCGGGCCGACATCCTGGCTCACGCGTGGTTGCTGGCGAAAGCCAACGATGGCGCGCCGGGCGTGGATGGAATGACGTTCGGCCAGATCGAGGCGGAAGGGCTTGGGGAGTGGCTGTCCCGGCTCGGCGACGAGCTTCGGGAGAAGACCTACCGGCCACAGCCGGTGCGTCGCGTACTGATCCCGAAGCCCGGCGGAGGAGAACGGCCGCTCGGCATCCCGACCATTCGTGATCGTGTGGTGCAGACGGCCGCCAAGCTGGTGCTCGAGCCGATCTTTGAAGCCGACCTCGATCCCGAGGCCTACGGTTATCGGCCCAGGCGCAGCGCAGTCGACGCGGTGCGTCGGGTGCACGGACTC
>JANOHP010000151.1:0-10479 GCA_031406575.1 Hyphomicrobiales bacterium
AGGAAGACGAGCAGGTAGGTGACCCAGACGACGGTCAGAAGTAAGTCCGCGTACCATTCGGGCTCGGCGTACTCTTTCCCCTGGGTGACGCCCAGCAGATACCCGGTTCCGGCAATTGCAATAAAGAGTTGATAGCCCCAAACGACGAACCACGGGGACCAACGCCCTGCAAGACGCGCGTGACTCGTCCGCTGCACGACATAAAACGACGTGGCAATGAGGACGTTGCCGCCGAACGCGAAGACGACCGCCGATGTGTGCAGAGGACGCAATCGCCCGAAACTGGTCCACGGCAGGTCGAGATTGAGCACCGGAAACGCGAGCTGCCAGGCAAGAACATCGCCAACGACGAAACCGGCGATGCCCCAAATGATGGCAGCAATCGTGGCGACCTTGATGGGACCGTCGAAGTACGTCGAGTATCGATCGGCCGAAGCAGCGGCTGCAGAGCCGATCACAATTGCGATGGCGCCGAGACTACCGGCGGCAAACAACATCGTGCCATGAAAGGCCATAACTGATTCCGGGGATCCGAGCGCGAGGACCAGTCCGAGCATCCCCACGATCGCAGCCGCCAGGATGGCCGCCCAGTCCCCGAACGCTTCCCGTTCCGCAGTCGTATCCGGCATTACGCCCCCGTGCCCATCAGAAATCACTGCACCTCGCTGCGCGCAGGCGCATGACACCATGCGGGGATCAGATGATCACCAGTGAAGGCCGGTTGTTTTGACTTGGATCAAGTGGAGCTCACGATTCTCCCGTCGACGATGCGAACATGGCGGTCGGCGCGGGCGGCGAGATCGAGATCGTGCGTCACCATGACGATGGCACGCCCGGACTCGTCGACGAGGCGGCGAAAGATCGTCAGCACTTGCTCGCTCGACTGGCTGTCGAGGTTGCCAGTCGGCTCGTCTGCGAGGATCACCAACGGCTCGTTGGCCAGCGCCCGAGCGATCGCCACGCGCTGCCGTTGCCCACCCGAGAGCTGGCCCGGAAGTTTCAGGGCATGCCCCTCGAGACCCAGCGAGACCAGTAGGTCCGCCGCCCGTTTGCGCATCTGGGCATCGTCGAGACGACCCAGCGCCCGCATCGGCAGCATCACGTTCGACAGCGCAGAAAATTCCGGCAGCAGGAAATGGAACTGGAAGACGAAGCCGACGAGCGCAAGCCGCAGCCCGGCACGCTGCGCCTCGTCGAAGCCGTTGGCAGGCCGCTCCTCGATCAGCACCTCGCCCGTGGTCGGCACGTCGAGCAAACCCAGCAGATAGAGCAGCGAACTTTTTCCAGAGCCCGACGGCCCTGTAATGGCGACGAACTCACCCGCACGGATGACGAGATCAATGTCGCGCACCAGTGTCGTCGGCACCCCGTCGCCAATGACCTTGGTCGCCCGGCGCAACTCGATCAGGGGGCGGGCGGCAACCCCCTTTCCAGAATCGCTGCCCATCACTGAATCCAAAGGTAGAGAGGGTTCTTCAGCGGCTGCTCGCGCGCGCGCGCTCCGCTTCGGGAGAACGCTGCGTTGCGGGGTGAAGCGCATCGGAGCCTGTGCCGACTGTCGTCGCCCATCACGAGGCGCCCCTAATAATCTCGACCGGGTGAAGGCTCGCTGCCTTGCGCGCCGGCAAGTAACCCGCAACAGCCGAGGCCGTCATCGCTACGGCGCCAGCCATGAGATAGTGAAGCGCCGTATAATGAAGCGGCAGTTGAGTCGCGTCCATGAACGGGCTTCGAAATTCCAGCGTACCCAGCAGCAAGCAGAGGACATAGCCCAGCACCCACCCCGCCAGCGTGCCGGCACATCCGATCAGCAGCGCCTCGATCAGGAAAATTCTCCTGACTGTTGCCGACGTGAAGCCCAAGGACTTCAAGATGGCAATGTCGCGCGTTTTCTCATGCGTGATTGTCGAAATGATATTGTAGGTTCCGAACGAGGCAACCAGCAAAATGGCGCCGACGACCGTATACATGATGAAATTGCGGATTTGGAATGCCGACAAGAGATCTTCGTTGGCTTCCTGCCATGACACCGATTTGAAGCCGGTCTGAGCCTCGATGCGAACGGCGACATCGCGCGCCTCGAGAATATCCTTCGTGCGAATGCGGATGGCGTTCACCAGTGCCGTCTGGCCGGCCAGGATCTGTGCGGTCTTGATCAGTGTATAAGCTTGGGTCTCGTCAGTCTGACTCATGCCAGAATGCAGCAGTGCCACCACAGTGCACGACAGAATCTGGCCGGTGCCGGAGGCGAGCGCGATGGTGTTGCCGACGCGAGCGCCGATCTTTTTCGCCAGCTTGTCGCCGAGAATGATGGCGTTCGACGATTTATAGAGCCCATCGAGTGAACCCTGACGGATCTGACTCGCGAGCTTGGAGACGGCGAGTTCGCGTTTCGGATCGATGCCGGTCACGTTGGCGGCGGTATCGCGCCCGGCGTAGCGGATGACGGCGCGTGAGGTCACCGAGGGTGCCACAGCGCCGTCGAGCCACGTTTCGAGCGACGCCATGATGGCGTAGGGGTTACGGATGCCCGGGCGCGTCGCTGGCGTGCTGATCCCTGAAAACTGGATCGCCGCATAGACATCCTCGGCGGGTTGACGCGGGGGATTGCGACGCTCGTCACTAATCGTAATGTGTGGCAGGCTATCGACCAGCTGGCTCACGAAGTCGCGCTGCGAGCCCTCCATCAGCGCCGCCATCATCACCGAGAAACCGACACCCATGGCGACACCCATCATGCCGACCAGCGTCTGACGGACACGGGAGAGGACGTGTGTAACGGCGATGTCGAGCACCAGTCTCATTTGGCCCCACCTGCTGTGACGGGGGATGGAGCGGGGCGCACTCTGGCCCGATCACTCAGCTCAGTGCGGAATGGCGAGACCACGCGGTCCTCGATCGTCAGGCCACTGCGGATCTCGACCATGCGCGTGCCGCGAATGCCGACATCGATGGTCCGGCGAACAGCCCTCCCGCTTTCGATCACCTGGACGCGATTATCGAGCACGGCCTCGGCCGGCAACAGTAGTGCCCCCTTGGCTTCGGCCACGACGATATTGGCCTCGACGCTCATGCCGATCTGCAGGGGGGTCGCGTCGGGTAGCGCCAGATAGGCGCGAAACGTCTTGGTTTGTGGATCACCCTTGGGCGTGATGCTGTCGACAGTGGCGAGGAGCGGCCTGTCGGCGCCGCCTTCGTGGCGCAGCAGAACGTGCTGGCTGGTCCTGACGCGACCGATATCGTCTTCATTGACCTCGGCAACGATGCGCAGTGGTCTTGGTCGGCCGACCCAGAGCAGCACATCATTTGTGCCGATTCCGGCGATCTCGCCGACCTCGCCGTCCCTGCGCAAGACCACGCCGTCCATGGGCGCCTTGAGCTTCAGCAGATCGATCCGTTCCTTCTGCGCCTCGAGCTTGGCCTCGTACTCACGCACCTGGGTCAGCTTGTCGTCGAGCAGTGTTTGCGCGGAGACGCTGCGCGCGACGAGCTGGCGCAATCGCTCCGCGTCGTCCCTGAATCGCTGCAGTCGCGCCTCGATCTCGGCCAGCCCCGCCCGCTCCTCGTCATCTTCGAGGCGCACGAGAATTTCGCCCGACTGCACCGCTCGCCCTTCACACCGGCAAATCTCGACGATGCGTTTTCTCTGCAGCGCGGCAACTTTGGCCCAGTGCACCGGCTCGACGATGCCCGTGGCGTAAACCACCTCGGCTGCGTCGCCTCGGACGGGTGCAACGAGTCGGACCTCATGCCCACGCAAGACGAACCACCAGCCCAGTGCCGCAAACAGGCAAATGGCGAGCACGACAAACAGCCATGGCCGCACGCCGGGGGAGGCTAGCGCCACGATCGAAATCCTGGGCGCCTCGGTCTGTGTCACGCGCGGGCGTTGCATGTAGCCTCGTGTCGGAGCGCTCGCGTGGCCGGGCCATGCCCCCGCTTTGGTCGTATCATTCTCACGACCTCACCCCCAAGCTGAAGGCAACGCCGCTCGAATGTCCTTGACCAGGATCAAGCCGGTCGACGGAGAAATGTAATATATTGAGATAATACAAAACATTAAGTGGCTGCCCTTCCTGGACGCTTATCGAACCCTGTGCATGGCTCCTGGGGAAGACCTACGCGTCGTTCTTGGCGGTATTCCGGGGATATCAGCAGTGGGTGCGAAATTGGATCCGGCGGTGTTGGAATAGTGGATTTCAGCCCACGCCTCCGAACCAGCCCAGAGAACGCAACCTGTCTGTCTCCTCTGAGGCCGGGGCGCTCACACCGTTCCAAGTGTTCCCAAACCCAACGCGATACCTTCAAGGGCAGACATTCCGCGGTTTGACCCCAATCGACACGACGGGCCAATACCGATCGTGCTGGCGCTGCAAGCTCAATGTCAATTTGCGTCCGCTTTTGGAGGTGGTGCCGAAGTGGGTTGGGGGGCGCAACGGATATTGCTGTACTGGGCTGGTAAACGGATCATTGTGTGCCCTGCGTGGCGGATTTAATATTTAGCATCAAATGCTTGCGCAGCAACCGACTTGTAGCGCTTTCCCCGCCTTGTGTAGCGAAGCCGTCGGAAGGACTCGAGCAATCAACATGCTATCGTCTTGATATCGGCTGTTCAGGATCTCTATCAGCTCTGAAGTAGTTGTGACTTTGCTGCTGTTCATTGATTGCAGAAAAAGATTGGGCCCGAATGCGACGGCTCAGGTCGGTAATCGGGTCATGATGCACGGCGTTTGGCTGCTCGAGCCGCAACCTTATCCGGTTTTGCGCGACCATAGAGCTCAAGCTTATGCCGAACGATGTCGTAACCGAGTTCGGCGGCAATCTCAGCCTGGAGCCGCTCGATCTTGTCGGAGCGGAATTCAATGACCTTGCCCGTCTCGACATCGATGAGGTGGTCGTGGTGTTCGCCGTCGACATGCTCAAACCGCGCCCGGCCATCGTCGAAGGCGTGGCGCTGGATCGCCCCCCGTTCTTCTAAGATGCGCATCGTACGATAGACGGTCGACAGGGAGATCGACGAATCTGCCGCAAATGCCGCGTGGAAGATCTCGTTGGCGTCGGGGTGGCTATCGGTGTCAGCCAGGACCTGGAGGATTGCGAGACGCTGCTTCGTCATCCTCACGCCGGCCGAGCGCAAGTGAGCCTCGTAATCCTTGGCGCGCTGGTTCGCCTTGGTCATGTGTGTGTCTCCAGTTGCTCCGAAAGGTTATGCGCCAGTTGACGCTCATTTGCAACAAACGCGCAATGCGTGAGAACGGCAGTTGCAAATAGTTCTTAAAAGCATTGACTCACCTATTGGCATGTGCGACGACACACTGGCCTTGTTGCAAATAGGAACGAGCACAACTTGGGAACGGCGAAGGTGCTTTCAATGCGGCAACACAAATGGAACCGACAGGCCGGGCATACTGCCAATGTCGCTGGACGACTGGGTCGGGTCCTCGCATTGGCTGGGTTTGTCGGCGGCGGGTTCGGCCACGGCGCGGTTGAAGCCCAGCAGCGCAAGGTTCCCGGCGAAAAAGCCGACCTCGGTGATGTGTTTGGTTTTACTGTGCCCACGGACACACCGGGAGCGGGTGATCGTGAGTTTGCACACGAGACCGTCGGCCGCTTTGGTGAAATGGACGGCGCGTTCCGCGCCTTCAACACCAAGACGCAGATCGGCTACGGCGTGACAGACTGGTTCGCGGTCACGTCGGGGCTTCTCGCCGACTCCGATCGATTAGAGGCGTCACGGGACTTGACGACACGTCGGGTTCGACAATTTCAGGTCTGGCCGCTGAATTCAAATTCAAGTTGATGGACCGCAACGCTTCTGGACTGGGCGTCGCCATCCTCGCTGAACCCACACTTGCCTGGCGCGACGGCGACACCGGCGATTGCATCCGTAGTCGCGGTGTTGAGTTTCGATTGGCAACAGACGCAGCCCTCGTGCCGCAACTCGTTTTTGCAAGCATTAATTTCTCGTATGCGCTCGACGCGACCCGCTTGAAAGCCTCGGATATTGTCGAGAAGTCTTCAGGATTTGGTGTGTCAACGGCCGTAGCTTACCGCTTCTCGGATGCTTTCTTCCTCGGCGCAGAGGCGCGTTATGATCGGGCGCATGAGGGTATCGGTCTTGGCACCCTGCAAGGCGAGGCGCTTTTCCTCGGGCCAACACTGTTCTGGAAGCCGAGCGACAAAATCTCCATCACAGCGGCATGGTCAACGCAAGTCTGGGGCAGGGATCGCTCAGACCAATCCACCGGCATCGATCTCAATAACTTCGAGCGCCACGAGGCCAAGATCAAGGTTGCGGTGCCGTTCTGACCATACCCGTTGGGTGCCGTCCACAGTGCAAATAAGGATCAGAGTTAATCATGCAGAAGAAATTAGCCTTGGGTCTCAAAGTGTCTTGTCTTGCGGTATTCGTGGCCGGTCTTGTCATGTGGCCACAACAGTCATTCGCAGCCAAACGATTTTTTACAATTACGGCGGTCGAACCCAAAGGCGCGACAACGGTAGACAAGGAAACGTTCCCCGTTGAAGCCTTGCCAGAAGGCGGCGGGTACGTACTGAAAAAACCGGATGCCACTGGTCGTTGGGAAGTGTCCGCGTACGTTTGGATGCCCAGCCAGATTATCGTCACTCAAGGTGATGAGGTGACGTTGGAGTTTGTGGGGATCAATGGCGCCAGTCACCCGACGACGATCCACGGCATTGACAAGGCGTTTATTGTGAAGCGCGGAACTGTAACCAGGATCACTTTCGTCGCTGAAAAGGCAGGGGTGTTCCATATCGAATGTGCGACCCATAAGCCTTCGATGACCGCTGAGATTATTGTGACACCGAGCCGGTAGACTCGCGCGGCCTCTGACAATGAGGGGGCGAGCGAGCACATTGCGCCCCTTGTGGTGACAGCGTCTTGTAGGAGCTTTGGCGTGGATCTTGATCCGGAGTTTATCTCGGTTGCCCAATTGGCGTCCTTTGCGGTCCATCCCCTTGGCCACGACATAGAAATTGGCCTGGTGGATTCAGAGGATCGCCGCTTCATCCTGAAGTTGCACCCCGATGCACTGGCTGTGCTCTTTGCACTCATTCCACAGATGCTGGGTCGTGCGTTGGAACGCCTGAACGGCAAAGACGGCGCCCAGCAAGTCTTTAGCCTCGACGGATGGACGATCGATCCGGTCAACGATGGTGCTGCCAGCGTCCTAACACTGTGCGGTGCCGACAGCTTCAGAGTTTCGTTTCTGGCGGATGCCTGCGCGGTCGAGCAGCTTGCGCTCGCGTTGCAACAGGCGGCCTGTCAAGCAGAGCGGAGGCACGCCGGCGTCCGGAAACACTAAGGTCTTGGAATACGATGCCAGTGAGCGACAGCGCTGAGCACGAAATGCAATCATCAAACAGGAGTGCACAATGACTGAGATACGAAAATTCCCGCGGCGAAATCTTGTTGGCCGTATGGCAGCAGCGGCAGTGGTCGCAGCTGTGGCGAGCGTGCTGCTGGTTCAGAACGCCAGTGCACAAGCACCGCGGGCAAAACCGTTTCGGGTAGTGACGACGTTCACGATCATCCAGGACATAGCCCAGAACGTTGCCGGCACGTCGGCCATCGTCGAATCGATCACGAAGCCTGGCGCGGAAATTCATGACTACCAGCCAACGCCGCTCGACATCGTGCGTGCGCAGTCCGCGGATCTGGTGCTATGGAATGGTATGAACCTGGAACTCTGGTTCGAGAAGTTCTTCACCAACGTTAAAAATGTGCCGAGCGCGGTTGTGACTGATGGCATCACGCCGATGGGTATCAGCGAGGGCCCATACACTGGCAAGCCCAATCCGCACGCGTGGATGTCGCCGACAAACGCACTCATTTACGTCGAGAACATCCGCAAGGCGCTGGCCAAACACGACCCCGCCAATGCCGATGCCTACGCCAGGAATGCGGCGGCTTACTCGGCCGAGATCCGAGCGCTGGATGCGCCATTGCGGGCGCGGCTTGAAAAGATCCCGCAGGATAAACGTTGGCTGGTGTCGAGTGAAGGTGCGTTCAGCTATCTGACGCGCGATTACGGTATGAGGGAACTCTTCATTTGGCCGATCAATGCCGACGAAGTCGGCACGCCGAGCCAAGTCAAAAAAGTTATCGATGCGGTCCGCAAGCAGAGAATCCCAGTCGTGTTTAGCGAAAGCACAATCTCGGACAAGCCGGCTAGACAAATTGCTAAGGAGACCGGCGCGCGCTACGGCGGTGTGCTGTATGTCGATAGCCTGAGTGCGGCGAGTGGCCCGACACCGACCTATCTGAAGTTGCTCGAGGTAACGGTTGAGATCATTGCCAAAGGGTTCGAAAAAAAGTGACCGTTCATATGGCTCCAATCGCCGGCAACTCAGAGGCCGCCCACGGCGGCCTCCTAGCATCTCTGTCCGTGCAGAACGTGAGCGTCACCTACGGCAATGGCAAGACGGCACTCCGTGATGCCTCCTTTGAGCTCGGGGCCGGCGCCATCTGCGGGCTGGTCGGTGTCAACGGCTCGGGAAAATCGACACTGTTCAAATCCATCATGGGTTTTGTCACACCGTCGTCAGGCACCGTGCGGATTTCAGGTCTCGCCGCGCGCGAAGCCCAGAAGCGCAACCTCGTCGCCTATGTCCCGCAGTCAGAGGATGTCGATTGGAACTTTCCGGTGCTCGTCGAAGACGTTGTCCTGATGGGGCGCTACGGGCACATGGGTTTTTTGCGTATGGCTTCGGCAAATGATCGTCGCAAAGTCGACACGGCTTTGGAACGTGTTGGCATGACCGCGTATCGCAAACGGCAAATCGGCGAGCTGTCTGGCGGACAGAAGAAGCGCGTATTTCTTGCGCGTGCGCTGGCGCAGGAGGGTCTGGTGATGCTGCTTGATGAGCCCTTCACCGGCGTGGACGTAAAAACCGAAGCGGCTATTGTCGATCTGATGCGAGAGCTGAAGGCGCAAGGGCATCTGATGCTCGTCTCAACGCACAACCTCGGCAGCGTGCCGGACTTTTGCGATCAGGTCGTTCTCGTGCTGGGCACCGTGCTGGCAGCCGGGCCGACGGCGTCGACATTCACACAAGCCAACCTGGAACGGGCCTTCGGCGGCGTGCTGCGCCACTTCAAGCTCGATGGTGCGGCGCTGCACGATGACGACGACCGGCGTAGCGTCACCGTGCTCACCGATGATGAACGCCCGGTCGTGTTCTATGGCGAGCGCAAGACGTCTGATCAGCCTATCCCGCGCCCCGTTTCCCCTGGTCTACAGGACAAGACGTCATGACTGAACTTCTGGCCCCATTCGAATACAACTACATGGTCAAGGCCATGTGGGTGTCGGCGCTGGTCGGCGGCACCTGCGCTTTCCTGTCGGTCTTTCTGATGCTGAAGGGGTGGTCGCTGATGGGCGACGCTCTGGCCCACGCCATCGTGCCAGGTGTCGCTGGCGCTTATCTGCTCAAGGTGCCTTACGCGGCTGGCGCATTCATTGCCGGTTTGTTGGCGGCCTTGGGGATGGCTCTCGTCCGAAGTCAGACCAAGCTGCGAGAGGACGCGATCATCGGCTTGGTGTTCACGTCTTTTTTTGCCCTCGGGCTGCTGATGGTTTCGATCAACCCAACATCGGTGAATGTGCAATCCATCGTCCTCGGCAACATTCTCGGAATCTCGGACGAAGACGCGGTGCAGGTCGTCGTCATCAGCGCCATCACCCTCGGTATCCTGCTGCTGAAATGGCGCGACCTGATGGTCACGTTCTTCGATGAGGGCCATGCGCGCTCCGTCGGCCTCAATCCCTTCTGGCTGAAAGTTCTGTTCTTCACGCTGCTGTCCGCCGCGACCGTTGCAGCGCTGCAGACCGTCGGCGCGTGTCTGGTGATCGCCATGGTCGTCACCCCCGGTGCAACCGCCTACCTGCTGAGCGATCGTTTCCCCAATCTGTTGATGATCTCAGTTGCGATAGGCACCCTGACTTCCGGGGGTGGAGCCTATCTCAGTTATTTTCTCGATGGCGCGACAGGCGGTGTAATCGTCACTTTGCAGACGCTGATCTTTCTTGTGGCCTTCATTTTTGCACCGAAGCACGGGCTGCTTGCGGCACGTCGCCGTGTCCGATCGACGGAGGTCCTGTCGTGAGTTCGATCTTAGACATCGTCACTGTGCCGCTAGGGTATGAATTTATGCAGCGCGCGCTCATCGTTGCCGTTTTGGTCGGTACGGTATGCGCTGTCCTATCGTGCTACCTCGTACTGAAGGGCTGGTCGCTCATGGGTGACGCCATTTCCCATGCCGTTCTGCCGGGCATCGTCATCGCCTTTATGCTTGGGATCCCGCTTGCAATCGGGGCATTTGCGGCAGGACTCAGCTGCGCTGTCGCGACCGGTTACTTGAAAGAAAACAGTCGCATTAAAGAGGACACGGTGATGGGCATCGTGTTCTCCGGCATGTTCGGCTTCGGCTTGGTGCTGTTCACCAAAGTTGAG
>JANOHP010000116.1:0-28607 GCA_031406575.1 Hyphomicrobiales bacterium
CTCGAGCCTTGACGACCAGACGCCCGATCAGGCGTACTTCGAGCACACGAACCTGCTGCCGATCCGCTCGGCAGCTTAACCCCGGCAGACGATCCACTCATCGAAGCGGAATATCTGTCCGAACAAGCGGGACCACTTCAGCGGCGCGCTCGAAGTCTTCGATGCCGAGTGACGAACGGTGGTTCCAACGGAAGCAGAATTCGTCGACGTAGCGTTGCAGATGCTGTTCAGAAACCGAATGGAATGAGCCCATGATGCCGCGCTTGAGGATGGCAAAGAACGACTCGACGGTCTGCGTATGGGTCTTGCCGTCCTTCAACACGTATTCGCTGGCGGAATGGTTCACGGCCCCGTGCTTGGCGAACTCACGGCCGAGCCAGTGATAGACGAGTGCTTCGTCGGTGTTCAGTGTGCTCTTGCGGCTGGCATGGGTGACGAGCACATCGCGGACAGACTTGGCGGTTACGTCGGCGATATGCTTGGCGCGTGCCTTGCCACCACGCTCGACGAGGGCGAGAACGGGGTGCTTTTTCGGGGTTGGCTTGCCGTTGTGGACGTTTTTCTTTTAGACGCCGATGAAACTTTCGTCGGCTTCGACGGTCTTGCCGGCGCCACCGACCGGGCCGGCGTCTTTCACGGAAGCGGGCGACATGGCTTCGCGAATGCGGTGCATCATGAACCAAGCAGTTTTGTATGTGACGCCCAGCATGCGCTCGATCTGCTTTGCACTGATGCCTTTCTTGGACGCGGCCATGAGGTGCGAGGCGAGCACCCACTTGTGTAGACCGATCTTGGAACTCTCGAATACGGTGCCGATGGTCACCGAGAACTGTTGGCGGCACGCGGAGACGTTGCACTGATAGAGACCCTTGCGGTGCGATTTGCCGTGCAGAGCCGTCACATCCTGGGATTTGCAATGCGGGCAGATCGGACCCATCGGCCAAAGTTGAGCTTCTAGGTGAGCGCGGGCCGCGTCCTCGTCGTTATAGATCTGATTCGTGATATCGAATTTCATAACGGAGAGCCCCTTGACCAACTGTCATGAATATATGCCGTTGTGTCTGCTTTGTCAAGTATACACTTCCCGTCTCGGCCCATTTGCGATCGACGATCACGCTGTTGGACGGCGCGGCGCGAGAGCCGTCGGCTGGCGCACCGTCCGCTCTCAGCCCCAGGTCCTCGGGCCGGCGTTTGAGAAACAGAATGTTGATCGGCACGACGATCACGACGAGGGCGACGGCCATGACGAGACATCCCGTGCGCCAACCGCCTCGATCGATCAGCACTTGCAATTGCGGAAACGTGCTGAACGCCATCACGCCGACGCCCGAACACGCGATCCCGATGGCGAGGCCGCGCCGGCGCTCGAACCAGCTCGGTAGAAAAATGAAGTGGCCGTTGTAGGCGAAGCTCGAGCTGGCGCCGATGACGAGTATGCCGAGCGTCAGGTAGAAATGGAGCGGTGTCGACGAAATCGTGGTCAGCACGAAACCTATGGCCACCACGAACGCGCCCGTGGAGAGCACGCGCTGGGGTCCGTATCGATCGATGGCGATGCCGATCAGCGGATAGGTGACCGCCGACAAGATGAAGCCGACCGAAAACACCGAAGCCGTGAGTCCACGCTCCCAGCCGAACTCGGCGATAATCGGCGGAAACAGCAGAGAAAACGTCGCCCGCACGCCTGCGCCCATGCCCAACGTCACGAACGCGACGGCGATGATGATCCAGCCGTAGTAGAACGGCACGCGGCGGGAGAGAGCGGGAGCGAGGCTCGGCACGGGGGGTAACTTTCAGGTGAACGGTCATCCGGCGTCAATCCGCCAATCTGCGCAGAGCGCTGACCCCAGGCAAGCGCAATCGTGCCGCGAATTTTAGCGCGAAAGAGGTCTCCAGTTTGCCGGACATCGCGCCCGTGACGCGGCTATCTGGCATCTCAACCTCTCGAAAATGACTCGCGACGCGGCTACGTCGGGTCGAGACTCACCTGCACCGGGAAAGACCCCGGATATCCGCAACGCGCTTGACGCGCGTCGCAGATTCCGGGGAACCGGGTTGGAGGATGGGGCTGGCTCTGCGGAGTGGGCTGCGGAGCGCTCGCGAAAATTCTTGTCTTGCTTTCCCGGAATGTGTCGCGCGGAACGCGCGGCGCTTATCCGGGACCTTTACCCTTCGCAATTGGATCGCGACGCGGCTGCATCGGGTCGAGGCACATTCGCGACGGGAAAGCTGCCGGATCTGCCCACGGCGCTTTGCAGGACCATGCTCCGTCCGGGGAACCAGCACGAGGATTGAGGGTCGCCACACCCTGAAGCGCGCTTTACCGCGCTCTGAGGCGTGGCACCCATTCCATTTGCCCCGGCCGCCCCCACTGCCATACACTCCCCCTCGTCACTTTCACTCACGGAGCCACCCCATGCGCTTGCGAGACGCGGCCCGCGTCATCCGGTCGAAGAATGCGGGGCCGACGGAGGTCACGATCGACCTGATGTTCGACAATCGCGAACTCTACGAACGTGCGCTCGGCGCGGCCAGCCTGAAGGCTGCCGTGATCGCCCAGCGCTATGGCGTCGCCGACGCCGAGGTGATCCCCTACCCGGCCGCCAACGCCATCAAGATCGTGCTGCCGCGCCGCATCATTGCGGGCACGCCCGGCGATACGGACGTCTATGGCGCCCAACAACATCGCCCCATGCTGGATGTCGAGATATGAGCAACTTTCAACGCGTCATGACCAAATGGGAGAAGGAAGGCGGGCCGTTGCGGATCATGTCCGCGTCGGGCCAGCTCGGCTACGGTATTCCGGAAAAACCGTTTCGCGCAGGCCTCGAGCGCGACCTGCACCTGATCGGCGCCGACATGGGGTCGGTGGATCCGGGGCCCTATTATCTGGGCGCGGGAAAACTCGCGACGGCGCGGCGCTCGACCAAGCGCGACCTGCAATTGGTGCTGACGGGCGCGCTCGCGGCCAAGGTGCCGTTGGTGATCGGAACGGCGGGGACAGCGGGCGGCGATACGCACCTCGAACAGACACTCGAGATTATTCGCGAAATCGCGCGCGAGCAGAAGCTGACCTTCAAGCTCGCCACCATCCGTTCGGAAATGCCGCGCGACGTGATCAAATCGAAAGCGCGCGCTGGACAGGTGCGCTCGATCGGACCGATCCCCGCGCTCACCGATGACGACATCGACGGCGCGGCGTGCATTGTCGGACAAGCGGGAACCGAAGCGTTCGTGCGCGCCATCGATACGGGCGCCGATGTCATCATCGCGGGGCGCGCCTGCGATACGGCGATCTACGCGAGCCTTCCGGCGCGACTGGGCTTTCCGATGGGGCCGGCGCTGCAGATGGCCAAGATCATCGAGTGCGCGTCTCTATGTTGCGAGGGCGGCGGGCGCGATGCCATGGTCGGCACGCTCGATCGCGACAGCTTCGTGCTGGAAAGCATGAACCCCATTCGCCGCGCCACGCCCATGTCGGTTGCAGCCCACGGCCTCTACGAACAGGCCGACCCCTTGTCGGTCGCCGAGCCCGAAGGCGTGCTATATCTGGATCAATCGAAATTCGAGGCCGTCGACGAGCGCCGCTGCCGCGTATCGGGCGGACGGTGGGCGCCGGCCAAGCAATTCTCGGTCAAGATCGAAGGCGCGACACGGGTTGGCTCGCGCGCCATCATGGTGGCGGGTTCCACGGACCCCGTCTTCATCGAGAAGTCCGACGAGATCGCGGCCGCCGTCGAGGCTCAGGTGCGCGAGTTGGTGCCGCCCAATCCGAAGAACCCCTACCGCATGATCTTTCGCTTCTACGGCAAGGGCGTCGTTGGCATGCAGCCGGTGTCGCAGCCGCCCGAAGAAGTCGGCGTCATCGTCGAATGCATCGGCGAAGACGAAGACGAGGCCCGCGCGGTGGCCGCAACCTGCAAGCAGTACCTGCTGCACGCGCCATTTCCGGGCCGCATCTCGACGGCAGGGAATTTGGCCTTCCCGTTCACCCCGCCCGAGCTGACGGCGGGCGACGCCTATCGCTTCTCCGTCTACCACATCATGAATGTCGACGATTTGGCGCCACTGTTTCCCGTCGATGTGGAGATGGTGGGCGGGTAGACCGCGCGACGCTTGGGGGTTCCCTCAGCCCTTCTTGCTGCCCGCTAGGGCCAGTTCACTGGCTGCCAGATGGATCGCCGCGCGAATGCGTTGATAGGTGCCGCAGCGACAGATGTTGGTCATGGCCTCGTCGATCTCCGCATCCGTGGGTCTGGGCGTCTTGGCGAGCAGGGCCGCTGCCGTCATGATTTGGCCCGACTGGCAATAGCCGCATTGGGGCACGTCGATCGCCGCCCAGGCTTTTTGCACGGCGTGGCTGGCATTGGGGGCCAACCCCTCGATGGTCACGATTCTGTCGGTTGGTTTCATCGTGCCGACTGCAATCGTGCAGGAGCGCATCACCTCGCCGTTGATGTGCAGCGAGCAGGCCCCACACTGTGCGACACCGCAGCCATACTTCGTTCCCGTGAGACCCGCTTGCTCGCGCAGGGCCCACAACAGCGGTGTTTCACCATCGACATCGAGGTCGATCACTTTACCGTTCACATGCAATTTCACGATGCGAGGCCTCTGCGTCACGGCCGGGTTTTCGGCCCGCATTGGGAGACTATCACGCCGATTGGAGCGTCGGTTCGACGTGTCGAGGAAAAATCCGGCGACGGACGTGCTCAGCGCATCAATTCCTTCATCGCCAAATCGAGCCCGCCGATGGTCAGCGGGTACATGCGGTTTTCCATCGTGTCTTGGACGATTTTGATCGACGGCGTCCATCCCCAGTGATTCTGCGGCACGGGGTTGAGCCAGACGCAGTGCTCGTAAATGCCGGTGACGCGCTTGAGCCAAGCCGAGCCCGGCTCCTCGTTCATGTGCTCGACGGAGCCGCCCGGCACGGTGATTTCATAAGGGCTCATCGACGCATCGCCCACGAACACGACACGATAGTCGGAGGGGTACTTGTGCAGCACGTCCCACGTCGGCGTCTTCTCGGTCCAGCGGCGTTTGTTGTCCTTCCACACGAACTCGTAAAGGCAGTTGTGGAAGTAGAAATGCTGCAGGTGCTTGAATTCCGTGCGTGACGCCGAGAACAACTCTTCGGCGAGCTTGATGTGCCAGTCCATCGAGCCGCCGATGTCGAAGAACATCAAAACCTTGATGGTGTTGCGCCGCTCGGGGCGCATGTGGATGTCGAGCCAGCCCTTCTGCGCCGTGCCGCGAATGGTGCCGTCGAGATCCAATTCTTCGGCGGCCCCCTCGCGGGCGAACTTGCGCAGGCGGCGCAGGGCGACCTTGATGTTGCGCGTGCCGAGTTCGACGGTGTCGTCGAGATCTTTGAATTCGCGCTTGTCCCAGACTTTGACGGCGCGGAAATTCTTGTTCTCTTTCTGCCCGATGCGCACGCCCGCCGGGTTGTAGCCATCCGCGCCGAACGGGGACGTGCCGGCTGTGCCGATCCATTTGCTGCCGCCCTGGTGGCGGCCCTTCTGCTCGGCGAGGCGCTTTTTCAGCTCCTCCATGATCTTGTCCCAGCCGCCCAGCGCCTCGATCTTTTTCCTCTCCTCGTCGCTGAGGTAGAGCTGGGTGACCGCGCGCAACCATTCTTCGGGGATCTCGACTTCGGCGGCGTCGCTCATCAGCTCGAGGCCTTTGAAGACGTGCCCGAACACCTGATCGAACTTGTCGAGGTGCTTTTCGTCCTTCACCAGCGTGGCGCGGGATAGATAATAGAAATGCTCGAGGCGCTGGTCCGCAAGGTCGGCCTGCAAGGCCTCCATCAGCGTCAAGTATTCCTTCAAAGTCACCGGCAGCTTGGCGGCTTTGAGCTCGTGGAAGAAGGTGGTGAACATGGGGCGTCACGATCCGGCGGCTGTGGGCGGGAGGACCAAGCTTAGCCGCTTCCAGTGCGGGAATGAAGGATCCTCTACAGGGCGACGGGTGTCTGGCTGAATCGTGGCACCCCTGCCACACAGGTGCAGAATTTCGACGGCCGCCCCAATATCCGCGCGGTGGCGCGTAAGCTGTGGGATCGCGAGTGCCCGTTGGGCAGTGGGAGGGAACGCCATGCGCAAGATCATGTCGATGTGGATCGTCGGGTGCGTCGGTCTCTACGCAGCTCTGCTTCCCGCCTTCGCCCAGGCCCCCGACCCCAACGCGGCGGCAGCAGCGGCGCGCGCCAAGCAGGCCGAAATAAACCGGCGCAACGAGGAAGCCGCCGCAAAACTGCGCGCGGATCAGGCCGCGATCAACCAACGCAATGATGCGGCCGCCGCCAAGTTGCGCGCCGACCAAGCAGCGCTCAATCGGCGCAACGAGGAAGCGGCTCGGGCGCGCAATGCGGCCGCGGCGCCGACGAAACCGCCACCGACCCGGGTCGCGCCCGTCAAACCACCCGTGCCGGCGCAAACGGGCCAAGCTGGCGAACGCAAGCCAGCCACGCCCTCGGCCCAGCGTCAGCTCGAGTACGCCAACCGGGGGCAGCGCGAGCGTGATCATACGTTCGACGGCAGCCGCGCTCCGCCCAATCCGGTCAAGGCCGATCCGGCCAAAAAACCCAATCTCGCGGGCACATCGGCATCGGACTTCAAACCCAAACCGGCGTTGCCCGGCGGCAGCGACGTCACGCGGGCGCGCACCAATCCTCCGCCATCGCCGACGGTGACACGCAGCACCGCGCCCGTGACCACGTCGGCGGTTCGTCCCCCCAGCCCGCCGGCTGCAGCGGCCCGACCTGCACCCGTAGCCGCCCGACCCGCACCCGTCGTAGTGGCTAAACCCGCACCCGTAGCAACCAAACCCGCCGAAGAGAAAAAGAAATAACCTCGACGACGCGGGACCGACTTGTGTCGCAGACGCTTACTTCTTCGGTCCCACCTCGGCTTCGCTCGCCGGAAAACCCGCGCGCAGGTAGGCGACGACGTGCCAGATTTCGTCGCGCGACAGCCGATCCTTGAAGGCTGGCATGGCGCTGTCGAACTGCTTGCCGCCGTCGGAAATCGTCCAGAGCAGGTATTCGTCGACCGCAACGGGCCGCCGGATCATCCAGGCGAGCAGCGCTGGCGAGGGTGAGAGCGCATTGCCTGCATCGCCATCGCCCAGGCCATCCTTGCCGTGGCACGAGGCGCACATCTTCGAATAAAGGGCTCCGCCCGCCGCCAGCGTTTCAGGAGTGGAGGCGAGGTCCGAACGAGCGTCCGCATAGGGCTCCGGCACACCGAACTGGATGTAGGTGTTGTGGCGTAGCAGGCGCACCATCATGCTCTTGGGCATGCGGCCTGGCCCCCACAGCTCACGCACCATCCAGTCGGGCTGCCAGTAATCGAAGCCGCGTGGCGGTCCAGGACGGACTTGGCCCCACACGGCCATGGACGCCGCCACCAGCAACGCGATGGCCAGAGCGATGATCCCAAAGCGTTTCGAGGCGCGAACATCGCGGTGTTGCACATCCATAGCCGTCCCTCCCAGGGCAATTCAATTCACGACGCCAGCTCCATCCTCGACGTCACCCCCGCCCCCGACTTCTCGAGGGCAGGCTGCGGCGGGGCCCCACGGCACGTGGCCGCAAAACCGTACATTTTGTCTCGAGGTGTCGTGGGTGCCCGCCTCCGCGGGCATGACGTTGAATTTGTGGCGAACGCACCGGCCGCCCACGGTACGACGGAAAGCATTGAATTGCCCTGCCGCCATTCCCTTTGCGATAACCCCGAATCGCACGTGTGATCGAAACGGGCGTTGCGCGAGATCAAGGAGGGGATTGCTGTCGTCGGTGCCGCGACGGCCCGTCTACTGCATGCTCCAGCCGTGGCTGACGTTGAGGGATTGGCCGGTCAGCGCGTTGGTGGGAAAGCTTGCAAACAGCAGCGCCACTTCGGCGACGTCGGCAAGCGTGGTGAACTGCCCGTCGACGGTGTCTTTCAGCATGACTTTGGCAATGATGTCGGCCTCGGAGAGGCCGAGGGCCTTGGCCTGCTCGGGGATTTGTTTTTCGACCAGCGGTGTGCGCACGAAGCCCGGACAAATGACGTTGGACCGCACGCCGTGCTTGGCGCCTTCCTTCGCCACGACTTTGGCGAGGCCCATGAGCCCGTGCTTGGCCGCCACGTAAGGCGCTTTCAGAACGGACGCTTCCTTGGAATGGACCGAGCCCATGTAGATGATGCTGCCGCCGCGCTGGCTCGCATACATGTGCGGCAAACACGCCTTCGTCGTCAGAAAGGCGCCATCGAGATGGATCGCCATGAGCTTCTTCCATTCCGCGTAGGGAAAGTGCTCGAGCGGATGGACGATCTGGATGCCGGCGTTGCTGACGAGGATGTCGACCCCGCCCCAGGCCTTCACGACAGCGGCGACGCCCGCGTCCACCTCGGCTTCCGAGGTGACATCCATGCGGATGGCCATGGCGCTGGCTCCGATCGTGTCGGCGGCGGCTTGCGCTTTCGCCAGATCGAGATCGGCAATGGCGACCTTGGCGCCGTTTCGGGCGTAAGTCATGGCGATTTCCCGACCGAGCCCGGACGCGGCTCCCGTGACAATGGCGACTTTTCCGGCGAGCTTCATGGCGGTCTCCGTAGCGTTTGGTGCTGTTGGCGCGGGCATAGGCCGTGCAGAGCGCAGTGACAAGCCCGCGAGGTTGATCACGGTCTTTCAGCCGGGGAATACAGACCGACTTGTCGGCTGGCGGGGCGTGACCTAAGCATGGACCCGATCGCAGACACTCTTGCCTCGGAGACCCCCATGTCCGTTTATCGCTCGTTCCTGTTCGCGCCGGGCAATCATCCGCGGCGGGTGGAGAAGGCGTTGGGCCTCGATGCCGACGCGACGATCCTCGATCTCGAGGACGCGTGTCCGATCGCGGAGAAGGTGGCGACGCGCGCGACGATTTTGGCGGCCTACCAACGCCCGCACACAGGCCTCGCCTACGTTCGCGTCAATGCCATGTCGACCGAGTGGGGCTATGGCGACATGGTGGCCGTGGTGCAGAAAGGTGTGGACGGCATCATCCTGCCCAAGCTCGAAACCGTCGATGAGGTTCGCGCCGCCGATTGGCTGGTGGCCAACCTGGAGCGCGAGCGCGGATTGCCGGCCGGCCAATTCGACATCATTCCGATCATCGAGACGGGCAAGGGCCTCGCCAACGTGCGCGCCATTTGCGCAGCCGGCACGCGCGTCAAGCGGATCGCCTTCGGGGCGGGCGATTTCACGCTCGACATGAACATCACCTGGACGCGGTCAGAGGTCGAGTTGCTGCCCTATCGCAGCGAATGCGTGCTGGCCTCGCGCGCGGGCGGCATCGAGCCGCCGATCGATACGGTGTGGGTGGACTTGAAGGACCCTGAAGGGTTTCTCGCATCGGTCGTCGCCATCAAGGGTCTGGGTTTCCAGGGCAAGATGTGCATCTACCCCGATCAAGTGCCGGTCGTGAATGAAACATTGGCGCCGTCGGCCGCCGAAGTGGGGTGGTCGCGCCGCGTCGTAGCCGCCTTCGCCGAGGCTGAGAAAGCGGGCTCCGCCTCGATCCAGCTCGACGGTAAATTCATCGACTACCCGATCGTCTACCGCGCCGACCGCCTCATCGCCATGGCCGAGCGGATCGCGGCGAGGGGGCGATAGCCAAAAAATCGAAAGGCGATGACCAAATTCGATGGCGATCAGAGAACACCCACTGGTAGGCGCAATTTTGATGTGCGACTTCAACGCGGGATTCCGTGAGCCAGAGATGGTGAAGCGCCGTGCGGTCGTCGTTCTCAGCCCCAAGATTGCTGCTCGACCCGGCCTGTGCACGGTTGTTGCGCTCAGTACAACACCACCCAAGCCGGTCCAAGCGTATCACTGCCAGATCGATATCGATCCACCGTTGCCCGACCCGATGAGCAGCAGAGGGATTTGGGTGAAAGGTGATATGATTTATGCGGTTGGGTTTCATCGGTTGGACTTCATTCGAACGGGGACAGTGCGTGGCACGCGCACGTATCGTTATGACCCCCTAAGTGCTGATATTGTAAAGAAAATTAGAGAATGCGTGCTCTGTGGGCTCGGCATGTCCACATTGACAAAACATCTCCTGTGAACTAACTTGGAAGTGTTAGCGGCTCTCGCCTTCGGGTGATCCGCGTCTAAGACCCCGCAAGGGGCCGCCACAGCGACCGGTGATAACAAACCATGCTGTGGTGCAGTCGGCTGAAGGCCTCGCATTTGCGAGGCCTTCATCTTTTCGGCCGGGGTCAGCTCGACGTCATGCCGACGAAGCTGAGGGATCTGCATCTGCACTTCCTCCGCACGCTCGCAATCGCTCTGAAAGCGTGCAAACCTCGTCCCGAAACCGACCGTGTCTCGAGAGACCCCGCATGACCGCCACCAATCTCGCCAAACTGAACTGCGCCGAAAGCGTCGTGAAGACGCTGATCGCCAATGGCATCGACACGCTCTACTGCCTGCCGGGCGTGCAGAACGACGATTTTTTCGATGCCCTGGCGCGGGTGGGCCAAGCGATCCGGCCGATCAATGCGCGGCACGAGCAGGCAACGGCCTACATGGCGCTGGGTGCGGCGCTGGCGACAGGCAAGCCCCAGGCCTATTGCGTGGTGCCGGGACCCGGCTTTCTCAACACGACGACGGCGTTGGCGACGGCGCAGTCGCTGTGCCAGCCGGTACTTGCCATTTCGGGGCAGATTTTCGAAAAGAGCATCGGCAAGGGCCTGGGCTTTTTGCACGAGATCCCCGATCAGCTCGGCATCATGAAAACCCTGACCAAGTGGGCGGCGCACATCGACGGGCCCGAAGATGCCGGGCCGAAAATCCGGGAAGCGTTCCAGCAGCTCATGAGTGGCGTGCCCGGTCCCGTCGGCATCGAGTGTGGCTGGGACATGTGGAAACAGAGCGCCGACGTGGCGTTCGATGCCGATCCCGCCAAACGCCAGACACCCGCCTTCGACGAGGATGCGGCTGAGGCCGCCGCCAAGCTGCTGGCCAATTCGAAACACCCGTTGATTTCGGCCGGTGGCGGCGCACAACACGCGAGCGCCGAGATCACGCAACTCGCCGAAATGCTGCAGGCCCCGGTGATGACCTTGCGCACGGGCGCGGGCGTGCTCGACCAGCGGCACTATCTCTCCCAGCGTGTCACCGGCGGCTATCACCTGTGGGAGGACGTCGATGTCGTGCTCGGCGTCGGCACGCGCCTGCACCAGCAGTTCGACTGGGGCACGGATGCCGAGATGAAGATCATCCATCTCGATATCGACCCGACGCGACCGGGCCGCATCCGCAAACCCGACATCGCCTTCATCGCCGACAGCAAAGAAGGCCTGCGCGCCATCATCGACCGGCTGCCCAAACATCTGGGCAAACGCGACAACCGCCGCGACGAGATGCTGGCGTTGAATGCGCGCGTGGCCGAAGAATTGGCCGACCTCGCGCCGCAGAAGGCCTGGATCGACGCCATCCGCGCCGCCGTGCCCGAAGATGGCGTGCTGGTCGAAGAGCTGACGCAGGTCTCTTACGTGTCGCGCGTCATGTATCCCGTGTACGCGCCGCGCACCTACATTTCCTCGGGCTACCAGGGCACCCTCGGCTGGGGCCTCAACGTGGCGCTGGGCGTCAAGGCGGCGCTGCCCGACAAGCCGGTCGTGTCGCTGTCGGGCGATGGCGGCTTCATGTTCGGCGTGCAGGAGTTGGCGACGGCGGTGAAGCACGACATCGGGCTCGTTTCGGTCGTGTTCGTCGACAACGCCTATGGCAACGTGAAGCGCATGCAGGAGATGGGCTACGAAGGCCGCGTCATCGCCAGCGACTTGACGAACCCCGATTTCGTCAAGCTCGGCGAAAGTTTCGGCATGCGCGCGCGGCGCGCGTTGACACCGCAAGCGTTGGGAAAGGAAATCGGCGATGCGCTGGCCGCTGGCGGGCCGGCGCTGATCGAGGTACCCGTGGGGCAATTCCCCGATCCGTGGCGAATTTTTTTCCGCAAGAAGAACCGTGGTTGAGGGCTCCGCTGCATGTATCCGCTTCTGAAAGGCCTGCGCATCGTCGACATCACGACGATCGTGCTCGGTCCCTATGCCACGCAGATCCTCGCCGACATGGGCGCGGACGTGATCAAGATCGAAACGATTGCCGGCGATATGAACCGCGCCGTCGGCCCCCACGGCGCACCCGGCATCGGCAGCATCTTCGTCAACAACAACCGCAACAAGCGGTCACTCGCCGTCGACCTGAAGCAGGAGTCCGGTAAAGAGGTTCTACGCCGCTTGATCGCCACGTCGGATGCCCTCGTCCACAACATGCGCCAGGATGCGCTGGATCGCCTGGGCTTTGGCTGGGAGGCCGTGCACGCGCTCAATCCCAAGCTCGTCTATTGCGCGGGGCTGGGCTACGGCAGCGATGGCCCCTACGCCGGCAAGCCCGCTTACGACGATATCATTCAGGCGTCGGGCGGCATCGCCGGATTGGCCGAGCGTCGCGACGGCGAGCCAGCCTATCATCCCACGGTGACGGCGGACAAAGTCGGCGCCCTGCACATCGTCTACGCCGTGCTCGGCGCGCTGCTGCATCGCGAACGCAATGGTGGTGAGGGCCAACTCGTGGAGATGCCGATGTTCGAGGCGATTACGTCGTTCGCCATGAACGAGCATCTGATGGGCGCTTCGTTCACCGAGGATGGCGGCACCGGCTATCATCGCGTCATGTCGCGCGAACGTCGGCCCTACAAGACCAAGGACGGCTGGATCGCGCTGCTGCCCTATACGGTTGCGCAATGGACGCGCGTGCTGTCGGCGCTGGGCCGCGAAGACATCGTCGCAGAGCCGTGGTTTGCCTCGGACACGGAACGCTCGAAAATGTCGGGGGATCTCTATGCCATTCTGCACGCGTCGCTGGGGGATCGCACGAGCACGGAATGGTTGGCGCTGTTGGAAGAATTGGACGTGCCCTGTGGCCCGGTCCATTCGATGGAGAGCCTGCTGACCGATCCCCATCTCACTGCCGTCGGATTTTTCGAGCCGACCTATGGCGGCGGGCCGGTGCATCGTTCGTTGCGCCAACCCGTGCTGTGGCGCGGCGTCGAGCGCCAACACGATACGATGGCGCCGTTCGTGGGCAGCGATACGGCGGCCATTTTGACGGAACTGGGATATGCCCAGGACGAGCAATCCGCGCTCGTCGCGCAGCGTGCCATCACAGTTGCGAAGGGCTGAGTGCTGGCGTCACCACGAGGATGGGCGCTCGGTCATCCGCGTATGCCAGGATGGCTCTCTCATCTCGACCCGCAACGAGATCTCGGCTTTATGCAGCTCTGCCGCGCCGCTTGCGACGAGGAAACAGGGAATGGGGGACTACCTCTCCCTTGTTTCCCGGAGGGCACGCGCGTCGCGCGCTCATCCGGGATCACGTGGGGCCAGTCGATGAGCGCGGCCCTTCCCCATGATTGCGGCGATTTTTCGCAAGTGCTTCCGACGGAACCGACGCGATCCCGGATCGAAACCACGCGGCACGGACGCGCTGTTTCGTCCGGGAAACGAGAGTTCGAACGGGCGCGACCTTGCGGAAAACCGAGCAATTGAATCGCCGTCCTGCTGCACCCCTTACCCCCTCGATTGCGCGGGTCGCTGCGCTGTGCTCTCTTCGCAGGCGTTGCGAGAAGGGAGACGGGGAATGCCGACAGTCGCTGCCACGACGTTACTCGATCGATGCAGTCCAAAACGCGCCGACGAGGCGTGGATCACGGAGCAGAAAAGTGCCGCCGCCGCGCGCTTCATCGTATTCTGCGACCTCAAGCCCGTGATCATTTCCAGCGAGGACAAGCGCACGGGGGAATTGCGCTGGCTGACACGGGCGGAAGTGACGCGGCTCGAGCTGCCCGACGGCGACGCCATGTTCCTGGGTCTGGCACGAGAGACCGGCGTGCCGCATTTCGCCATCGCGATAACCGATCATCGGGCGCGGACCATTCCGGGCGCCCTCGAGTTTTTGCGGCCGGCCGTCGATTTGCGAACGCTCGCCATGCAAGGCGTGCTGACGCCGGAAGAGCAATCGCTGGCGGGGCAAGCGCGGGCGCTGGCGCAGTGGCACGAGACTGCGGCCTGTTGCGGCAAGTGCGGTGCGACCATGTTCGTGAAAGACGGCGGCTGGCGGCGCAAGTGCTCGGGGTGTGGCGCGGATGGATTTCCGCGTACCGATCCTGTCGTCATCATGTTGGTGACCGACGGCGAGCGCTGCATCCTGGCGCACGAGTATCGCTACGCCGCCAAAATGTACTCGACGCTGGCAGGCTTCCTCGAACCGGGCGAAGACATCGAGCATGCGGTGCGACGCGAAGTGCTGGAGGAGACGGGCATTCGCGTCGGCCGGGTCGCGTATCACTCGAGTCAGCCGTGGCCGTTCCCCCACTCGCTGATGATCGGCTGCATCGCCTATGCGGAGAACACCGATATCGTCGTCGATAAAAGCGAACTCGAGGACGCGCGCTGGTTCTCCAAGGAGGACGCCGCCGCTATGCTCGCGGGGCGCCACCCCGATGGCTTGACGGCGCCGGGTCGCCACGCCATCGCCTACCGCCTCGTCTCCAGCTTCGTCGAAGGCAAGACGGGTTGAAGCGTCCGCTACGCCCGCCGTGCATTTGCGAGCCGAAAAGAGCTCGAGCGTTCGATGCCGCGCCGATCGGCATCACAGATCCGTCCACCACGCGGCAATGAGCTGGCGCAGGGCCGCATCGGGGAGAGGTCCAAAGCCCGCGCCGACGTTGTCGCGCATGTGGTCGGGCTTGGCCGTACCGGGGATGACGCAGGTTACGGCCGGGTGGCTGATCAGATATTTGAGAAAGATCTGGCCGAAACTCTTGGCCTCGATGTCGGCCGCCCAATCGGGCAGCGGTTTGCCGCGCACTTTTGCAAACATCTGTCCACCGCCGAACGGCACATTGGGGATGACGGCGACGCCGCGCTCTGCGGCAAGCGGCAACAAACGAGACTCGGCCGCGCGCTGATCGAGCGAATAGGGGATCTGCAGGACGTCCATCGGTTCGGCGCGCAGCACGGTGGCGAGTTCGTCGAAGGCCGAGGTCGTGTAGTGGGTGATGCCGACGTAGCGAATGGTGCCGGCCGCCTTCATGGTCCGCAGCGTGGGGACGTGCGTGCGCCAATCGACGAGATTGTGGATCTGCATCAGGTCCACAACAGGCGCGCTCATCTTCTCCGACGACGCCTTCATCTGGGCGATGCCGGCCTGTTTGCCGCTCGTCCAGACTTTCGTGGCGATGAAAGCCTTGTCGCGCGCGCCCATGGCGGCAATCAGCTTGCCCGTGACGGCTTCGGCGCGCCCGTACATGGGCGAGCTGTCGATGACGCGGCCGCCGGCATCGAACAACACGTCGAGCACGGCGCCGCGCAGGGCCAATTCCGCTGGATCATCGCCGATGTCGAAGGTCTGCCAGGTGCCCAAGCCGATGACGGGCAGTTTTTCGCCGGTTGAGGGAATGGCGCGCGTCAGCATGGCGGTTTTCTCCTGGGCAGACGACGACACGAGCGGCCACCCGCTGGCTGCCGATGCCGCGACGACACCGGCAATGACGTTCCGTCGGGTCGGTGCACCGATTGGGCCGGACGGCCGGTTCACTCTGCCGCCTCGGCGGGCATTTTCTCCGGGTCCTGCGTCGTCACGCGGCGCAGGTCGCGCACGTAGGTCGCATCGTCGTAGGGCCGGCCGCGATGCAGCGTGCAGCGGTTGTCCCAGATGACGAGATCGCCGACCGCCCACGTGTGGCGGTGAACGAACCGCCGCTCCGTCGCCCGTTCCTGGAGATCGCGCAGCAGCAGCTTGCCTTCCGGAATCGGCCAACCGACGATGCTGGCGGCGTGCGCGCCCAAGTAGAGCGTCCGGCGCTTCGAACCGGGATGCACGCGCACGATTGGGTGAAACGCCGACGGCAGGGCGGCGCGCTCGGCGTCCGTGTAAGCGGTGTAGCCGAGCTGGCCACGCGAATTGAAGATCGAGTGCTCGGCCTCGAGCGTTTCGATCTGGGCTTTCGTTTCCTCGTCGAGATCGTCGTAGGCCGCACGCAGGTCGGCAAATTCGGTCTCGCCGCCCTTGGGCGGAATGACGTGCGCGTGGAGCATGGACAGCGCGCCCGAGACCTGCCGGAACGAGGCATCCGAGTGCCAGAGCTGATTGCCCAGGCCGTCGAGCCGGCGGTGATCGTCGCGCGTGCGCAGCTTGTTGTTCTCGTCGAGATTGGAAATATCGGCGAGCTGGTCGTGCTTGAGACGCCGCACGACCCGGTGATTGCGTGGTGCCGTGAGCCCGCCGAACGTGTGGCCCAGTTCGACCATGCGATCGTCGTCGAGCCGCTGATCGTGGAAGACGACGACGGCGTATGTGTCCATCGCGGCTTTGATCTGATCGACGACGTGCGGTGTCAAATCCGAGGCGAGGTCGACGCCCGAAATTTCACCGAAGAACAGCGGGTGCACCTGTCGAACGGAAAACGTCATCGCAGACCTCCTGCCGATCAGGTTTTGGCGGGGGCGTATTTCCCCGTCAGTTGGGGCGCAATGGAGTCGACGCCCTTCTCCATGCGCTCGAGCCGCGTCTCGTGCGACCAGGTGCGTTTGAGCTCGTCGCGGATGTGGAATGTCAGGCGGCCCATCCCTTCGCACTCGAGTTCGATTTTATCGCCGTCGTGGAACGCGTGCAGACCGCGGTGGTTCGTGCCGGTCGCCAGAATATCGCCGGGCTCCAGCGTGTGCTGATGCGTCACCCACTCGATGCAGCGCGCGATGTCGTGCGCCATGTCGTTGGTGTTGAAGTTCTGGCGCAAGCGGCCGTTGTTCCACAGCTTGATCTGGAGATTCTGCGGGTTGGGCACTTCGTCGGCAGTGACGATCCACGGCCCGATGGGGGCGAACGTTTCGCGCGATTTCATCTGGTAGAACGTGTTGTTCGTGGGCTTCATCCCGCGCGCGGACCCGTCGATGAAGTTCATGTAGCCGAAGACGTAGGGCATGGCGTCGGCCGCTTTGACGTTGCGCGCCCGCTTGCCGATGACGAGGGCGAGTTCCGCTTCACCTTCGAAGACGGAGGCCGCAATGTCGGGCAACACCATCGTGTCGCCGGGACCGATGATGGCCGACGGCGTCTTGTGGAAGCCGTTGATGGGGGCCGGTTCCTTCAGCGTGCCATCCTCCATGTAGTTGACCGCCATGCAGTCGATGTTGATGGGGCGCGGCAGCGGCGGGCGCAGGCGGACGCCCGCAATCGGCACACCCTTTTCGCGCGCGACGGCAGCGTCCAGCTTCGCCCGATAGGCGGGAAAGCGCTCGATCAGCCCGCAGATCAGATCATGGGGACCGATGTGGGGCACGTCCTGCACGAGCGCCGTGACGTCGACGATCGCATCACCTTTAACGACGCCGAGGCGCCAATCGTCGAAATAGCCGAGCTTCATGGGGTGTCCCTCCGGATGTGTGCCTGAATGCGAGACTAACCGATAATCGCGCGTGTGCGAATCGACGTGTCACGATCGGTGGATGAGGATGGCGCGAGGCTTCGCACGCCCCTCGGATACGGCTCGTCAACCATATTTCGAAGTGACCCTAGCCGTTTTGCCCGCTCCAGCGTTACGCCGTCTGGACGATCGCCATAATGAGGGGTGCACCATGTTTCGCCTGGGATTTATCGGAATTCTGTTGGTCAGTATGAGCCAAACCGCCGCTGCCCAGAGTTGGGTGCCGTGGCATCAGCCTGGCGATTACCTGGAACGGCCGTCCACTCCCTCACCGGCCGCCTTTTCGAGCCCTTGGGCGGTGCCGGGGCGGGTTCCCGACGTGCTGTCGGGGGGCGATCGACCCTCGATCTCGCCGGCCTCGCCGCAGTCGACGTCGATCAGGACGGGGCACGGCGCCGGGACGATTGTCATCGATACGAGCGCGCGGCGGCTGTACCTGATGCAATCCGCCACGACGGCGTTGGTGTATCCGATTTCGGTGGGTCGGGACGGGTTTCGATGGACCGGGACTGAGAAGATCAGCCGCGTCGCCGAATGGCCCGATTGGCACCCACCGGCCGAGATGCGCGAGCGCCAAGTCGGGCTGCCCGTCAAAATGACCGGTGGCATCCGCAACCCGCTCGGCGCCAAAGCGATGTATCTGGGCAATTCGCTCTACCGCATCCACGGCACCAACAACGTCCAGACGATCGGGCAGGCCAATTCGTCGGGCTGTTTCCGCATGACCAACAGCCACGTGGTCGATCTGGCGCGGCGCGTGGGTGTGGGCACCACCGTGGTGGTCAAGAGCCGGATATAACTGGGAAAAATTCTCCCGCATCGTTTCCCCAGAGGTGCCTTTCGACACCTCTGGGGTTATTTTGACACAATACACCCAAACCAGCGCGCGGAGATTACTCTGCGGCTTCTTTTTGTGTGGCGAGTACCTGATCGGCCAATCGGCCGGTCAATTCGGCGAGATGATCGAAGGTCGCCGTGTAGGTGCCCACGCCCGCCGTCGCCGATCGCAGCTCGATGATCAGGTCCTGGATCTCGGTTTCGGGGATCTTGGCCTCGACCAAATCCCAGCCGGTCCAGCCCTCCCGGGCGTCGAAGCCCAGGATTTGGCCCCGGCGTTGGGAGATCATGGCGTTGACCCTGGACGTGGCCTCCGACGGCACCGCGATCGAGACGTGCATGATGGGTTCGAGCAGCACGGGCGTGCACTTGGGCATGCCCTCCGACATGGCCAAGCGGCCGGCCTGCCGGAACGCCATGTCCGAGCTGTCGACGGCGTGGTAGGAGCCATCGAGCAGCGTTACCCCCACATCCACCACCGGAAACCCGAGCGGCCCCCGGTGCAGGTAATCGCTGACGCCGATTTCGACGGACGGGATGAACTGGCGGGGCACCACACCGCCGTGAATTTTCTCGTCGAATTTGAAGCCCTCGCCGCGCGCCAGTGGCTTGATCTCCACCACCACGTCGCCGAACTGTCCGTGCCCACCCGATTGCTTGCGGTGGCGGCCGCGGATCTCGATCGATTTCTTGATCGTCTCCTTGTAGGGCACCAACCGGCGTTTGGTCGTGGCCTCGATGCCGTATTTGCGCTGAAGCCGTTCGAGCGTCACGCGCAGGTGCATCTCACCCTGGCCCCACAGCACCATCTGATGGGTGTCTTTGGAATGATCGAGGCGCAGAGTGGGGTCTTCTTCCATCAGGCGCGCCAGGGCCGTGGTCAATTTGACTTCGTCCTTGCGTTCCTTGAGTTCGATACCGACGCCGTAGACGGGATCGGGCAGGGCGGCGCGCGCAATTTGCGTGATGCCGCTCTTTTCGGCCGTGAGCACTTCGCCTGTCTTGACCTTTTCGAGCCGCCCGAAGGCAACGGTATCGCCGGCTTTGGCGGTTCCGCGTTTTTTCGCCTCTTGTCCCATCAGTGAGAACACACCCGCGATACGCTCGTCCGTTCCGTCGCCGACGACAGTCGTGCCTTCGCCGAACTCTCCCGTCAGCACGCGCGCGACGGACAGTTTGCCACCGTGCGCGGAATAGAGCGTTTTGACGACGAGGGCTGCACTCTTGGCGTTTTCGAGCTTCAGGCGCGCAGCCACTTGACCGACGAACGGGGCTTCGTGGCGCAGCGCTTTCAGGAGGCGCACGATGCCGTTGCCGTTCTGCGCTGAACCCAGCAGCACGGGGCAGATGAGGCCTTCGCGCAGATCCTTGGCCAGATCCTCGAAGATTTTATCGCGCGGCGGCTGCATGTCGGACAGCAACTGCTCCATCAGCTCGTCATCGTAGTCGGCGAGCTTTTCGAGCATCTGGAAGCGAGCTTCTTTCTCGCGATCCTTGATCATTTCGGGCATGGGCACGATTTCGGAGGGCGCATGCTCGCGGTAGACGAAGGCGCGCTCGGAGGCCAAATCGACGAAACCCGTGGCAATGCCGTTGTCCCAGATCGGAACTTGGCGCAGCACCAGCGGTTTGGCGCTCGCGGGCTGCAACATCGGAATGATGTCGCGCACGGGCGTGTCGAAATCGTCGATCTTGTTGAGAAACAGAAAGTGGGGAATGCCGCGATCGTCGAGGCTCTTCAGAATGAGCTGCAACGCGGGCACACGCTTGGGGTCGGGCTCGGTGACGACGACGGCGGCATCGAAGGCGGCGAGCATATTGAGGGCTTCGCTTTGGAACTCGATGGAGCCGGGGCAGTCGATGAAGGTGAACCGATCGCCGAGAAATTCCACATCGGCGATATTGGCCTCGACGCTCATACCGTGACTGCGGGCTTCCTGCGCGGCGTCACCGACGGTGTTCTTGTCGAGAATCGTGCCTTGCCGCGTGACGGCGCCCGTGTGCGCCAAGATGGCTTCGAGCAGCGTGGTCTTTCCGGAGAGGTATGGACCGACCAGGGCGATGCAGCGCGCGGAGCGGGCTGACGCTTCGGACTTCCCCATGTCTAACTCCTTTGCACCCGGGCGCAGGGCCATTCGCGGGCACAGGAGGCGTGCGGACGCGAAGCCGCGCCCGCACCTGGGAAAGAGGCACGACCCCTTCAAGGTGAACCCGAGCTTCGATCCGCGCAAGGGGGTTGTGGACGTAATCTCAAAGAGCGCGAGGAACATCCCATCTCCACCGAGATCCCCTCTCCCCATCGCCTGCTCTTCGATGGGGAGAGGGTTAGGATGAGGGGCAGACACTTGCTCCGACCTCGCGGAGGGGTGCCCGAACGCCGCGCGCTGGCGTGTATACGCCCCCCTGTTTTCCCGGAATGTGTCGAGCGGCACGCGCGGCACATATCCGGGACCTTTACCCGTCGCCGATGGAGTGCTGCGCTGCCGTTTCTGGTCGAAAATCACGCGCATCGGGAAAGACCCCGGACATCCGCACCGCGCACGGCGCGTCGCGAATTCCGGGGAACCGGGGAGGTGGGAACACTTGCGTCGCCTCACCAGAAACTCGATTGGATGATGCGGCGCCCGTTTCAGGGATCAAGGTGTGCGCGGCAGATGGAAACTCACCCCGACCCTCTCCTCGCAAGGGCGGGGAGAGGGGGAAGTGTCGGCGAAACGGCGAGCCCCGGCGCGAAATCGCCACATCAGTGGAGCAAGCTGGTGCAGGGTGAGTCGCGCCGCGTGTGCCGACCGCGGGCACGCAGAGGGCGCTCAATCGCAGCGTACCAACGGTTTGGGACCCCATACTTGGGGATAGGCAACCGATGGCGGTTGGGTGCGCAACGCAGCCGTGCTCTAAGCGCGGCACCGACGACGCTGGCCGGTAGGGGGATACGGAATGGCGCTCGCACGTCGCAGGACCAGCGACCCAATCGAGGGGGGTGCGGCCTACCTCGGCGTGGCCCGCTCGGCACGGGGTTATGTCTGGCGCGAACGCCTGGATGCGCCGGCACGCAACCTCGCCACCATGATCAGCCAGCGCTACGACCTGCCCGAATTGCTGGGACGCATCCTCGCGGCGCGCGACATTGCGCTCGACGCCGTCGAAGTGACGCTCGAACCGACGATCAAGGCGCTGATGCCCGATCCCTCGACGCTGGTCGATATGGACAAAGCGGCCGCCCGCCTCGCCGACGCGATTGAAGCGCGCGAATCGGTCGCCATCTTCGGCGACTACGATGTCGACGGAGCGTGCTCGTCGGCGTTGATGGCGCGGTTCTTCGCGGCGCACGGGCTCGGCACACGCATCTACATTCCCGATCGCATTTTCGAAGGCTATGGACCAAATCCGGCCGCCATCGAAACTCTGATCAAGGACGGCGCCCGACTGATCGTCACCGTCGATTGTGGTGTCACCAGTTTCGATGCACTGGGGATTGCGCGCGGGCTCGACGCCGATGTCATCGTGCTCGACCATCACCAAGCCGACGTGCGGCTGCCCGACGTGCACGCCGTCGTCAATCCGAACCGACAGGACGACCTGTCGGGGCTCGGGCATCTGTGCGCGGCGGGCGTCGTGTTCATGACGCTGGTCGCCACGGCGCGCGAATTGCGTCGGCGCGGCGTCTATGATCGGGGGCAGACCGCACCCGACTTGATGAGCCTGCTCGATCTGGTCGCCCTGGCGACGGTCGCCGATGTGGTGCCGCTGAAAACACTCAACCGGGCCTTCGTGGTGCGCGGTTTGGCGGTGATGCGGGGACGCCAGAACACGGGGCTGCGCGCGCTGATCGATGCGGCGGGCCTCAACCAAGCGCCGACTCCCTATCACCTGGGCTTCATACTGGGGCCGCGCATCAATGCCGGTGGGCGCATCGGCGATGCAGCGTTGGGCGCGCGCCTGCTCGCCACCGACGACGAGATGTAGGCGGCGCGCATCGCGGTACTGCTCGACAAGCTCAATCGCGAGCGCAAGGCCATCGAAACCCAGATGCTCGAGGAAGCGATGGCGGACGCCGATCGCCTCGTCGACGCCGATCCCGATGCGGCCATCGTGATGGTGGGATCGGAGGCCTGGCATAAAGGTGTCGTTGGTCTCGTCGCCAGCCGACTCGTGGAAAAATACAAGCGGCCCGCGTGCGTATTGGCCTGGGAGACCAAGGGCGAGGGCACGGGATCGCTGCGGTCAGTGGCCGGCGTCGATATCGGCGCGGCGGTGCGTCGCGCAGTTGCCGACGGGTTGCTCATCAAGGGCGGCGGGCACGCGATGGCGGCCGGCTTGACCGTCGCGCGCACGGGACACGACGCGTTGAAAGCCCACTTCGAGGCGATGTTGCGCGACACATCCAGTGCGGCGCGGCAGGCCTCCGCGCTGGAGATCGATGGCGCGCTGACGCCGGGCGCCGTGACCGACGACCTGATGGATCTGATCGATAAGGCCGGCCCCTATGGCCAGGGCAATCCGCAGCCGCGGTTCGTGTTTCCCGCGCACCGCGTGCGGTTCGTCAAGGTGATGGGCGAGGCGCACGTGCGCTGCACGCTGGAGGCGGGCGATGGCTCGAAGCTCGACGCCATCGCCTTTCGCGGCGTCGGACAGCCGATCGGCACGCTGCTGCTCGACTCCGGAGGCCTGCCCCTGCACATAGCCGGCAATCTGCGGCGCGACACCTGGAACGGCCGCCAGCGCACCGAGCTGATGATCGAAGACGTCGCCGACCCGAGGAAGCAGAGCTGACGCGCGAGCCGACTGCTGTGCCCTCTCCACTGGTTTCCGGGATGTCACGCGCCGAGCGCGCGGTTGCGGCCGAGGAAACAGAGAATTTAGCTCCGTCCAATCCCTGTTTTCCCGGAGAGCGCGCGCGTCGCGCGTTCATCCGGGATCACTTGGGCCATGCGATGAGCGCTGCTTTCCCGACGGAACCGACGCGATCCCGGATCGACACCGCGCGGCAAGGCCGCGCTGTTTCGTCCGGGAAACAGGAGAATGAATGCTCGCGTCTCATTCGCATGAGCCCATCTCGCGCTCACCCTTGCCGCTGCGCCGCGCCCAGAGCAAACGCGCCGGCCCCTTCACCCGCGATCTTGCCGAACACGGCGCCCGAGGTGAGCCCCGTACCGCCGGGATAGTTGTGATAGAAAAGCCCGCCGACCAGCTCGCCCGCCGCATAGAGGCCCGGGATCGAGAAGCCGTCGGTGTGCTCCACTTCGCAGCCCGTGTTGATCTTCAAGCCACCGAACGTGAACGTGAGGCCACAGGTGATCTGATAGGCCTCGTAGGGCGGCTCATCGAGCACGTTCGCCCAGTTGGATTTGGCGACGGTCAGGCCGCGCGTTCCGCGACCGTCCTTCACCGCCGGGTTGAACGGCACGTCGGTCATGACGGCGGCGTTGTAGGCTTTCAGCTCGGCGAGACAGGCCGCCGCGTCGACGCCTTCCAGCTTGGTGACCAATTCCTCCAGCGTATTGGCCGAGACTTTGGTCATGCGCTTGATGCGATATTCGCCGCGCAGCATCGCCAGCACCTTCTTGTCGAAGATCTGCCAGGCCATCATGTCGGGCTGGTCTTTGACGACGTGGCCGTACTTCGCATAGGTGTAGTTGCGAAAATCGTAGCCCTCGTCGACGAAGCGCTTGCCCGTGGCGTTGACCATGATGCCGAGCGGATAGCTGTGCTTTTGGAAATTGTCGCCGACGGTCAGATCACCGAATTCGGGCGCGTTGAAATCCCAGCCGACGGCATGGCCCGATGACCAATGGCCGTGCGGCATGGCGCCGATGGCGAGCGCCATGTTGATTCCGCCGCCGGTGTTGTAGCGGGTGCCGCGCACCTTCGCGAGTTCCCAGCCCGGCCCCATGTAACGGCAGCGCATTTCCGCGTTGCTCTCGAAGCCACCGCAGGCGAGCACGACGGCGCCGCCCTTGAGATCGTATTTCTTGCCCTTCTGGCGCGCGGTGACACCGATGACCTTGCCGTCGTCATCGGTGATCAGCGCGTGACCGGCCGTCTCGTAGCGGATATCGACGCCGTTCTTGGCGCAGATGTCGTGCTCGGTATCGATGAGGCCGTGGCCGCCGCCCCAGGTCTCGACGCACAAGCCGCCCCAGAACTTGAACTTGCCGTCCACCTTGAACGCTTGGCGGCCTTCGCTGGTCTGGAACTTGACGCCGTGTTTGCGCCACCACTGCCACGCCGCGGTCGAATTCTTCACGAGCACGTCGCACAGCTCGGGGTCCGTGCGGTAGCGCGTCATGCGGTACATGTCGTCGAAATACTGTTCTTCGGTGTAGGTGCCGAAGTCACGCGCTTCGACCTCTGCGTCCGACAACTCGACGAGCGTTTTGACGTCGTCAGCGTTGTTGTAGACGAGGCGCAGGGCGCCCGCTGTATAGGTCGAGTTGCCGCCGCGCTCCTCTTTGGGAGCGGCTTCCAGCATGATGACGCGGGCGCCCGCGTCGCGCGCGGCCATGGCGGCCGAGCAGGCGGCATTGCCGGCCCCCACAACAATGACATCGGCATCCAGCGCCGCATTCGCCATGAACGTGTCTCCGTTGGTGTTGACGCTCGGGCGGTCGGCCTGTGAGCGGGAGGTTCGGGAGTCGGCCGCGATCCTATCAGGGGAAGAGCGGCCGCGGTCAACCCTCGCGTCCGTTTGCCGCGACCCGCGGTGGGCAGACGCAAACGCGGGCGGAAAGCCAGTGGCTCCGCCCGCGTTGCACCACAATCCATCTTGGCGATTACCAGCTCCGGCGGGGGCCGGTGTCGATGTGGAACAGTCCGCCGCCGTAGTGCTTGAGGCCGCCGACGACGCCGCTCGAGCGCAGGTAGGCCATTGCCGCGCGCACGTTGCCGCGCAACCTGAAGTCGACGGCGCTTCCGGTCAGATGGTGCGATTTGCGGGCACCTCCGACGCGGCGGTTGTGCGAGTGGCTGCGGCACGTGGATGACACGGTGACCGACCCGAAGCTGGCCAAGGAAGCCACGACACTCTGAAGCGTGCCGGTGAGACAGCTCGCGGAGGCGACCCAGCGCACATTGCCGCCACCCGACAGGCTCGGTCCAAGCGACGGAGCGGGGTCGGAGGGCGCATAAGCCGCCGACGGCGTGAAACCACCCAGGCTCGCAACCTGGACGCCCTTTTTGCCGCGCCGCGCTTTGCGGCCCATTTGAGTGGCGCCCAGTTTCATGGCATTGGACGATCCGCGATTGGCGAAGGCCACTTTGAGCCACTCGGCTTCATCAGCCTGAGCCGTGGCGGTCGTGCCCATCGTGGCAATGACGGTGATTAAAGAGAGCGCGAAGATCGCAGCCGTCCGCGCGTGCAGAAGAGACGCTATACGCATTGAATTGCTCCAGAAGAATTTCGACGTTTACCCTCGATTGCGGCGACGCCAACGTGCCCCGGCGCCTCCACCGACAAATCGCTCTTAAGTTCAAATTGTCCCGAAGTGGCACACGGAGTGTGTGTTTGGTTAACCACTCGAGGGTCGTGCAGGGCGCGCGCAGCGGCCCTGACGCGTGCGGGAAACGATGCGATGCGCTTGTCCCGAACGCTGATCGGCGGCCTCGTCGGACCATCGGTGAGCCGGTATATTGGCAGGGTCGATGCGTCGAACGACGGCGAAAATATGACTGTCCAAGGGCCGAGATGGTCCGTGAACCAATTGAAGACGCGAGATAATTTCCATGCGATGATCAAAATATCGACTGGCACCTCCCCTTTCAGCTTCGTATGAAAATCGATCGGACGACGTCATGACGAACTCGGTGATGTGGAAGGAGCTGACAGCTCCGCAATTGCGTGACCTTGCCGGCCGAGATGCGATCGTCATGCTGCCCGTGGCCTCGATGGAGCAGCATGGACCGCACCTCGCCGTGGGGGTCGATGCGATCCTGTGTGAGGCGGTTTGCAAGATCGCTGCCGAGTTCGTGGCAGCCGACCGGGCAATCGTCGTCGCACCGACGCTGTGGTGTGGACTGGCCGAGCATCACATGGCGTTCGGCGGTACGTTTACCTTCGATATTCCGACCTATCGGGCGGTGCTGCTGGCGTTTCTGAAGAGCATCGCGCGGCAGGGGTACGCCAAAGTCTTCATCGTCAACGGTCACGGCGGCAACATCAGTGCGCTGGCGGCGTTTCTGCCCGACTTCGCGGTCGAGACCGGATTGACGATCCGTGTGACCACCTATTTCGAACTGGCGCAGCCCGCGATGCCTGCCATCCTCGAGGATCAGGAGCGCGTGCGGCATGCCTGCGAAGGCGAGACCAGTCTGATGCTGGCGCTGGCACCCGAGCAGGTGCGCATCGAGAAGTTGGCGGACGCGCACGGCCCCAAACATTCGACGCCGCGTCCCCTCGGTGTCGGCCAGTACCGGTCGTTCCAGTCGTTTTCTGCGTCGGGAGTCGTCGGCGATGCACGGCGCGCAACGAAAGACAAAGGCGACAAGCTCGCCCTCGTCTGCCGCGATGCTCTGGTCGCCGTGCTGCGGGATGACGCGGTGTGGCGTTAGGCCAGCAGCCTATTTCGGCGCCTCGCCAGTTCCCACTTCCGGCACACCCAAGGCGTCCGCCAGGCGGCTTTGCGCGGACCCGGGCCGCAGGGCGCGTTGCTGGCTCGTGTGCGGCGACCACCCGGTCAGCGTCAAAATTTCGAACGATGCGGTGACGCGGCCATCGGGGCGGGCAAAGCGCTCCTGGTAGATTTCCATCGCGCGCAACAGCGTCGTCCGCCGCAACGGTCGGCGCGTGCGTTCGAGCAGGGCGTTGGCCCCACCCATGCCGCGCAGATCGCGCATCAGTTCGAGGGCGCTCGGGTAGGCCACCTCGATGAGGTCGCTGTCGGCGACCGGCAAGGCGAAGCCCGCCCGTTGCAGCAGGCCACCCAGATCGCGCACGTCGGCGAACGGCGCGACGCGCGGGGAAGCGCCACCCGTCGTCTCGGTCTCGGCGGCAACCAGGGCCTGCCGCAGCTCGGTCAACGTCTGTCCCCCGAGCATGGCGCCCAGAAACAGCCCATCGGGCTTGAGCGCGCGCTCGATCTGGAGCAGCGTCCCCGGCAGATCGTTGACGAACTGCAAGGCCAAGCCCGACACGACGAGATCGAGCGAGCGAGGCGCGAAGGGCAACATTTCCTCGTCGGCAACGAGACACGGGCCGTCGCATTGGGCGAGCAGAGCGGGCGATGTTTCGGTATCGATGACCACGTCGAAGCCCGGCAGGGGCCGCAACGCGCGCGACACCAGCCCGTGATGGGCGCCCAGGTTCACGGCCATCGGAAACGCGCGCGTGATCAGCGACAGGCGCCAAGCGAGATCCTCGGCGACCCGCCGCAACAAGAAATCGTGCGCGGTGGCGGTGGCGGCCACGCGCTCGCGCCGGCGCGTCAGCAGGTCCCGGTCGAAGATCAGGTGATTGGAGCTCATGGCTGGAATATAGTGCGGGCGGCGCGGTGTGCCGAGCGATCTTCGTGGCACACGGCGGGCGGGGACAGCAGCGAAGGCGAAACGCGAATGACAACCTCTCCCGACGAGGTGGGCGCGGAGCCCGATCGCCCACGCTTGGCGGTTCGAGCCGCGCGTGGGTTCGGCCGGGCGTCGCAGGCGGGCGCGAGCGCGATCGGGAACTGGATCGTACCGGCGGTGTGCGTCGCCTGCCGAGCGGCCCTGTCGCGGCACGATGCCCTGTGCGCGACGTGCTGGGGCGGCATCGCCTTCATTCGTGCTCCGCTGTGCGATCGTCTGGGCCTACCGCTCCCCTTCGGCGGCGACCATGGCGGCCCTATCGTGTCGGCTGCGGCGGCGGCCGATCCGCCCGCCTATGCGCGCGCCCGCGCCGTCGCCGTGTTCGAGCGCGATAGCGTGCTGCAGCGGCTGGTGCACGGCTTCAAGTATCAGGACCGCCACGACGCGCGGCGCCTGTTTGGTCGCTGGCTCATCGAGGCCGGGCGGGAGCTGTTTCCGGGGACCGACCTCATCGTGCCCGTGCCCTTGTCGCGGCGGCGGCTGCTGTGGCGGCGCTACAATCAAGCCGCCCTCTTGGCGCAAGAGGTCGCACGCTCGACGGGATTGGACTGGAGCCCCAGCGTCGTCGTGGGGGCGCGCGCGACCCCCCCCCAGGTCGGGTTGCCGCGCGCGCAGCGCCGGCGGAACGAGCGCAAAGCCGACGCCCTGCCGGCCCCGCAACGTTACGCCCAGGCGGGCC
>JANOHP010000173.1:0-1648 GCA_031406575.1 Hyphomicrobiales bacterium
AACTCGGAATCAAGGCCGAGTAGCTTGTGACCGCTGTCGACCTCGGCCTTCTTGACCCATTCGTTGACCGTCTGGGCCGTGCTGCTGCCGATCTTGGCCGCGATCGACACGATCGCCGCTCACTGAGCAGTGCTCGCCCTACGGCACGCTCACCCGCTGGCCCGCAGAGCCCGCAAACCAGCGGCCCGCTCCCCTCTTCAATTCACTTTGCTTTACCTCCCGAATAAGAGGGGTTAAGTGACGGCCACGAAGCGAAGGAGACCAGCCATGGCTACCATACTGTACGAGCAGCAGCAGTTCGAAGTCTGCGTCCTGCCGCGCCCGGGCGAGGGTCTGTCGATCGATGTCGGCGATCTTGAGCGCGTAACCGGCTTCGCGGCAAAACCGGAAGGACTGTGTAAGGACGCAATCTGCGTGCCGGTCCCGCGCGGTGCAGCCAGCTTTGTCGACGCGCGCGCGGTCGATGTCGCCGCCTTCTGGCGACACATGGGTCACCCGGTCGTGCACGACGACGCGCGGCAGACGTGGGTGCTGGGGATCGGCGCTGGCGAGCGCACACGCTCGCTCGAGACACTCGAGGCGCCCGATTTCACCTTGCCCGACATCGACGGAAAGTTGCATTCCCTGTCGGACTATCGCGGCAAGAGGGTGTTCCTCGCCACATGGGCCTCATGGTGAGGCTGCCGTAATGATCTGCCCGTGTGGCAGAAGGCTTACGAGGACCTGAAACACCGTAATTTCGTCATTGTCGCCGTTGCCGAGGACACACCTGAGGCGGCGCGTCCCTTCATCGAGGCGGCGAGGCCCACATACGTCTCGCTGATCGACCCGGACCACCACGTGGCTGCGCTCTTCAACATGGTCAACGTGCCGGAGGCCGTGTGGATCGACGACAACGGCCGCATCGTGCGGCCGGCGGAGAACGCCGGCTGGGCCGATGGCTTCCGCCAACGCAACCGCACGACCGGAGAGATGCCATCCGAGGCCGCCGAGCTGATGGCACGTACGAAGCAGGTCTACATGGATGCGGTGTGCGACTGGGCAGTGGACGGCGCAAAGAGCCGCCACGTACTTGACGCCACGGTCGCGCGCACCGAGATGCGTCGTCCAAACGAAGACGTGGCGCTGGCGCAGGCGCATTTCCGGCTCGGCTGCCATCTGCAACGGCACGGCGACGAGTCGGGTGCCCTAAAGCATTTCGAGGTGGCGCGGCGGATGCATCCGGAGTCCTGGAACATCTGGCGACAGACGTTCACGCGCAACGAACAGAACTTTGCCTCAGGCCCCGAGTTCTGGGCGCGCATCGACGCCCTCGGTGATCGTGCCTACTATCCGAGGCCGAAGATCGATGGGATGCCCTGAACGGGCGTCCCCGGCCTCAGACCAGAGCCTTGCCGATGAGGACGAGCTGCAAGGCGTCGGCGGCGCGTGCGAGCCGTAATTGGGAACGTTCCCTACGGCTGGCTAACGGTCTCGATATTTCACTATTTTCGCCGAAACGAAAAAAGTCAGTGGCCAACCTCATTGATCTTGTTCATTTAAACCACGACTTTTAATCAGGTGGTCGTCGGTTCGATCCCGACCGGGCTCACCATGATTTCAGATACTTAGCCGTTTTCCGCAACCACACCAATGGCGCTTGCGGGAG
>JANOHP010000220.1:0-9151 GCA_031406575.1 Hyphomicrobiales bacterium
AGTTGGACAGCACGATCAACCGCGTCGTCGTCTTCAACTGCTGAATGGAAATGATGATCTGCCCGCCGCCGCCCGGAATGTTGGGATTGACGAGGATGATGTCGAGCCCGCCGTCCGCCACAAGTCGCAGCGCTTCATCACAACTGTGACCTTCGGCTGTCACTTCGGCGACACCGGACGCACGCAACGCACCGACCACTCCGGCGCGAAACATCGGGAACGGATCGATAATGCCGACCCGAAGCAGGGCTCTCGTTGGAATTCCACCGCGAATCATGTCAATATTTACCCCTGGCGCACGCTGGATACTGAACTAATCGGGGACAATGCGGCTAGACGATCTTAACTGGACGTTAACATCATCAATGCGTGCAACATAGCCCCTGAGTCAACCATTCCCTGAAGCGTGCTGCAATTATGCGGCCACACGGATTGATTGCGCTTTTACGCCACTCCATATCGGTCGACGCCCTATTTCCGGGGCTTTTGATGAGGCGTGGGATAATCGTCCCACTTCGGCGCATAAAAATGCCCCACCTTTGTCGGGCCATCCCCCGACTTTAGTCGGGCCTCCGCCTAGACTCCAGAGCTGCTCCGCGCACCACCTTCTGCGGATGTCGCCTTGGTTAAAATAACCGTAATCCTACAGTGTGCCGGATCCCTTGGTTTTTGGGGCACGGCTGTCATCTGAACGCCGATCACGCGAGTTTCGCTTATGCTCAGCGGTATCAATTCAAACGCAGTCGACTTCGCCGACGTTCTCGCGCGGACTGGTCGGACTGGTATTGGCGCGATGAGCCGCGACCGGTCTCCTGGGGAGCTATACTCCTGTTATCCAGGGGCGTTGGTGTCGTCATCAGCAGACACGGTTAGATCGACGGCCCCACCTGTTCCGCCGGCGTTTTGCGATAACACTGCGCAACGGCAATGTGGCCGTTCTCGTGGATCGAGAAATTGCCCTGGCTTGCGGTCTGCCCCGGTTACACTTTCGAGGGCCATTGGGCGAATGGCCTTGGAGCAAGAAGGCAGTTCTGTATCAAAATGCCACGCATATTCACCATAGCTGCCGCTTTACCTCGTGCCGATCTGAACACCACTTGCAATTTCCTTAACAAAGTAGAAAGATGCGTGCACAAATGAACGCCACGATCCCGAGGTGTTCGAGAGGCCGATGGTAATGCCCAATTCGATCAAAAAAGGCCCGTCAGCGATTCAACCGGCCCCCGAGGCGGCTGGTGTCATCGCTGCGCCGACCGGCCTTGCGGCGAGTTCTGATCTTTTCGACACCACTGCCAACGTGTCTTACGCCAGCGATGTCAACAACGAGGTTTGGGGTGAAGCCTCCTTCGCCGGGCTGTGGGACGAAGCCGAGAGCGACGTGTTCAATTTCCGCGCAGGCTCGCCCGCCGATTTCGATGGATCCGATGAACTCCAAGCCGGCGACAGCATCGTGCTCGATTGGGGCGCAGCCGCTGCCGGTTCGACCCTCACGTTGGTGATCGGGCCGTCATTCAACGGTGCCGGGCAGCTGATCATTCATGCTGATGGCAATCAGACCTTCATCGCGACCGACTCTGCCACTGACAGTGGCGGGCAGGACGCGGTGGATAATGGCGGCGTCTCCGGTGGTGGAGGCGGCGACTGCTGATCACGCTCGTTTGACCCGGGCCTTCAATTCATCATGAAGCAGAAGCGGTTGCAGGACGTCAAGTGCGCTCGAATTATGCGTGTTTTTATTAGGGGTTAGTGTCCGTGCGAAAAAATCCCACAGTCAAAGCCGACCTGAAGCGCGCCATTGGTTGGTGCAAGGCCACAGCCATTTTTCTCTTTTTCTTGTCGGGGGTTATTAACCTCCTCGCCCTGACCGGCTCGTTTTATATGTTGCAGATCTACGATCGAGCCCTGGGAAGCCAGTCGATCGAGACCCTCGTCGGCCTATCGATATTGGCTGTCGGGCTCTACCTGTTCCAGGGTGTGCTCGACGTCTCTCGATCGCAAATTCTGGTGCGCGTCGGCGCCCGGGTGGACCACAATCTGGCTCCGCTCGCCCATCGCGTGATGATCGACATGCCGCGGTTCGGCTACAGCCGCGCGGAATCGACCGAGCGCGGTCGCGACGTCGACGTTCTGCGCCAGTTCGTTTCCGGGCAAGGTCCCGTCGCCCTCCTCGACCTGCCCTGGATGCCGCTGTATCTTGTGTTCGTCTACCTGCTGCATCCTTGGCTGGCTGTCGTGGTGCTCGGCGGCGCTTTGATTCTCGGTGCGCTGACACTGGCGACCGAACTCAAAACCCGCTCATTGTCGACCGATCTGCAGAAGGCCGCCATCACACGGGCCATGCTGTCCGACACCCACATTCGCAACGTCGAGGTTCTCCGCTCGATGGGCATCACGGGACGTTCCGTGAAGCGCTTCGACGACGTCAATAAAGAGCACCTGAATCTGCAGCTGAAGACCAGCGATATCGGCGGCACCTACAGTGGGATTGCGAAAGTGCTTCGCATGATCCTGCAGTCGGCGGTTCTGGGGCTGGGCGCCTATTTCACGATCAAGGGCGAGATGACGGCAGGCGCCATCATTGCCGCCTCCGTCGCCTCGGCTCGCGCGCTGGCGCCGATCGACCAAGTCATCGGCCAGTGGAAAGGGTTCGTGGCCGCCCGCCGCAGCTTCGCGCGCCTGGGCGATACGCTGTCCGCGCTCGACGATAGCAAAGCCCTCGTCAAGCTTCCCAAACCGAAATCATCGCTGAAAGTCGAGAAGATCACCGTCGCCGCACCGGGGTCGGGCACCGTCGTCGTCAGCGACATGAGTTTCACACTTTCGGCTGGCCAGGGTCTGGGCCTCATCGGCGCCAGCGGCAGCGGCAAGTCCTCGTTCTCGCGTGCCGTCACGGGCGTGTGGCCGGTCGTGCGCGGCAACATTCGCTTGGACAACGCGGAGATCACCCACTGGGACCCAGACGACCTCGGCGTTCACATGGGTTACCTGCCGCAGGACGTATCCCTGCTCAACGGCACGGTGGCTCAGAACATCAGCCGGTTCGATCCCAATGCGGACAGTGACTCGATCATCGCAGCCGCGAATGCAGCGGGTGTCCACGAGATGATCCTGCGCATGGCGGACGGCTATGAAACGCGCCTTGGCGCCAATGGTGCGGACATGTCGGCCGGCCAGCGCCAGCGCGTCGCTCTGGCTAGGGCCATCTACGGCTGGCCATTCCTCGTCGTCCTCGACGAGCCCAACTCGAACCTCGACGCGGAGGGCGAAGCTGCCCTGACGCAAGCCATCCGGACATTGCGCGAACGCGGCAGCATAGTGATCGTCATTGCTCACCGGCCGAGCGCACTGGCAGCCGTCGACATGGTCGGCGTGATGCAGAATGGAAAACTCGCCGTATTCGGGCCGAAAGACGAAGTTTTGGCCAGTCAGTTGAAGTCGGTGCAAAAGCCCGCGGGGGCCCCGACGCCGGGTGAAGAGGGAGATCCCAAATGGGCACAGCGAAGGAGCTGAGCACAATTTCGGCCACCAGTAGCGGCCAACCTGCGCGTAAATTCGACTCTCCCGAAGCCAAATCCTCTGGAATTGGGACGGTGGCGTTTGCGTCAGCGCACTTCCTCGTGGCCTTGACGTTGATCAAGAACCTGCTGTGGGGTGAGAAACCCAACACGCTGCGCACCGACGAGACCGATGAGGTGCCCGAGACAACGTTTGCTTTGCCGCCTGCCAATGACCGCGATCCCGCGCAGTCGGAGCCGCCGGAGATAGCGAATTCCAATACCCCCGAGTCCCAGGACTCAGGTGGGTTTGGGTCTCAACCCAGCGCCCGATTTATTCCGACCAGTGGATTTCCGGCGGAAGGCTTCTCGCCCGACCCGCTCGGTGCTGCCAAGGCGTCGCTGTACGGTAGTCCGCTGCAATTGCTGTCTAATCCCGGCAACGATAATGCACCCATCAACACGGCCGGATTCGGTGGCAGCAGCCAGGCTGCGCGCGCCGCTACAGGTGGTGGAAGCGGCGGCGGCGGCGCGTCATCCGATGCCAATAAGACACCCTCGGAGAAATCCGAATTGGAACCGTCTGCGCCCAAGCGTGCCGAGAATCGCGCACCGGTGATCACCGGCAACGTCGTGATGAGCTACCTGCCCACAAACGTCGTGGTCATGATCGGCCTGTCGGATCTACTGCGTAATGCCAGCGACCCCGACGGCGACACCCTCAAGGTCGCGGAGCTGTCAGCCTCTTCCGGCTCGTTGGTCAATAAGGGCAACGGCACGTGGGAGTTTACACCCGAGCCCAACAGCTACGTCGACGTCACGTTCACCTATGTCGTGAGCGACGGCATCGCCAATGTCGCCCAAGCCGCAATCCTCGACGCCGTCGTGGATCCGGCCGGTGTGCCGGCGGGATCGGATACCGAGTCGAACGGCTCGAGCGACAGCGAATCGGAAGAGGCGCCCTACAACGTCATCACCGTCGCCGACGCCAACGCCACCGAGGTTGAATTCCTACCGAATTATTGGGCGGCCGTGACCCACGGCACGTCCTCCGCCGACCTCATTCAGGGTCGCATGGGCAATGATGTCATCTATGCCCTGCAGGGCAACGATATCGTCCATGCCGGGGCGGGCCACGACATCGTCTTCGGCGAAGAGGGTGACGATACGATCTTCGGCGAGGACGGTGAAGACTCCCTGTTCGGCGGCGACGGCGACGATACTCTGGTGGGCGGCGCCGATGCCGATATGGTCGACGGCGGCACGGGCAATGACACCATCGTCGCAACGTACGCCGACGGCGACGATGACATTGACGGCGGCGAAGGCAGCGACACCCTCGACTTTTCCGGCGTCGCCACGAGCGTTATGGTGAATCTCACCGAAGGAAACTCCGAAGGCCAGCACACCGGCACCGACCACTTCCGCAACATCGAAAACGTGAAGGGTAGCCAAGCCGGCGATGTGATCGTCATGAATGCCCAGGCCAACACGATCGAGGCCGGCCACGGCGACGACGTCATCCAATCGCGAGCTCGTGAGCAATCCCACAACCAAGACTCCAACGAGGGTGACGGCGACGACTTTGTCGACGGTGGCGACGGAAACGACCTCCTCGACTATTCGTCCAGCACCGCCAGCATCATCGTCGATGTGAACGCGGGGACCGCGAGCGGCTCAGACATCGATCACGACCAATTCCGCAGCATCGAAGACTTCAAGACCGGCCACGGCGACGACGTGGTGATCACCGATGATCAGGACAACGTCATCGACACGGGCGCTGGTAACGACGTGGTGAAGACCAGCTCGTACCGCAGTACGGACTCCGAAGGGACATCCGACGGTAACGACCACTTCGACGGCGGCGAAGGCAATGACAGCCTCGTCATGGCATCCGCAGTCAAAGATCTCGACGTCGATATGGTCGCGGAAACGGCGCGCGGCGAAGAAATCGACGAGGACACGTTCTCCAGCTTCGAAAACATCACCACCGGCGCGGGCAACGATACAATCATCGCCGACGCGAACGACAACCAGATCCAAGGCGGCGATGGCAACGACGTTATACGGACATCCCGCAGAGATGACCGCGACGGTTCCAGCGACAACGACAGCTGCGACAATGACGGCGACGACGACTTCGATGGCCAGAATGACAACGACACGCTGGATTTGTCGTCCACCCGCACCGACAACATCGTCAATCTGCGGGAGGGAACCGCGTCGGGCCACGAAATCGGTCACGACCGGATCAGCAACATCGAAAACGTGATCGGCGGCAGTGCAAATGACGTGTTCATTGCCAGCAGTGACATCAACGATTTCTTCGGCGGCGCCGGGGAAGACACGTTTGTCTTCCAGCAGGTCGGCGACTCCCCGGCAGACAACGGCAAATGGGATCGCATTCGCGATTTCACGGCCGGCGACAAGATCGACTTGTCCAACATCGATGCCAACGACGATAAGAGCGGCGACCAGTCATTCACACTCGATCTGACGCCCTCCAATCCCAATTTTCCTCAACAAGCAGCCGGCACCATCCGGTATGCCTACGAGACGAAGGACAACGGCACCAAATACACCATCATTCGCGCCCAGACTGGCGACAAGGACGATGATGCGTTACAGATCATCCTGGATGGCTACATCGTGCTGACCGAGAGCGATTTTATCCTCAACGATCACACGGCGCCCAATTAAACCGCGTTTCAGTACCGAGGACGGCCACTGCCAATGACCCAGCTTTCCGAACCAGCGGTTGCGTCTATCGATCCGAGCGGAAACTTCGGCATCCTGCGGCGCGTTACGTTCGCAATCGCCGTCATGGCCTTGCTCGTTTTCGGCTGTGGCAGCTGGGCGGCAACGGCGGATTTATCCGGCGCCATTATTTCGCAGGGGTCGGTGGTCATTGGCCGTCACGTGAAGAAGATCCAGCATAAGGAAGGCGGCATCATCGCCGCCATCAACGTCAAGAATGGCGACTCCATTACTGCCGGCGCGCCCCTCATCCGCCTCGACGACACGCAGACCCGCGCCGAACTCGGCATCATTCAATCCCAGCTGATCGAATTCCGGGCCCGGCACGCCCGCTTCACGGCGGAGCGCAACGGCGCGGACAATGTCGTGTTTCCGCTGGAGTTGACGATCCAGCCTGCCGCCAAAAGCGTCATGGATGGCGAGCTTCAGTTGTTCATGGAGAACCGCAGAACGCGCGAGTCCCAGAAACAGCAGCTCGAGCAACGCGTCCAGCAGGCCAGCGAAGAAGTCAAAGGCATCAACGCCCAGCGTGACGCCAAGAAGATGGAGCTGGTGCTGATCAGCAAGGAACTCGAAAAAGTTCGCGAGCTTTATGAAAAACAGCTGACGCAGCAGACCCGCGTCTATCAACTCGAACGTGAGCACGTTCGGCTGGCGGGTGAGCATGGCAATTTCATCGCCCAGGGCGCGCGCGTTGCCGGCCAGATCAACGAGCTGAACCTGCAAATCCTCAATCTCGAGCAAACCGCGCGCACCGAAGCCCAGCGCGAATTGCGCGCCACGGAAGCGCGCATATCCGAACTGATCGAGCGCGAGGTCGCCGCCGTCGACCGCCTGATGCGCATGGAGGTCAAGGCGCCGGCCACGGGAATCGTCCACCAGCTCGGCATGCACACCATCGGCGGCGTGGTCAGTCCCGCCGAGGCGATCCTGCTGATCGTCCCGGAAGGCGAAGCGCTCGAGATCGAATTGAAGATTTCCCCCGCCGACATCGACCAGATCGCTGTGGGCCAGGATGCGCGCCTGCGCTTCACCGCCTTCAATCAGCGCACGACGCCGGAAGTCCAGGGCATCATCACCTTCATTGCGCCAGACACGGCGCAAGACCCCAAGTCGCGCCTGGACTATTTCTCGGTCCGCGTCGGCCTTCCCGCCGGCACCGATTGGAAGGTCGCCGACCGCTCCATTACGCCGGGCATGCCGGTTGAAGCGTTCCTGACCACGGGCAAGCGCACCGCCTTCTCCTACCTGTCGAAACCGATCACGGATCAGTTCTCCCGCACTTTCCGCGAGAGATGAGCCGGGCTCGCATCGCTGCGAAGTAACCAGCGCCGCGCGGCCCTACCGCGCGGTGTTTTCGCGCGTCGCAACACGTGACCGGCCACAGGGTCCTGGATTGAGACCCAGTCGATGCCCCGAAATCGGCCACGCATAACCGATCCTGATTGCCGCGATGTCTTCGCCCACACTCCCCCTGCACGTCATCCCCGCCCTCGACGTCTTGGGGGCGGGGATGACGTTGAATTTGGGTCAATCGCCTTGGGCACTCGATTGCTTCATTTCATATGCCGACGTATCCGGGAAATCAGGCAATCGATTGGGCGGATCATTCGCGCGCCAAAATTCCATTATTCCAATCGAATTCGACCCAATTCCATTTCTCCAAAAGACAATTGTCCCGAGTTATCCACAGGTCATCTCCTTATCTGACGCCTTCTCAGCGCATCAAAACGCGGCATTCCATCGTTTCTCGATATGTGTTGCCCAATTACATGAGACCCAATGCGACCAGAACGGCCGCCCGGTGAGGTCGCGTTTTTTTTCCAAACATCAGTGTTTTGCAACGTTCGAGCATCGACATCTCAGCCCCCTCAATAGACTTTCGCCGGCCCAATCCCCGACCAAAGTCTAGTGCCCCCTCAGACGTTTGTTCGCCCCCCATCAGACGTTCTGCCGTTGCCGCTATGGTTAATGTCGGCGCATTTGTGACCCGCAGAAGCACCTGGGTCTGCACCCCGCGATCTGCGGCCATCCAGGCTTACTGGATGCGATCGCGGGGGCAGGCCGAGCGGTTGATTGGCTATTGGTTCAGCGGGAAATTCTCATCATGGCAACCAGCTTCGAAGTCAACATTGCCGACCTCGAGTTCATCCTCAAACAGATCAAAATCGCCGAGGACACCTCGGTCGGCTACACGACGGCTCCCAAAACCATTCTCCAGTCGATCATGGGCGCCTATGGGGTCACCGCCGTCAACGCCGCCCAAATGCCCGCCGGCCTGCGCACGGTGGACGGCACCGGCAACGGCCTGCTGCCCGGCGCCAACGAATTCGGCGCAGCGGACAATCTGTTTCCAAGGCTGACGGACCCGGTGTTCTTGGTCGATGCGGATGGGGACACGATCGATTTTGATGGCGCGGGTCCTGGTCCTGCCGTCACTGCGTCTGCGGGGTCCAGCGCGAGTAATTATGGCTATACTGGCTCAGGATCGCACAGCGTCGTCGACGCCGACCCGCGCATCATTTCCAACCTGATCGTCGACATGACGGCCGCCAATCCGGCGGCTGTCGAAGCGGCTCTGGCCCACCACGGCATCACGGGCGACGATGCCGTCGCCGCCGCTGCCGCCATCGCAGCTGCGCAAGCGCTGGTTGTATCAACGTCCGCTGCGGCGGCTGCCACGAATGCCGGCGCGCTAGAGGCCACCTATAACGCCGCCGTCGCCGCCGACCTCTATACGATCCCTGCGAACCTCGCCGACGCTGCGGATGATGAGGCGGCGGCAGTGGGAGCAGCATCAGGCCTGCTTGGAACCGCCCTCTTTAATGCTTACACCATTAGGGCCTGTCGTCAGTTGATGCGAGTCCGTTGAGCAACAGCGGACAGAAAATCGGGCT
>JANOHP010000226.1:0-18391 GCA_031406575.1 Hyphomicrobiales bacterium
ATGTTGGGTCGCGGCCAGTGGCCTTGACCCAACCTACAGCGCTCGTTGTGCGTTTACGATTCACATCAAGAGGAAAGCGCTCTAGTCAGCCCCACCCCGCACTTCACGCATGCCGCCATTCCTCCACTGGGCAACTGTCGCCACGTCGTGGTCACGTCTATGGATCACTGTCGCACTCAGTGATTCGGGTGCCCGTGTGCCAGCCCGGATCTCCCCTGATTCCGGAGACAGCATTTGACAGCACTAAAGCAACGCGTGGAGGCCCCTGTGGCCGCAGCCGATTCCGACGAACTGGCTTGGAGCGGACGCACTGGACCTCTTGTCGGGTTCGCCTGGGTGACCATCTCGATGGCGCTGTTCGCCGTCCTCGCGGTGGGCTCGCGCCTGGCGATTGAAATGGGCTACCACGCGATGCAGGTGGTTTTTCTGCGCAACGCGTCGGCTCTATTGCTGATGCTCCCCCTGCTGCTGTGGCGGGGACGGTCGTTGTTTTACTCGCGCGCGCTCAGCCTCTACGGCGTGCGCGTCGTCATCAGTTTGATCTCGATGTCGTCGTGGTTCTACGCGCTGTCGCTGATCCCTCTGGGTGAGATCACGGCGATCGGCTTCCTGTCGCCGTTGTTCGGTGCAGTCGGCGCCATTCTGTTCCTCGGCGAGAAAGTACGCATGCGGCGCACGATGGCGCTGATCGTCGGTTTCATCGGCGCGATGATCATTCTGCGGCCCGGTATGGGTAGTCTCGGCATCGGTCAGGCGTGCGCGCTCGTGTCGGCGGTGGCGGGTGGCGTCATCGCCGTTCTGTTGAAGCGCCTGACCACGGCCGATGATCCCGACAAGATCGTGTTCCTGACCACGCTGATGCTGACGCCCATGTCGCTCGTCCCCGCGCTGTTCTTCTGGAAATGGCCGAGCCTCGAGTTGTTGCCTGTGTTGGCGCTGATCGCCGTCTCGGGTGTGCTGGGCCACATCGCTTTGATGCGTGGCTTTCGGGCGATCGACGCCTCGTTGGTGATGACGTTCGAGTTCTCGCGCTTGCCGTTCGTCGTCGCCATCGGCTTCTGGCTGTTCGGCGAAACGATCGACATGTGGACGTGGATCGGCGCCGCCGTAATCGTGGCATCAGCGGCCTACATCACGCACCGTGAAGCCAAGGTACGGCGCGAGGGACGCAAGTAAACCCTCGCGCGACGACCAACCGCTCTGTGCGGCAGCCTCCCGGCGCGCGCCCGCTCAGCCCACCTTCTCGGCGCGTTGATCGGAGCCCACGCCCAGCGCCCGCAGTTTGCGGTGAAGGGCGGAGCGTTCCATGCCCACGAATTCGGCGGTGCGCGAGATGTTGCCGCCGAAGCGGTTGATCTGGGCCAGCAGATACTCGCGTTCGAAAATTTCGCGCGCTTCCCGCAGCGGCATCGACATCAGGTGCTCGGCGCCGCCGTTGACGGGCAGCGGCACGTTCGAGCCGATTTCCTCGGGCAGCATATCGGCCGTAATGACGGTGCCGGGTTCACCGCCCGCCAGGATCAGCAGGCGTTCGATGTTGTTGCGCAGTTCGCGCACGTTGCCGGGCCAATCGTGCGCCTGGAGGACGGCCACCGCATCGTCGCCGATCGTGCGCGGCGACAAGCCGGACGCACTCGCCACTTGGCCGACGAAATACTCGATGAGGGCGGGAATATCGTCGCGGCGCTCGGCCAAACTCGGAACGCGCAGGGGCACGACGGCGAGGCGGTGAAACAGGTCTTGGCGGAAGCGGCCGTCCTGCATCTCACGTTCCAAGTCGCGGCTGGTGGACGTGATGATGCGCACGTCGACGGCCACTTTGGGTCCGCCGCCCAGACGTTGGAACTTCTGCTCGACGAGCACCCGCAGGATCTTGCCCTGGGTCTCCAGCGGCATGTCGGCCACTTCGTCGATGTAGAGCGTGCCGCCGTGCGCTTCCTCGAGCGCGCCGACTTTACGCGGGCCGGCGCGATCTTCGGAACCGAACAATTCTTCCTCGACCCGGTCGGGGGCCATGGCGGCGGCGTTGAGCACCACGAACGGGGCTTCCGCGCGGCTGGAATTGGCGTGAATGACGCGGGCGGCGAGTTCCTTGCCTGATCCCGATGCGCCCCGCATCAGGATGCGGCTGTTGGTCGGCGCCACACGCTCGATATGGCCGCGAAGCTGGTTGATCGCGGCCGATTTGCCGACGAGTTCGGTCGAATGCGTCGAACGCTCGCGCAGCTGTTTGACTTCGCGCCGAAGCTGTGAGGCCTCGAGGGCGCGCAGCGTCACCAGGATCAAGCGATCGGCTTTGAACGGCTTTTCGATGTAGTCGTAGGCACCGCGCCGGATCGCCGTCACCGCCGTTTCGATGTTGCCGTGACCCGAGATGATCACGACGGGGAGGTCGGGGTGCTGCTTTTTGATTTGCGAAAGCACCTCGAGCCCGTCGAGCCGGCTGCCCTGGAGCCAGATGTCGAGCACCACCAGATGCGGCCGCCGCTCCTCGATCGAGCGCAGCGCTTCGTCGGCGTCGCGCGCCGTTCGCGGCGAATGCCCCTCGTCCTCGAGTATGCCGGAAACGAGATCTCGAATATCGGCCTCGTCGTCGACGACCAGAATGTCAGCAGCCATTGGGTCGCTCCCTCGTGCTCATGTCTATCATGCATTGCTCGTCTCGGGTTGGCGGATTTTACCGTCCCCCGAGCCCGTGTCCGTCATCGCCCCGGCCCTGCCGGCTCTCAGCGGCAGCGAAAGGCGCACCAATGCGCCGCGCGCATCGGGTGCATCTTCCAGCGTCAACCGGCCGCCGTGTTGCTCCACGATCTTCTGCACGATCGCGAGCCCCAGCCCAGTGCCTTTGTTGCCCTTGGTCGTAACATAGGGCTCGAGCAGACGGGCGCGTTGATGCTTGGGCAGCCCCAACCCGTTGTCGATGATTTCGATGTCGACCCGATCATTCTTGCATTCGACGGACGCCTGGATGCGCCCATGCCAGTCCGCCGCGCGATCGGGCGCCTCGCCCGCACCCTCGACCGCCTCGGTGGCGTTTTTGACGAGGTTGGTGATGGCTTGGGTGAGGAGGCGCTGATCGCACGAGATCATGACGGGATCGTGCGGCAGCTTCATGTCGAAGTCGATGGAAGGATGCGCCTCGCGGAACAAAATGACGGGTTCCTGCACGGCTTCGCGTACGTCGGCGGGCATCATCTGTGGTTTGGGCACGCGTGCGAACGAGGCGAACTCGTCCACCATTTTCTTGATGTCGCCGACTTGGCGCACGATCGTATCGGTGAGCTTTTCGAAGGTATCGCGATCCTCTTTCATACCGGCGGCGTACTTGCGACGCAGGCGCTCGGCCGAGAGTTGAATTGGGGTCAACGGATTCTTGATTTCGTGCGCGATGCGGCGCGCCACATCGCCCCACGCCGAGGCGCGCTGCGCGGAGACCAGCTCGGTAATATCGTCGAACGTGACGACGCTGCCGTCGTCGTCGCCTTCCGCCTTCTCGCGCGTGACGCGGACGGCGAAACTGCGCTCCTCGCCGGCAACCGTCAGGGTGATCTGGCGTTGCGCGTGCGGCTTGAGCTCGTGCTCGGCTTCGATGGCAATCGCGGCGGCAAGCTCGGGGACCGCCTCGCTCAGCGACTTACCCACGAGCGCACTCGCGGGCAGGCCCAGGAGACGTTCGGCGGACGGATTGGCCAAGCGGATGCGCGCCTCCGGATCGAGCCCCAGCACACCCGCAGAGACGCCCGACAGCACCGCTTCCATGAAACGACGCCGCTCCGTCAGCTGGGCGTTGGCGGTCACCAAGCCGTTGCGCTGCTGGGCCAGTTGCTCGGTCATGTAATTGAAGTCGCGTGACAGGCGCCGCAAATCGCCTTCGCCTCGCCGCAGCGGCAACGATACGGCGAGATCACCCTGCGCGACCCGTTGCGCGGCACCGATCAGCCGCCGGATCGGCGCGACGAGATGGCGCGCGAACCACAACCCGCCCCAAATCGCGGCCAGCACACCTGTCAGCGCGATCATGAAGTACATGACGCCATGGACGAGCTTCAGGCCACCGCGCGCCGCACGCAACCCCTCGTATTCCGCGACCGCCGCCTCCGTGCGGAGCAGGTGGCCGATGACGCGTGGATTGACAGTGCGCGCGACGTACAGATAGCGACCCGGCAACTTCTCGAGCTTGGTGAGTGCGGTGACGCGGTTGCGATCCCCCGACAGGGCCAGCGGCACTTGGCCGGCTTCGGCCTGTGCAATGACGTCGCTCGAGGGCGCCTCGTAGCTGACGCGCACATCGCCGGCCGATTGCGTCAGGACGCGCCCTTGGGAATCGATCACCGCGGCCAATGACAGATCGCGCAGACCCATCTGCGCCATGACGAGGTTGGCGATGTCGCTGTTTTCGGCCGAGGGCATCGGCAGCCCGGCCGCCAAGTCGTCGACGTCTTTGGCCATGTTGACGACGTCGGTGCGCACGATCTGGCCGTGCTCGTCCAGATAGGCGCGCGCCACGTCCATCGAATTGGCCACGATGGTGCGCGTCCGGCTCGAAAACCACGTGTCGAGCGAGCGCGAGAAACTGGTCGTCGCGGCGACGGCGAGGAGGATCGCCGGTAGCGCTGCGACGATCGTGAAGAGGCCGACGATGCGCACGTGGATGCGCGCGCCGGCCGCCTTGCGCCGCCACGCCCCGACCAGACCCACCGCCTGGGCGCCCAACACGGCGAACATCGCCAAGATGAGCACGATGTTGATCAGCAGCACGACCAGAACGACCTCGTTGCTGGGCGCAATCGGCGTCAGGCCGGTGAGAATGAGGTAGGTGGACAGCCCGGAGATCAACGACAAGACGACGACGACGAGGCCGGTCCAAAACGCACCCTCGCTGGCGCCCGGCATCGCATCAGCCGTGCCGTCGAGGGGTTCTGGTTGGGTGTCGGTTGCGCTGGTGTCGGCGAACTGCGCGCCGAGCCACGAGCGCCACCGCCCCGAGGGCCTGCCACTCATGGAGATATCCAGTGATGTGATCTGTGCGAAATCACTTCGAATGTCCGCCGTTCGAGAATTGTCCGGCTGCTGAGTGGCCGTTCCGTCGCCAGACCTGTGGCGCCTGAGCCTCTGGCGTAAACCGACAACAACCCAGCGTGCAAACTGTGACTTTTTGGCGACAAAGTATGCCGGTTCTAATCGTTGTGGCTGCACGGCGCAACACCGAGATCCGCCCGCGGCAAGCCAATGGCAATGCGCGGCCCGTACAACGGCTGCATGACCGCGCCACTGCGAGGCGCCAACGGTGCCTCAACTGGAGATCGCAGGCCCTTTGAAAACTTGAACGTCGAGGGTTTGGATTTTCTCTCTCAACGTATTGCGATTGAGGCCGAGTAGTTCGGCCGCCCGAATCTGATTGCCGCGCGTTGCCGCCAGCGCCGCCGTGATCAGCGGCATTTCGACCTGCCGGATGATGCGCCGATAGAGACCCGGCGGCGGCAACTCGCGACCGAAGGCGGCGAAATGATCGGCCAGGAACCGTTCGACGATTTCCGACAGGTCCTTGTCGGTGGCGCCATCGGTCGATGACGATTGGGGGGGGGCCGCGAGATCGGCCAGCTCGCTGTCCACCGTCTCGAAGGTCAGCGTTTCCTGTGTATGCAGGGCCACGAGGCGGCGCACCAGATTTTCCAGTTCCCGCACGTTGCCCGGCCAACTGTGCTGCTTCATGCGGTCGATGGCGGCCGGCGCGATGCTGCGCTGACCCGAACCTTCTTTGGCAGTTTGGCGAAGAAAATGGCGCACGAGATCGCCGATGTCATCGAGGCGTTCGCGCAACGGGGGCAGACGCAGAGGCACCACGTTCAATCGGTAATACAGGTCCTCACGGAAAAGTCCCTGGTGGATCTGTGTGCGCAGATCCCGATGCGTGGCCGCGATGATGCGCACATCGGTGCGGATCGAGGTGCGTCCGCCGACGGTGGTGTATTCGCCCTCCTGCAACACACGCAGCAAGCGCGTCTGTGCCTCCATCGGCATATCGCCGATCTCGTCGAGAAACAGCGTGCCGCCATCCGCCTGCTCGAAGCGGCCCTGCGTGCGCGCCTGTGCGCCGGTGAACGCACCCTTCTCGTGGCCGAACAGCTCGCTCTCGATCAACTCGCGCGGAATGGCCGCCACGTTGAGCGCCACGAACGGACCTTTGCGGCGTTTGCCGTGATCGTGCAGCACGCGTGCGACGAGTTCCTTGCCGGTGCCCGATTCACCGCTGATCATGACGGTGAGATCGGTCTGCGTCAGCCGCGCCAGCACGCGATAAATTTCCTGCATCGCGCCCGATCGTCCGATGACGGGCAGCTCCTCACCCTCGGTATCGTTGGGACGCTCGCGCCGGCGGCTCGGCTCAGCCAGCGCGCGGCCGACCACGCGCACGACCTCGGCGATATCGAAGGGTTTGGGCAGATATTCGAACGCCCCCTTCTCGGCGGCCGCAATCGCCGTCATCAGCGTGTTCTGCGCGCTCATGACGATGATCGGCAGATCGGGCCGCGCCTTCTTGATGCGCGGAATGAGGTCGAAAGCGTTTTCATCGGGCATGATGACGTCGGTGATGATGGCATCTCCGCGCCCTTCCGCCACCCACCGCCAGAGCGTCGCCGCGTTGCTGGTCGCCTGAGGCGAATAGCCCGCGCGCGCCAGCGCTTGGTTGAGCACTGTGCGGATGGCCGCATCGTCGTCGGCGATCAAAATCGTACCGCGCGCCATAGTCAGCTCCCTCCACTTCCCGATCGGCCACTCGCACGCCCGCCTGGACTGGGTGCGTGTGTGCCTGGAACCTGCATGGGCAGCAGAATGCGGAAGACCGTGCGCTTGGGCTCGGACTCGCACTCGATGATGCCGCCGTGGTCATTGACGATCTTGGCGACGAGCGCCAACCCGAGCCCCGAGCCGGTGCGCTTCGTCGACACGAACGGATCGAAGAGATTGGCTTTGATCGACTCTGGAATGCCCGGACCGTTGTCTTCGATCTCGATGCGCAGCGGCAGCGAGACGCGGGCATCCGACCCCGCAACCGACAAACGCACACCGGGCTTGAAGGCCGTCGACATGACGATGCGTCCGGGATCGCGATGTTCCGATATCGATTCGGCGGAATTCTTGATCAGATTGAGAAAGGCTTGGATGAGCTTGTCGCGATTGCCGTCGATGGCCGGCAGCGAGGGATCGTATTCGCCCACGATGCGCACATTGCGCGCAAATCCGGATTCGGCCAGCCGCTTCACGTGATCGAGAACGGAATGGATGTTGACGGGTTCTTTGTCGATCGGCCGCTCGTCGCCGAACACTTCCATGCGATCGACGAGATCGCGAATACGATCGGTTTCCGTGCAGATGAGCTGCGCGAGCGCGCGATCATCGTCCGACAGCGAGGGTTCGATCAGTTGAGCGGCCCCACGAATGCCCGACAGTGGATTTTTGATTTCGTGCGCGAGCACTGCCGCCATTCCCGACACTGAGCGCGCGGCCGCGCGATGCGTGAACTGCCGCTCGATCATCTGCGCCATCGAGCGCTGCTGCAGCATCAGCACGGTGAGTTCGGGACTCTCGGGCACGAGACCACCGAAAATGTCGACGAGGCGCGGTGTAGTTATCTTGGGGGTCGATATCTCCACCGCGTATTCGTTGACGGTCGTCCCCGTCCGGCGCACTTGGCGCGCCAATGCCACCAGGGGGCAGCCGAACGCCACGACCTCGTCGATCCGCCAGCGCTTCAACATGGCCTGGCTCGCCTCGAAGAACTCTTCGGCCGCCGTATTGGCGTAAACGATGCGGTCATCCTCGGCGAGGACGAGGATGGGATGCGGCAGCACGCCCAGCAGCACATCGTGCTCGACGTGGCGGCGGGCCAGGGAAACGGCGGGAGCCTTCATCGCGCTGGAGTCGCTCATGCCGCCACCTCCTGGGCTTCATCGTAGAACCGCGCGAGATCGTGCAGCACGCGATCGGCATCCTCCTGCGTGCACAGCCGTGACCGCCACGCCTTGACGGTCGTCGCCGCAACGCCACTCGCCGCCAAATACCAGCCGATATGTTTGCGCGCGTTGCGCACGCCGTGAAACCGCCCGTAGAGGTCGTACATCGCCGCGACATGACCAAGGGCCGTGCGCGCCTGCACGTCGAGCGGCGGCGGTCCGGGGTCGCGGTCACGGGCCAGCGTCTCGGCGATACGTCCCGGCATCCACGGCGCGCCGTAGGCTCCTCGCCCGATCATCACGCCGTCGGCGCCCGACGCGGCGAGTGCCCTGCGGGCCTCTGCGGGCGACGTGATATCGCCGTTGACGATGACGGGAACAGCAACGGCACGCTTGACGTCGGCGACACGATCCCAGTTGGCCGTACCCTTGAAGAATTGGCAGCGCGTGCGCCCATGCACGGTGATCAGCGCCACACCCGCTGCCTCCGCACGTCGGGCAATCTGTGGTGCGTTGAGGCTCAACTCGTCCCAGCCCAGCCGCATTTTCAGGGTGACGGGCACTTTGACTGCGCCGACGACCGCCTCGATCAACGCGAGTGCCTCGTCGGGTGCCCGCATCAAGGCACTCCCCGACAGTCGACCCGTCACCTCGCGCGCGGGACAGCCCATATTGATATCGATCACGTCCGCACCCGCCGCTTCGGCAATGCGTGCGCCTTCGGCCATCCAGGGCGCCTCGCAGCCAACGAGTTGTATGACATGCGGTGTCATGCCCTCGCCGGCCGCGCGGCGCATTACATCGGGCCGCTCCGCCGCCAGTTCGCGGCTCGCCACCATTTCGGACACGACGAGGCCGGCGCCGAATTTCTGGGCGAGACGCCGAAACGGTAAATCCGACACGCCCGACATGGGCGCCATGAACACCGGATTGGCGAGCTGAAGGGAACCGACCGAGAGACCGCTGGACGGCAAATCTGCAAATTTCTCTGTCATCGTGGCGGCCCGGACGGCATGTGCCCATATTTCCGTCAAAGAACTATACTGCTGTTTCTTTGGGCACGATAGACGGGTTTGCGTCATTTCGCAAGTGCGAGATAAGCCAACAATAGGCGTAATGCCCACATTCGGCGGACGCCCTCAGACCCGAAGGCGGCAATGTGACTTGTTCTGCCGCTGCGAAGACGGCATGAGAAGTCATTCCACCCCTGAACGAACCGGAGCTTGCCCGCGTGACCACGGCCGCCGTTATCGTCGCTGCTGGACGCGGCTCACGCATCGGTCTCGTCGATGGCGCACCCAAGCAATATGCGCGCATCGGCGGCGAGCCGGTTCTGCGCCACACGGTGCGCGCGTTCCTTGCCCATCCCAGCATCGACCACGTCATCGTGGTCATTCACTGCGATGACACCGCGCTCTATGCGGCCGCCTGCGCCGACCTCGACGCGACCCGCCTGCTGCCCGCTGTTGCGGGCGGCGCAACGCGGCAGTCCTCGGGCCACTGTGGCCTCGAAGCGCTCGTGCCGTTGGCGCCCGATCGCGTCCTCATCCACGATGCCGCGCGCCCGTTCGTCGATCGCGCGCTGATCGATCGCGTGCTCGCAGGCCTGAACGGCCGGCAGGGGGCCATCCCCGCGTTGGCCGTCGCCGATACATTGAAGCGCACCGATGAAGCCAACTGCATCACAGCTACCATCGATCGCACGGGCTTGTGGCGCGCGCAGACGCCGCAAGCATTCGGGTTCGTGGAAATCCTTGCGGCCCATCAGGCCGCTGTCGACTCCGGTCGTTCCGATTTCACCGACGACGCCGCACTCGCCCAGTGGGCTGGCTTGACGGTCGCGGTGGTCGAAGGCTCCGAGCGCAACCAGAAGATCACCACCTCGGAGGACCTCGCCATGGCCGAGCGCGAGCTCTCGGGACACCTGGCGCCATCGCGCCTGCCGGACGTGCGCACGGGCCAAGGCTTCGACGTGCACCGATTTGCCGAGGGTGATGCCGTGTGGCTCGGCGGTGTGCGCATTCCCCATACGCATCGCCTCGACGGTCATTCCGATGCCGACGTGGCGTTGCATGCCTTGACCGACGCGCTACTCGGCGCCATTGGCGACGGCGACATCGGCCAGCATTTTCCCCCCAGCGACATGCGCTGGAAAGGTGCAGCGTCGCATCTGTTTCTCGCCGACGCAGCCCGCCGTGTGCGCGCGCGCGGCGGACGCATCGGCAACGTCGACCTGACGATCCTGTGCGAGGCGCCGCGCATTGGCCCCCACCGCGAGGTGATGCGCCAGAAAATTGCAGACATTCTCGATATCGACGTCAACCGCGTCGGCGTCAAAGCCACGACGACGGAAGGTCTGGGCTTCACCGGCCGCCGCGAAGGCATCGCCGCCATGGCCACCGCGACCGTGATGTTGGACGGCTAAAACGCATTCTGCTCGAAGGGAATCGCACAATGGTCGTGCTCGGCGTAGGCTGGGTCAAGGCCACTGGCCGCGACCCAACAGGTCGGGAAATACCGTCGACGTTGGGTCGCGCAGCGCTCGACGCGACCGACTTGGCACACGCTCGACAACACCACGGTTGCCGCACCGTGCGCACACCCTCTACGATCGTCCAAGCTCATCTCAGCCACCCAGGAGACACGACCATGCTGATCAATCTGAAGGGCCGCCGCCTTTATTACGATCTCGTGGGTCCGGAAAAAGGCCCAGTCGTATGCTTCACTCATTCCCTGTCATCGGACGGCGGCATGTGGGTCGAGCAGATGATGCCGCTGATGGCAGCCGGCTGGCGTATCCTGCGCCTCGATATGCGCGGCCACGGCGGCAGCGATCCCGTCGAGGGCGCCTACACGATGGACGCGCTGGCCGACGACGTGGCGACCGCGCTGGATTTCCTCGGCCTCGACAAGGTGCATTACATCGGCCTGTCGATCGGCGGCATGCTCGGGCAAGCGTTCGCCATCAACCACGGCCACCGCCTCGCCTCCGCCTTCTGGTGCGATACCTCCCCCCAGACGCCACCCGGCGCTGCTGCAGCCTGGAGTCCACGTATGGAGACCGTCAAGAAAGCGAACTCTCTGGCGCCCCTCGCCGACGGCACGATGGAGCGCTGGTTCACGGACGCCTTCAAGGCGAAGAGCCCCGCGCGCTGGAAAGAAATCCACGCCACCATCGCCGGCACCACGCCTGCGGGTTACCTCGGCTGCGCGGCGGGCATCATGAACTTCGACTTCGTGCCCAAGCTGCCGACGGTGAAAGCGCCGACACTCGTGCTGTGCGGCTCCGACGACCAAGGCACGCCGCCGGCTGGCAACAAGCGCATCGCCGAACTCGTCCCCGGCGGCCGCTACGTCGAGATCCCGACCGCGCGCCATTTCCCCAACGTCGAATTCCCCGACCAATTCAACCGCATCATGATGGAATGGCTCGGCAGCATGCGGTGATCACCGGGCCTGACATCCTGGCTCTTCCGTCATCTTTACTCCTCATCATCATGATGCTTGCGCGCCTTCGGCACGACGCTCGGCCTACGGCCTCACGTTTCAGGGATGATGCTTGCGCGCCTTCGGCACGACGCTCGGCCAAGGGGCCTCACGTTTCCGGGATGATGAAGTTGAACGAATTATCCACCTATAGAACGGACCACACACATGCACGACAAGAACCTGCTGCACTGGGAAGACGTGGAGGTCGGCACGCCCAACACGTACGGAGCCTACGAGGTGACGAAGGAGGAAATCTTCGAATACGCGACGATCTACGACCCCCAGCCACATCACATCGACGAGGAGGCGGCGAAGAAATCGCTCGTCGGCGGCTTGTGCGCGTCGGGCTGGCACACCTGCGCCATGTTCATGCGCGTACTCTATGACGGCGTGCTGAAAAACGCGGCGTCCCTGGGTACCTCCGGCATCGACGAGGTGCGCTGGATGAAGCCCGTGCGCCCCGGCCACATCCTGTCGGCCAAGTCGGTCTGCACGTCCAAGCGGCTGATGACGTCACGGCCCGGCGTCGGCATCTGCCAAATGAAGCACGAGATTTACAATCAGCACGGCGAAATGGTCATGACCATGGAGAACGCGCAGTTCCTGGGCGTGCGCGATCCGGACGCCGCCCGCGCGGCCGCTGCGGAGGCAACGCGATGAGCAACTATTTCGAAGATCTCGACATTGGCCGCCACACGGCGTTGGGCGCCCACACCTTCACGACCGACGACATCAAGACGTTCGCCGCCAAGTACGACCCGCAGCCCTTCCACATGGACGAAGAAGCGGCCAAGGCGTCCCTCATGGGCGCATTATGCGCCTCGGGCTGGCACACCGCTGCGCGCTATATCGGCTTCAACATTCGCAATCGCCAGAAACTCGAAGCCGAGATCCGCGCGCGCGGCGAAGAGATCGCCATTTGGGGACCGTCGCCCGGATTTCGCGATGTGAAATGGCCACGTCCCGTTTTTGCGGGCGACACCATCACCTACAGCCAGACCATCGCCGATAAAGTCGACCTCAAATCCCGCCCCGAACGTGGACTTCTCGTCCAACACGGCGAAGGCCACAACCAGAAGGGCGAGCTCGTCTACCGCGTCACCGGCCAAATCCTCGTGCCGCGCCGCGAGAGGTGGGTGGCGCCGGTCGTCGCGTGAACTCCAGCACTCTCCCCAAACACAATCGGCGGCTCAATGAGCCGCCGATTTCGTGCCAGCATTAGGTGACGGGAATTCAATCCTTGGCACCGGGTGTCTCTTTCGGACCCGAACCTGCTTTGCCTCCGGGCGCAATGCCAATCGCACCGCCGCCCGTCGAGCCCGCGGACGGACCTGACGATGGGATCGTCGGGTCGGGAACTGGATCCGCTGGGGTGCCAGTACCCGCTCCGGTTGCCGCGCCAGCGCCTGCTGTCGGAGCCGGATCGATGCTTGTGCCCGAGCTCGATTTCTGACCCGTCGTGTCGACGCCCTTGGCGCCGGGCGAATTACCACCACCCTTGCCGCCGCCGCCATCACCCTGCGCCAGTGCAGCGCCGGCAACCATCATCGTCATTGCGGCCGCAGCCGCGAGGCTTTTGAGAATGTACACGTGTCTACTCCAAATGAGAGGTGTCGAACTTCACCCGAAGCCGAGCGCAGCTGGCGACGTAACCCGCTAAAATGTCGATGGTTCCTTCGTTTCTCTCACCCAGACAAGTGAGCGTTTCGCTTGTCCCACCTGGGTTGGTTTCGCATTCACTGACAACGGTCGAACCAGCTCTCACAATTCCAGCTCTCGCAATTCCCGTAGCGTACCGCAGCTCGCCTGCCCTACACTCCGGCCAACGCGCGACCCCGCAAGGGTGGCGTGAACGGCCCATGCCAGGGGAGAACGCCATGCCGTTGCCAGCAGACACCGATGCCACGACCCCGAAATATCTGCGCGACAAGTATGCGATCGTCGGCGTCGGCGAGACCACCTACGTGCGCGGCTCCGATAAAACGACGCGAGCGCTTGGCACCTGGGCGATCCGCAACGCACTGGCCGATGCAGGCCTCAAACCCTCCGATGTCGACGGCATGCTGTCCTATCAGGGCGTCGACTCCACGTTCTCGACGTTCATGGCCGGCGATCTCGGCATACGCCTGAACTTCTACATGGACGTGTTCGGCGGCGGCTCGTCGACCGAAGCGCTGATCGGCATCGCCATCGGCGTCATGGAAGCCGGCATGTGCAAAGCCGTCGTCATCTTCCGAGCTATGAACGGCTTCAGCCAGGTGCGCATCGGCGGCACGGGCGCACGCTCGGCGGCCCCCGTCACGGGCGACACCATTCATCAGCGCGCCTATGGCTGGCAGAGCGCGGGCCAGATGTTCGCGCCCACCTTCATGCGCCACATGCACGATTACGGCACGACGCCCGCGCAAGTCGCGCACGTGAAGAAGTTCCACTCCGAGCACGCCTCCAACAATCCCAAGGCCTATTACAAGAAGCGCTACACCGTCGAGGACGTGCTCTCGAGCCGCATCATCTGCAAGCCGCTGCATCTGCTCGACTGCTGCGTCGAGACCGATAACGCCACCGCCATCATCGTCACGCGGGCGGATCGCGCCAAGGACATGCGCCAGCCGCCGGCCCTCATCCGCGCCATTGCGGGGCGGGTGTCGAAGCCGCGCATCGACATGCACTATCAGCACGGGCCGATCTCGACGGTGGCTGGCCACTACGCCAAAAACATCCTGTGGCCCAACTCCGGCGTCGGCCCCGAGGATATCGATGTCACGGGCTCTTATGACGCCTTCACCTTCACCACCATGCTGCAACTCGAAGACTACGGGTTCTGCAAGAAGGGCGAGGGCGGCCAGTACGTGTCGGACGGCACCATCAAGCTCGGCGGCAAACGTCCCAACAACACGTCGGGCGGCCATCTGTGCGAGGGCTACACGCACGGCATGAACATGGTCATCGAGAACGTGCGCCAGCTTCGCCACGACGTGGACGATAGCTGCCCCGTCGGCGCCGACGGCAAACGCCAGCACACCTACGATTACAGCGAGGGCGGGTGCCGGCAGGTGAAGCGCTGCGAAGTGACCGCCAACCTCGGCTGGGCCAATCCCGGCACAGGCTCGGCGATGGTCATGCGCAAGGCTTGAGCGGGATCGAGAAAGGGGACACCACCATGACAATTCAGGGCCAATATCTCGGTATGCCGCTCGTCATCGACGACCTCGATGGAGAGAACATCGGATATTTTCAGCATTGCGCCGACCATGCCTTCCACTTGCAGGCCTGTGATGACTGCAAATTGATGCGCTATCCACCGACGACGGCGTGTCCGTTCTGCGCCTCTCCCAACGCCACGTGGACGCCGGTCGAGGCCAAGGGCGCGGTGCACTCCTACACCGAAGTGCATCACGCCATTCAACCCGCCTTCAAGGCGGCGACGCCTTATCTCATCCTGATCGTCGATCTCGACACCCAAAAGGCCAAGCCCACGTCGCATGACGCGCTGCGCGTTGTCGGCAATCTCGTGACGCCCGACGGCAAACTGGCGCCGGCGAACCTCGTGAAGACCGTCGGCATCGGCACCCGCGTGCGCATGGTCTTCGCCGATGTCGCTCCTGGCCTCGCCATCCCGCACTGGACGATCGACGAGGGCCCGACGCAGCCCGCAAAGCCCTGGCGCTATCCGCAGGAGTGAAGCCTGTCAGTTCGTGAGAGCGCCCCCGTGAAGAAAACCGTTTTGATCGCCGGCGCTTCGGGTCTCGTCGGCTATGCGGCGATGAAGCGGTTCGCAACCGACCCTGATTGCGTCGTCATCGCGGTCTCACGCCGCCGCCCCGACGACACCTATGGCGCCCGCTTCGTCGTTGCCGATCTGACCGACGCGCGTCAGTGCGCCGAAATATTTGGCGCTATGCGTGATGTAACCCACGTCGTGTTCGCGGCCCTCTACGAGCGGCCGGGGCTGGTCTCGGGGTGGCGCGAGGCCGAGCAGATCGCCGTCAACGACACCATGCTGCGCAATTTACTCGCACCACTCGCATCCGCAGCCCCCAACCTGCGCCACGTCACGCTGTTGCAAGGCACGAAGGCCTATGGCGTGCATGTGCGCCCCTTGAAGTTGCCCGCCCGAGAGAATCGCGACGAGGCGCGCGACATCCCGAATTTCTACTGGAACCAGGAAGCTTTCCTGCGGGCGCGCCAAGCCGGCAAGCCCTGGTCGTTCTCCATTCTGCGCCCCGTCCTGATCGTCGGTGAATCCACCGGCAGCGCCATGAACGTCATCCCCGCCATCGGCGCCTATGCGGCATTGCTGAAAGCCGACGGGCGCACCGACCTGCCCTTCCCCGGTGGCGTCGAACGCGTCGCCCAGGCGATCGATGCCGATGTATTGGCCAATGTCATCGCGTGGTGCGGTGACACGCCGGCTGCCCGCAATGAAACCTTCAACGTCACCAACGGGGATGTCTTCACGTGGCCCAACGTGTGGCCAGCCATCGCGCGCTCCCTCGGCATGGAGCCGGGCGCACACGAACCGATGTCCCTGGTCGAAACGATAGCGCCACGCCGCGATGACTGGGCGCGGCTCGCAGCCTCACACGGCCTCGTTGAACCCGACCTCGACGCCTTCGTCGGCCTGTCGTTCCAGTACGCCGATTACACCATGGGATATGGGCGCACCGCATCCGGGCCACCGGCCATCGTGTCGACCATCAAGGTACAGCAGGCCGGTTTTCACGAGGTCATGGACACCGAAGTCATGTTCGCCCGCTGGTTCCGGGTGTTTCAAGACAAGCGCCTGCTGCCACGCGTCTAATCACACCGCCACGTTGTCAATCAGCCGTGTTTTGCCGAGCCAGGCTGCGGCCAGCACCCGACCGGGCCGGCCAGACCCAGGCGTCCACGCGCGCAACGTCTGGGCGTCGCGCACCTCGAGATAATCGATCGGCCCGAAGCCGGCCGCCGTGAGCGCGGCGCGACCGTCCCCGATCGCCCCGGCCACACCCTTGCCCGCGCCAGCCGCCCCTGCAACCGCATTGACCACCCGGTTGATCGCTACCGCGCGCGCCCGTTCGTCGGGCGACAGGTAGCGATTACGCGAGGACATCGCGAGGCCATCCGCCTCGCGCACCGTCGGCGCACCCACGATTTCGAGCGGCAAGTTCAAGTCGCGCACCATCTGCCTGATAACGCAGAGTTGCTGATAATCTTTCTCGCCGAACACGGCGACATCGGCCCCCACCTGCAGGAACAGCTTGCAGCACACGGTGGCCACGCCCGCGAAAAAATGCGCCCGGAAGTCGGTCTCCAAACCCTCCGCCGCGCCTGCGGGGACGATCCGCGTCGCGAACCCATCCGGATACATTTCACCCGCCGTCGGCGCCCACACGAGATCGCCGCCGACGCCTTCGAGCATCGCGCAATCCGTCTCGAAGGTGCGCGGATAGGTGGCGAAATCCTCCGTCGGGGCGAACTGCGCTGGATTGACGAAGATCGAGGTCACGGCGCGCGCACAGCGCCGTTTGGCGAGGCGAACGAGCTCGAGATGCCCCTCGTGCAGCGCCCCCATCGTCGGGATCAGCGCCACCGTCTCACCGGCCCGGCGCCACTGGGCCACCGTGCGGCGCAAATCCACCACGGTGCGCGCGACGGGGATCGAAATGGCCACGGCTCGTCCCTCCTCAGGCTTCGCACTTTCCGCTACGAGGCAGCAAGCAACCGTCCCGCACGCGCCGCGTCAAGAGGGACAATCGGAATTGGTAAGGGGAACCAGAGTTACTTCGCCCGTTTCCACGTCAGCGTGCTGACCGCGCCACCCTTGGTCGCGGGCGTCGTGTACGTCATCTCATCGCCTGCCACTTTCACGGGCCGGGTCTGCGTTTCGCCGACGGAATTGGGAAACGTGCTGCCGACCACCTTGAAGACCAGCGCGCCGTTGTCGACGGTGTAGGTGCCGAAGTAGGCATTCGTGCCCTGCACGGTCGATTGATACTCGTCCGCCGTCCCCTTGGCGCGGGCACCCGATTTGTACTTCGGCAGATCGGAGCGGGTGACGACGATGGTGAATTTCCCGTCCGCACCGAGCACGAGCTGTCCCTTGGGGTCGGCGCCGAACAAATCCGTCTTCTTCTCGCCTTGCGTGACCGTGACCGAAACGAGCTGCCACGTACCTTCGACGTCCTTGGACGTTTGCGCCTGTACCGGCGAGACGCCGAGCAGTAGCGCGACGGCGAGGCCCAAGCCCAAGGACCGCAAAATCGACATCGGGGAGTCTCCTGGAAAAAATCGGATCAGATGACGCTCGACGGACTCGTCTCGACAAGCCGGCCGGCCTCGAGACGCAGCACACGGTGCATACGCCGTGCGAGCTCCATATTGTGTGTGGCAATGAGCGCCGCAACACCCGTCCGCTCGATCATCGCGACGAGTTCACCGAATACCAGCTCCGACGTCTTGGGATCGAGGTTGCCCGTGGGCTCGTCCGCCAGCAGCAGCCGGGGTGAATTGGCCAGCGCCCGGGCGATGGCGGTGCGTTGCTGCTCGCCGCCCGACAGCTCGGCTGGGCGATGCTCGACGCGTTCGGCCAACCCCAAGGCGGAGAGGACTTCGCGCGCCCGTACAGCGGCTGCCTCCGCCGTCACACCCCGGATCAGTTGCGGCATCATCACGTTTTCGAGCGCGGAAAACTCCGGCAGCAACTGGTGGAACTGGTAGACGAAGCCCATCTCGGCGCGGCGCACCCGCGTGCGCGCATCGTCGTCCATCGCCGTGCAGTCGCGCCCGTTGACGATGACGCGGCCCGACGCCGCCGTCTCGAGCAGCCCCGCAATGTGCAGCAAGGTCGACTTGCCCGCCCCCGAGGGTCCGACCAATGCCACCGCTTGCCCCGGCCAGAGCGTCACGCCAGCACCGTCGAGCACAATGATCTTGCGCGTTCCCTGTTCGAAGGAGCGCTGCAAATC
>JANOHP010000056.1:0-4681 GCA_031406575.1 Hyphomicrobiales bacterium
TCCGGCCCGATGGTGCGGACGAGGACGTTGGCCTCGATCGTGTGGTGGTTGGTGACCGGCTGCGCGTGCGCCCCGGCGAGCGGGTGCCTGTCGACGGCGAAATCGTGGACGGCCGCAGCGCCCTCGACGAGTCGATGGTGACGGGCGAGTCGATGCCCGTGACGAAGGCGGTCGGGGAGGGCGTTATCGGCGGCACGATGAACCAGTCCGGCGCCTTCATCATGCGCGCCGACAAGGTGGGGCGCGACACCGTGCTTGCGCAGATCGTGCAGATGGTGGCGACCGCGCAGCGCAGCCGCGCGCCCATTCAGCGGCTCGCGGATCAGGTTTCTGGCTGGTTCGTGCCGATGGTGATCGGGGTGGCCGTGCTGGCCTTCGTAGCCTGGAGCCTGTGGGGCCCGGAGCCGCGCTTCACGTATGGGCTGATCGCGGCCGTTTCGGTTCTCATCATCGCGTGCCCGTGTGCGCTGGGATTGGCGACGCCCATGTCGATCATGGTCGGTGTGGGTCGTGGCGCGCAATCAGGCGTGCTGATCAAGAACGCCGAAGCGCTCGAGCGCATGGAGAAGGTCGATACCCTCGTCGTCGACAAGACGGGAACGCTGACCGAAGGCAAGCCGAGCGTGGTCGCGATACGCACGGCTCCGGGCATCGATGAGGGTGAATTGTTGCGTCTCACCGCCAGCCTCGAACGCTCGAGCGAGCACCCCCTGGCCGCCGCCATCGTGCGGGCCGCGACCGAGCGGGGACTGGCGCTCACCACGCCTGAGAGTTTCGATCAGCCAGTCGGCAAGGGCGTCATCGGCGCCGTCGAGGGGCGCGCGCTCGTCATCGGCAACCGTCGCATCATGGCGGACGCTTCTATCGACACCCGCGCGCTCGACAGCGAGGCCGATGCTTTGCGCCGCGACGGGGCGACAGCGATCTACGTCGCCATAGATGGCCGCGCCGCCGGCCTCATCGCCATTGCCGATCCCGTCAAGGCCACGACGCCCGCTGCCATTGCGGACCTGCAAGCCGCCGGCGTGCGCATCGTCATGCTGACCGGTGACAATGCGACCACGGCCCAGGCCGTGGCGCGCCGCCTCGGCATCAGCGAGGTCGAGGCCGATGTGCTGCCACAGGACAAAGCCAAGGTCGTCGAACGCCTGCGCGCCCAAGGCCGCGTCGTCGCCATGGCCGGTGACGGCGTCAACGATGCGCCCGCATTGGCCGCAGCCGACGTCGGCATCGCCATGGGCACCGGCACCGATGTCGCCATGGAAAGTGCCGGCGTCACGCTGCTGAAGGGGGATCTGGGCGGTATTGCGCGGGCGCGGCGCCTATCGGCCGCGACGATGGCCAACATTCGCCAGAACCTGGTCTTCGCCTTCATCTACAACGCCGCCGGGGTGCCCATAGCGGCCGGTGTGCTCTATCCCATGCTGGGCCTCACGCTGTCGCCGATGATCGCGGCGGCGGCCATGGCGCTATCCTCCGTCAGCGTCATCGCCAACGCGCTGCGGCTGGGTCGCACGACGCTGTGAGTGACGAGCCTCACATTTGCAAAGAACCGGCAACTGGAAGGTGCACCATGCCGAGCGTCAGTCGACGTCTGCCGGAGTGGCCCCTCGCCATTCGCCGCTACGTGTGGGGCTCCTTCGCGTTGCATCTCGTGTGGGAAATAGTGCAGCTTCCCCTCTATACGCTGTGGACGACAGGCACATTGAGCCAACAGGCGTTCGCCATTCTGCATTGCACGGTCGGCGACACGATGATCGCGGGCTTGGGGCTGTTGCTCGCCCTTGCGGTGATCAATCGGTCGACATGGCCCGCGGCTGGCGGCCGAGCCGTTTGGGTCTGCGTGCTGTTTTTGGGAGTTGGCTACACGCTTTACAGCGAATGGTTGAACGTGACCGTCCGCCGAAGCTGGGCCTATTCGGAGTGGATGCCGATCATTCCATTTATCGGCATCGGCCTGTCTCCGGTGCTCCAGTGGTTCATCGTTCCCACGCTTGTTCTTTGGCGGGCGATCGGGAGTCCACCCTGGGCCGAAGTGCGCCGCGCTATCCCATGAAACGGCGTGCGACGAGCAATCTTTCACGAAGGTCGGTTTCCCTCTAGTCTGCATGTCGAGCGGTCCGCGAACCGCACCCCATCGATCGAGGAGAGGGAGACGCATGGCTGTCGTCGAAACAGAACGTCACGGGCAGGTTCTGGTCGTGCGCATGAACCGCCCCGAGCGGCTGAATGCGCTGAGCACCGACATGCGCCAAGCGCTGGCCGAGACCTGGACCGAGTTTCGCAACTCCCGGGAGTTCGAGGTCGCGATCTTCACCGGTACGGGCCGTGGCTTTTGCGCGGGCGAAGACATGAAGGAAACGCTCGCCAGCAAGACGCCGGGTGGCACGCGGCCCTCGATTCCCGATCCCTTCATGGAGGGCACGCTCGAAAAGCCCGTCATCGCCGCCGTCAACGGCTTCGCCATGGGGGGCGGTTTCATGCTGGTCGAGCGCACCGATCTGCGCGTCTCCGTGCCTGAAGCGGTGTACGAGGTGTCCGAAGCCAAGCGCTGGTTACTCGGCGGTTACAATCACGGGCACCTCGCCAACGTGCCCTATCCGATCGCCATGGAAATGGCGCTGGGCTTTCGCTTCACTGCCGAGCGGTTCCATCAGATCGGCTTCCTCAATCGCCTCGCGCCCCAGGCCGAGCTGATCCCGACGGCGCTGTCGATGGCCGAACATCTGCTGTCGCTGCCGCCAGCCTCGCGCGTCAACACCGTGCATATGATGCGCCAGATGCGCCCCGAGCCATCCGACGATCACAAGGCGCTTGCGGCCAAACTGCACGATCACGGCGACAAGGGCGACCTGATGGAATCGCGTGCCGCCTTTGCCGCCAAACGCAAACCGCAGTTCAAGGGCTGGCTCAACCCCGACGATCGCTATCACATGCCGAAGATGGAGAAGAAGTAAGGCCTGCTGTCGCCCCGAGAGGCGCATGCATGTAAAAAAAACGTCCTCGGAACAGGCTCCGAGGACGTTTTCGTCACAGACCTTTCGCTTCAGTGAAAAACGCTTACTTCTGCTCTTCCAGTACGACACCGGCCTTCTTCACGACGTCCGTCCAGCGCGTGATGTCGGACTTGATGATTTCCAGCATGCGCACGTGGCCGCGGTCGGCCTTGGGCGGTACGACGCCACCGATGTCGAGGAATTTCTGCTGCAGGGTGGGATCATCGAGTGCCTTTTCGAAGGACTGACGCAAGCGCGCGAGGATGGGTGCCGGTATGCCCTTGGGCGTATAAATGCCGAGCCAGTTTTCGACGACGAACTCAGGCAGGCCGCCCTCCTTGGAGGTGGCGACTTCGGGCAACAGCGGGGAGCGCTTGCCGTCGGCAGTGGCGACTCCGAAGCCTTTGACGGCATTCTGCAAAATGTGGTTGCGGGCCGAGGCGATCAGCTCGCAGGTCCCGTCGACGGCGCCAGACATGATGTCGTTGACGGTCTGCCCGTAGCCTCGATAGACCACATAGGTCGGCTCGACGCCGATCAGCTGGAAGAAGTAAACGCAGTTGAGGTGGGATAGCGCGCCGACACCATTGTGCGCCATCTTCAGGCCCTTGCCCTTCTCCTTGGCGTACTTGATGTAATCCTGGAGTGTATCGGCCGGAAAATCCTTACGCACGACCATGATGCTCGGGGTCGTCAGGTGGAGGCCGAGGTAATCGAAATCGGTGCGGGGATCATAGGGCAGCTTGGGATTGGTCGCCATTGCGGCAGCATGCGTGCCCATGTGACCAAAACCAATCGTGTAGCCGTCAGGCTTGGCGTTCTTGCCGCGCAGCGAGCCTGTGCCGCCACCCGCACCCGCCACGTTCTCGATGATGATACTCTGGCCGAGATCCTTGCCCATGACCTCGCCGAGAATGCGCGACGAGATGTCCGATGCGCCACCCGCGGCGAACGGCACGATCAATGTGATGGGCCGCTCCGGCCACGTCTGTGCTCCAGCTGGTCCGGCTGCAAGCCCCAGAGCCGCGAGCCCCGCGCCCAACACCTTCGTAACGGTCCGTAAAAACGGCTGGCCGCCGGTTTTGCTTTTCGATCCCAGTGACATGTGTCCTCCCTTCGAATGCCGGCCAATTGTCGGGCCGACTTGGCGAGAGTGTACAACAGACGCGCTCCCCGTCCACCGGCCGCGGTGTCAGGCTGTCCTCGACGCACCCGACCCGGCACTGCGCGATCCTCGCGGCTGAATTCCGGACCTCCGACGGTTGGGACCACCTGTGCCGTGATCCCAGCGATCCCTGCGACCTATGCCGAGTGCCGACACTTGCTTGACTCTGCCCCGATGCGCCCGGTAAATGGCCACCCCACGCAATTCGGGGCCGTAGCTCAGCTGGGAGAGCGCTGCAATCGCACTGCAGAGGTCAGGAGTTCGATCCTCCTCGGCTCCACCAAATGCCACGCAAGAGCCTGAGCTTCCTAAGTTCCTTGTAAATCAGATCGTTAGAATTGCCCTGTGGTACACACGAATGGTACACACGAGGCATGAAACGGATGGCCGAATCACATCATCTCGTCTGCCGTAAAGGGGTCTGGTACTACCGTCGGCGGGTGCCCGAGCACCTGGTCGGGGTGATCGGCAAGACGGTCATACAGCACTCGCTCGACACCAAAACGTTCAAGCAGGCGAA
>JANOHP010000071.1:0-14519 GCA_031406575.1 Hyphomicrobiales bacterium
CGCCCGACCGTGGTCTTGCCGCAGCCCGATTCGCCCACGAGCCCCAAGGTCTCGCCCGGATTTACGGTGAAGCTGACGCCGTCGACCGCGTAAACGTGCCCGACCGTGCGCCGCAGCAGGCCCTTCTTCACGGGGAAATGCTTCTTGAGGTCACGCACCTCGAGGATCGGCTTCACCGTGCCGGGCACGGCAGCGGTTCGACCGAAATTGGCGGCGGTGGGCGGTGACGACATCGTGTCCACGTTATCGGCCATGGGCGCCTCCCGCGTTCGCGTCTGCTTTGAAGCAAGCGACCCAGTGATTGGTGCGTTTCTGCTCGTACTCGGGGTAGAATTCCCGGCAGTGATCGTCGGCCAGCGGGCAGCGCGGCGCGAAGGCGCAGCCCTTCGGCAACGCCGTCAACGCCGGCACCATGCCGGGAATTTCCTGGAGCCGCGCGCTGGAGGTATCCTCCGCGCCACGGATCAGGTCGAGCCGCGGAATGGAGGCGAGCAGGCCCCGCGTATAGGGATGCAACGCGCGGGCGAACAGATCCTCAACGGAAGCTTCCTCGACCTTGCGGCCGGCGTACATGACGATGACGCGCTGAGCTGTTTCGGCGACGACGCCCAGATCGTGCGTGATCAGGATGACGGCGGTGCCCAGTTCGCGTTGCAGGTCGACGATGAGCGACAGGATCTGCGCCTGAATGGTCACGTCCAGCGCCGTCGTCGGCTCGTCGGCGATCAGCACTTGCGGGTTGCAGGCGAGCGCAATGGCGATCATGGCGCGCTGGCGCATGCCGCCGGAAAGTTGGTGGGGGTATTCCTTGACGCGCTGCTCGGGCTCGGGGATGCGCACCAGACGCAGCATCTCGATGGCTTTGAGTTGGGCGTCGGCTTTGCTCATGTTCTGGTGCAGCAGCAGCACTTCGGCGATCTGATTGCCGATGGTCATCACCGGATTGAGCGATGTCATCGGCTCCTGGAAGATCATCGAGATGTCGTTGCCGCGCACACGGCGCATCTCGTCTTCGGAGATCTTCAGCAGGTCGACGCCCGATAGTTTGACCGAACCACCCACGATGCGTCCGGGCGGTTCGGGAATGAGCCGCAGCAGCGACATCGCCGTGATGCTCTTGCCGCAACCCGACTCCCCGACGATGGCCAGCGTCTCGCCTTTGCGCAGATTGAACGAAACCCGGTCGACGGCCTTCACGAGGCCCTGACGCGTGAAGAAGAACGTCTGCAGATTGTCGACCTCGAGGAGCATGTCGCCTCGAAAATCGTCAGGTTTCGTCTCGCTTGCGGGCGCGCTTGTCACTGTTGCCGTCACCGTCCGCTGCTCCTTTTAGCTGCGCTGCCGCGGATCGAGAATGTCCCGCACGGCGTCGCCGAGCAGGTTGGTGCCGAACACGGCGAGGCTGATCGCAACGCCGGGGAAGATCACGAGCCAAGGCGCCGTGCGCACGTACTCGGCCGCCGACTCCGAAAGCATGCGGCCCCAAGAGGGGTGCGGCTCGGGAATGCCCAGCCCCAGGAACGACAGCGAGGCTTCCGTGAGAATGGCCGAACCCAACTGGGCGGTGCCCAGTACGATCAGCGGTGCGATGGTGTTGGGCAGGACGTGGCGGAAGGCAATTGCCAGTTCGCTCATGCCGACGGCGCGCGCCGCTTCCACATAGGGCATTTCTCGCAACTGTAGTGTGTTCGACCGGATGATGCGCGCGACGTTGGGAATGGAGGGAATCGCGATGGCGATGATCGTGTTGCCCAGCGACGGCCCCAGTGAGGCGGCCATGACCAGCGCCATGACCAGCAGCGGCAGCGACTGCATGATATCGATCAGCCGCTGGATGATCAGATCATACCAGCCGCCGAAATACCCCGAGGTGAGGCCGACGATGGTGCCGATGAAGCAGCCGAGCGCCGTGGCGCCGATGCCGACGGCCAGAGAGATGCGGGCGCCATAGACGATGCGGCTCCACAAGTCGCGCCCCATGAAATCGGCACCCAGCAAATGCGCGCCACCCGGCTTGGCCAGCGACGAGCGCGCGTTGGTCGAGGTCGGGTCGAAGCCCGTCAGCAAGGGCGCAAAAATCGCCGTCAGCACGAAGGTGAGAAAGATGAGCCCGCCGATGGTGCCGAGCGGATAGCGCCGCAGGTTGTGGGTGAACGAGCCCCACCGGCTGGAGATGTTGGCGCCGGCCCGATTGAGCTCGGCCTGATGATCGATGACGGCCACTGGATATCCTCCCGGCGCAACGCGCCGTTCAATCCTCGAACTTGATGCGCGGATCGAGCATGACGTAGGCCATGTCGATGAGGAAGTTGATCACCACCACGACGACGGCGATGAACATGACGAGGTTCTGCACGATCGGATAGTCCCGCCAGCGGATCGCCTCGACGAGGAAGCGCGCCACACCGGGAATGTTGAACACGGTCTCCGTGACAATGAGGCCGCCGATCAGGAACGCCGCTTCGATGCCGATGATCGTGACGACCGGCAGCACGGCGTTGCGCAGCGCGTGCTTGTAGTTGACCGCCGATTTGGAAGCGCCCTTGGCGCGGGCGGTGCGGATGTAATCCTGGCGCAGCACCTCGAGCATGGACGAGCGCGTCAATCGCATGATCAGCGCCGAGGCTCGAAACCCGACAGCGGCCGCGGGAATGGCAAGCAGCCCGACCTCCTGCCAGAAGCCGGTGGGTGTCCGTGAGTAAATCGGAATCCAACCCAGATAATGGACGAAGCCCATAAGGATCAGCAAACCGAGCCAGAACGAGGGCAGCGACAGGCCCGACAGACTGATGACGCGCAGCGTATAGTCGAGCATCGTGTTCTGGCGCACGGCGGAGATGACGCCCAGCGGCACGCCGATGATGACGGAAAAGAACAGCGCCATCGACGCGAGCTTGGCCGTGATCGGGATGCGCGGGGCGATCTCGTCCCAGGCTGGCTTTTCGGAGACGTAGGCAAAGCCCATGTCGCCGCGCGCCAGCCCGCTGATCCAGCGCCAGTACTGCACCACGATCGGTTGATCGAGGCCCAGTTCCGCCTCGATCTTCTTCTTTTCGGCCGGGTTCACGAGGCCAGCGGACTCGAACAGAATGTCACTGATGTTGCCCGGCACCAGCCGCAGCATGACGAAGATCAGGATCGACATGCCGAACAGGGTCAGCAGCATCAACGAAAAGCGACGGACCAGATAAACGCCCACCGTGCGCACTCCCTCCTGAGACGGCACCAAACGGCCCAGTTGCACCGGGCTCTTTCAGTTGCGCGCCGACACTAACACGCGGCTTTTGTAAATGGACAGTGCCGCGTCGATGCCGTGACCGGTTTCATTTCTCGAGCCACACGTCCTCGAGGCGCCAGTTGCTGTAAATGCTGTTCTGGTGCTGCACGAAGCCTTTGACATGCGGGTGCCAGCAGGTGGCGTCGCGCGGATGATAGATGACGGGGCGCGCCAGATCGTCATTGAGCTTCTGCTCGATCGCCCACACCATCCGCTTGCGCTTTTCGACATCGCGTTCCTGCGACTGCTCGTCGATCATTTTGTCGACGTCGGGATTGCAATACTGGGTGTAATTGCGCTCCGACTTGCAGGCGTAGTTTTCGTAGAACACGGCATCGGGATCATCGACCGACATGCCCGTGAGGTTCATGCCCAGCGTGTAGTCCTTGCGGGCCGCCTTGGCGTGCCAGATCGTGGTGTCGACGACGTCGAGCTCGGCATCGACGTGGATTTGCTTGAGCTGGTCGATGAGCAGAACGGCGGGATCGCGGTAGATGGCGATGTTGCGCGTCGACATTTTGACCTTGAGAGGATTGGCCGCCGTGTAGCCGAGCCCTTCCATGATCTTGCGGGCCTCGGCGCGGTTTTTCTCCACGTCCTTGTAGCCCGACATTTTGGCCAGTTCCTCGGGCGGCATGCCCCATTGACCCTCGGGCAGGGGCAACATGGTACCACCGATGTCGCCTCTGCCTTCGGTCAAGATGTCGATGAAGGGCTGCCGGTCGAGGGACAGTGCGAGCGCCAAGCGCAGTTTGGGATCATTGAAGGGGGCGACCTCACGGTTGACCATCAGATTGCGGTGCACGTACTGCGGCGTCACCGAGCAGATCGCATTGGGTGATTGGGACTTCATGTCTTTCAACAGGGGTATCGTGATGTCCTGCGAGAACGTCATGTCGAAGTCGCCAGCCTGGAAGGCCAGGATGCGTGTCGAGCGGTTCGGGATGATGCGCATCTCGATGGCGTCGACGTAGGGCTTGCCCTTTTTGAAGTAGTCGGTGTTGCGCACGAGCCGGATCGACTCGTTGGCTTTGAATTCCGCGAACTTGAAGGGACCAGTGCCGACGGGTTTGACACGCATGTCGCGCGAGGAGACGTGGCAGGGGTAGATGGGCGAATACCCCGACGCCAGCATGGCCAACAGGGCGGGTTGCGGGCGACCCAGGACGAAGGTTGCTTCGTGGTCGCCATTCAACGTCACGTCTTGGACGTTCTGATACCAGATGGCGCGGGGGTTCTTGCGGAAGCTGTCCTTGTCCTTACCGGTCAATTTATCGATCGTGCACTTCACGTCCTTCGACGTGAAGGCCTGCCCGTCATGCCACTTGACGCCCTGACGCAGCTTGAAGGTGAGCTTGGTGTTGGTGGCATCCCACGACCAGCTTTCGGCGAGGTCGGGAACGATCGTTTCCACCGAGTTGATCGGCTTGGTCTGATCGTAGATGGCGAGGTTGTTGTAGACGCCCATGAACGGCAGGTTCGTCGAGACAGTCGCTTCCTCGTGGATCGAGGCGCTGGGGGGGCTGTCGCGGTGATAAATACGCAGCGTCCCGCCCTGCTTTTGGGCCAGCGCCGGAGCGACCATGCCGAGGGTCGCGAAGAGAGTGGCCAGCGCCAGCGCGCCAGTCCGCAAAATCGTCATCGTCGTCCTCCCGAGGCTGGCCGGATCGAGCCGCGGCTCAGCCATATTCATTGTGAAATTCAACAGTTTGCGCACGCTAGCGATTTTCCTCGGTTCGAGCAACGGCAATTGCGGACGCTGTGGACGCCCAGCCGTGCACTATAGCGCCGCCCGAGATCGCGGGGATAAGTCGGGGTCGATTTATTTTCGACCGACGATCAAATCGAAGTGCGAGAGGGGTGGGGGCAGGGCGCTACTTCTCCCTTGTTTCCCGGAGAGCGCGTGCGTCACGCGATCATCCGGGATCACGTGGGAACTCATTGATCACCACACTTTCCCATGTTCGCAGCGATCCCCCACACGTGAGGTGTTCCAATGGAGCCGAAGCGATCCCGGATCGAAACCGCGCGGCACGGGCGCGCTGTCTCGTCCGGGAAGCAGGAACTGTCCTAGGCGCGAGGACCCAACCCTGAGCGAGCGACAAACTGGACCTGCGCCAATGGCCTGACACCTCCATCTCAATACATCGCTTTCCTCATCGGGAACTTGTCGAGGTAGGGCTGATAATCGAGCTCGACGTCGATGCGCATGGTGCCGAGGTAGCGCACGACGGCGTTGTAGAAGGCCAGGGTGATGACGAGATCGGTCAGGTGTTCGGTGCTGAAGTGGCCCTTAAGCGCCGCGAAGGTCGCATCGGAGACGGCAAGGTCCGTCGTCATTTCACGGGCGGCTGTGATGATCAGCTTCGCAATGGGCTCGAGGTCGCTGGCCGCGCCGTCGCATTCCGCCATGACGCCGCGAATATCGTTTTCCGTGACGCCGAAGTCCTGGCCGATCTTGACGTGGTGCGACCACTCGTAGGGGGCCTGCGTGATCCAACCGACCGCCAGAATGGCGATCTCGCGGAGGCGCCCATCGAGCTTGCTCTTGTGGCGGATGAAGCCGCCCAGACCCTGGAACGCGCGCGCCGCATTCGGGCTGTGCGTCATGCACTTGAAGAGCGTGATCTCGCGGGCGAGCAGATCCTGGTTTTCGGGGGCGAGGTCTTTCTTTTCGAGGTAGGGCAGGCGGGCCATGGGGCGTTCCTCCGGTCGGTGTGCCTGGGTGTGGTTCTCTCGGCATCGAAGGGATCCCCGACCGCGCCACCGCCGAGGGTGTAGGGACATCGAGGGTGCGGAGTTGAGCGCTATTCCCAACTCCCTATTCCCTACTCCCCCTCTAATTTACCGCCCCAGCCAGTTCGCCGACCGCCGCTCTGCATACGCTTTGATGCCTTCTTTGAAATCTTCGGTTTTGCGCAGTTGGCTCTGGATGACGAGCTCGTGGTCGGTGGCCGCTTTGACGGCGTCGGCGAGGCCCTTACGAACGGTGGCGCGCGTTTCCTGGACGGCCAGCGGCGAGCTTTCGGCGATCTCGGTGGCGAGCTTGATGGCGGCGGGACGCACATCGGCGACCGACGGCACGAGCACGTCGGCGAGGCCGATTTTCACCGCTTCCTCACCGGTGAGGCGGCGACCGGTGAAGAACATCAGATGCGCCTGCTGCTTGCCAATCAGCGCGGGCAGCGTATGCGTCAGCCCAAAGCCTGGATGAAAGCCCAGGCGCGTGAAGTTCGACGAGAAACGCCCCTCGGGACAGGTGACGCGGAAATCGGGCACCAGCGCGAGGCCGAGGCCGCCGCCGATGGCGGGTCCCTGGATGGCGCCAACGATGGGTTTCTTGGTGCGAAAGAGGCGCACAGCCTCCTGATAGAGATGCCCACCCATCTGGTTCTCGTTGGGCCGGTTGCCATCCTTGTCGAGCTTGGAGCCATTGCCGAAGTTGGCCCCCGCGCAGAACGACTTGCCATCCGCGCAGAGCACGATGGCGCGCACGTCGACATCGTTGTCATAGCCTTCGAACGCATCGGCGATCTGCTTGATCAGCGACATATCGAAGAAGTTGTGCGGCGCGCGGCGAATCTCGACGGTGGCGATGTTGCCGGATTTTTCGACGGCGATGTCGGTGAACTGGGCCATGGCGATGCTCCTGGGCTGGGTTAGTGAATTATTCGGCTATCGGACGATCGGTCGGTCGAGGTGAGGAAGAGAAGCGGCGCGTCATGACCGGGAGCCTACATCAGGTCGGCACCACCTTCACCACCAGCGCATCCACGATCGTGGCGCCGTGACCTTGCGCGTGCACGATCACAGGGTTGAGGTCGATTTCGGCAATGGCGTCGGCGTGATCGGCCGCGAAGCGGCCCAGGTGCACGATCAGATCGGCCAGCGCGCGCTTGTCGGCCGCTGGCATGCCGCGATGGGCGTCGAGCAGCTTGGCACCTTTCAAGCGGTCGATCAGGCGAAACGCATCGGCGCGCGACAGCGGCACGGGAGAAAACACCACGTCTTTCAGGACCTCGACGTGGACGCCGCCGAGCCCCAGCATCAGCATCGGTCCGAAGTGGGGATCGCGGTTGACGCCCAGGATCACTTCGCGCCCCTTGTCGGCCATGGCCTGCACGAGCACGCCTTGTACGGCGGCTTTTGGCGCGTAGGACTTGGCGCTGGCGACGATGCGATCATAGGCGGCGGCGATCTCGTCGGGCGTGCGCGCGTTCAAGGCGACGGCGCCGGCTTCCGTCTTGTGCAGGATGTCGGGCGACTGGACTTTGAGCGCGACGGGCTTGCCGATGGCTTTGCCGGCCGCGATGGCGTCGTCCCGCGAGGATACGAGCTTTTCGCCGGCCGTCGAGCCGATACCGTAGGCGGCGAGCAGGGGTTTGGCGTCGGCTTCCGTCAGCACGGGACCGGCTTTGGCGAGAGCGGTGGCGACGCGCTGCCGGGCGTCACCGGCGGGCGACCAGATCTCCTGGACCTTCAAGAATTTTTCGCGGTGCTCGCGGTAATCCGCCATGTGGCCCATGGTCGAGACGACGCACTGCATGTTGCCGTAGAGCGCAAAGCCCGCATCCGACAACACCTTCACGGCGTCGGGATGCGGGTTCGTGTAGGTCCACATCAGGATCGGCTTGGTCGCCTCGCGTTTCAAAGCGGCGAGCTTTTCCCGCTCGTGCGTCAGGTGCTCGGCGGCGCGCGCGCTCATGATGCAGATGACGCCGTCGATGACGGGAGATTTCTCGAGCGGACCGGCCAGACCCGCATAGCCGATCTGGCGGATGGCCTGCGCGGTGCCATCGACGGGATTGGCCGACGAGCCGTAGGGCGGCAGATGCACGTCGATGATTTTGCGCGTCGCGGCATCGAGCGGCGGCACTTCGAGGCCCGCTTGCGTGCAGGCGTCCGACAGCCACGCCCCACCGCCGCCCGACCCCGTGCAGATGCCGATACGGCGGCCCTTGGGCAGGCGTCCACGCCACGCGAGAAAGCCGTTGGCGATGTCGACCATTTCTTCGACGTGGTTGCCTTCGATGATGCCGTAGCGCTGCGCCAAGGCTTGGAAGGCGCTGTAGGAGCCGGCAAGCGCCGCCGTATGTGAGGCGGCGGCGCGCGCGCCCGCGTCCGTCTTGCCGATCTTGTTGAGAATGATCGGTTTGCCTGCCCGCAGCGCTTTTTCGGCGACGCGCCGGAAGGTCTCGGGCGTCTTGATGTCTTCGATGAGCAGGCAGAAGGCGTCCGTCTTGTCGGCGTCGATCAGGTGTTCGACGATGTCGAAGGTCTCGAGCACGGCTTCGTTGCCGGTGGTGACGATGTAGTCGAACGCCATTTCCTTGGGCCGACCCCGGTCGAAGAAGGAGAACCCCATGCCGCCCGATTGTGCCACGACGGCGACGCGGCCATTGCTGCGATTGGCGGGCAGCAACGGAATGTCTGACGGGCCAGCAACCGGGCTGAACGTCGGCAGCAGCGCGCTGTCGATGCTGGCGAAGCCCTCGGAGTTGGGGCCCGTGACGGCCATACCGTAGCGCGCGGCGATGGCTTTGAGGTTTGCCTGCATCGAGGCGCCGGCTTCACCGGGTTCCTCGGCAAAGCCCGAGCTGATGATGGCGGCGGCCTTGACGCCGGCCTTGCCGCAGCGCTCGAGTTCTTCGGCCACGAACTTGGCCGGAATAATGAGGATCGCCAGATCGACCGACGTGGGGCACGCCTCGATCGAGGGATAGGCTTTGAGCCCCTGCACTTCGGCGTGGCTGCGGCTGATCGGGTAGATCTTGCCGGCATAGGGATGCAGCAGCATGAATTCGAGGATGCGGCCGCGCAGCCCCTGGCCGATGGGCGCCGCGCCGACGACGGCCACGGTTTTCGGCTCGAGCAGCGCGCCGATGTCGGGTTTCCTGGTCATGTCGTGTTTTGCTCCCCACCATTTATGTCGGCCGTCGACAGATACGCGCAAAACAATCGCGATGTCAGTAGGTTGGGTTAGGTAACCCAACGCCGCTCCCCGTCTCTGTTGGGTTACGACGGCCGAGAGCAGAGGCCGTCTAACCCAACGCCTGCGCCCGCATCATCACCGCAGCCCCAGTCCGCGCGCGATGATGCCGCGTAGGACTTCGGTGGTGCCGCCTTGGATGGTGAGTTTGGGGGCGATCGTCGTCTGGTAGGCGAGGTGTTCTTCGAAGGCGATGCGGTTGCCGCTGTCTTCGCTCTCGACGAAGGCGGCGACTTCGCGGGCTTTGTGCGGCAATTTCTGCTCCCAGATGGTGCCCAGATCCTTGACGACCGAGGATTCCACCACAGGCTCCTTGCCAGCGGCCAGCATGCCGTTGACGGACACCGACATGCGCCGCAGCGTGTGCAGTTGCGCGACCAGTCGCCCGAGGCCCTCGGCGGCGCGCAGATCGGGCTTGTCGCCCAACACCCGCACCAATTCCGGCAGCACCGAAAACGTCTCGAGGAAGCGCTCCGGACCGCTGCGCTCGAAGGCCAGCTCGCTCGTCGCCTGCTTCCAGGCGCTGTCGATTTCGCCGAGTTGGTGGGACTCTGGAATGAACGCGTCCGTGAAGACGACCTCGTTGAACTCGCGCGCGCCCGACAACTGTTCGATCGAGTTGCACTGGATGCCCTTGGTTTTTTTCATGTCGACGAGAAACGAGGTGAGCCCTTGCCGGCGGTTCTCTTTCGTCGGCGGTGACGTGCGAAAGATCGCGATCAGGTAGTCGGCGCGATGCGCGTTGCTCGTCCAGATCTTGGTGCCGTTGATGAGATAACCACCGTCGACCTTGGCGGCTTTCGTTTTGGCCGCGAACAAATCCGACCCCGATCCCGGCTCGCTCATGCCGATGCCGAAGCAGCATTCGCCCCGCGTGATGCGCGGCAGAACGTCGAGCTTGATCTCTTCGCGCGCATACTTGAGCAGCATCGGGCCGGACTGGCGATCGGCGGTGAAGAAGACGCGCGCAGGCGCATTGGCGACTCGAAATTCTTCCGTAATGACGTAGCGTTCGAGGAAGCTGCGCTCGTGGCCGCCATACTTTTTCGGCCAGGTGATGCCGATCCAGCCTTTCTTGCCGACTTTGCGGCTGAACGCGTCGTTGAACATGTCCTCGTCGACTTTGTTGGGATTGAAGGTGCCGGTGGCGGCTTCCTCCCGCAGGAAGGCGCGAACCTCCTGGCGCAGCTCTTCGCATTCCTTGGGAAGGCGGATCGGGTCGAAGGTCAAGGCGGCGGTCATGGGGAGTTCCTGCCGTTCGAGCGAAACGAGAGAGGAGAAAATCAGCGGGAGGCGACGAGTGGCCACAGTTCGTCGGCGCCACCGGCGGCCACGCGGTTGCCCAGGTCGACGGCCCATTGGCTTTCGTTGCCGAAATCATCGCGCCAGGTGAGCAGGCGCAGCGTGAAGCGGTGCAGAATGTGCTCGCGCGTGTAGCCGATGGCGCCGTGCACCTGGTGCGCGATGGCGGCCCCCTCGGTGGCGGCTTCGGCGGAGCGAATGCGCGCGGAAGCGGCCTCGAGGAAGACGCCGTCGTCGAAAGGGAATGCCGTAGTGGTGGCGATGGCATCGGCGGCCGACGTGGCGGCTGTGCTGGCGGCGGCGGTTTCACCCGCGAGGCGGGCGAGCGCGTGCTGCACCGCTTGGAACTTGCCGATCGGTTTTTCGAAGGCAACGCGTTCGCCCGCATAGCGCACGGCCATCGCGAGAATGGCCTCCAGCGCGCCAGCCGTCTCGAGGCTGCGCGCCGTGGCACCCATCAGCATGAGCGCCGTTTGGTCGAAGCCCTTCGGCGCATCGGCGACGGCCAGGGGATGCGTTTTGTCGAAGGTGACATCGCCTTGCGCCTCTTTGGCGAGGTTCGTGCCTTCGCCCACACGCACCGCGCGCGTCTCGACGAGGGCGATGACAGGCCCCTTTGCGCCATGGGCGAGCACGGCGATATGGGCTGCCGCCTCGGCGAACGGAATGGCCCGCGCGCGACCCGTAAGCGTGCCGTCCGGGTTGAGCGTGATACGATCCTTGGGCCGCATGGGCGCGAGCGTCATGGCGCCGGCCGGCGAGGCGATGCGGCCTTGCGTGAGCAGCCACCCCGCGAGCAGCGTTTCGGCCAGCGGCACTGGCGTCGCATACCGGCCCGCAACCGTCAGCACCTCGAACCCGTCGGCGAGATCGGCACCCGCGCCCCCCAGCTCTTCGGGCACCCACGCGAGCGTCAATCCCGCCTCTTCGAGGGCCGCCCACAAGGGGCCACGCCACTCTTGGGTCTTGGCCGCATTGACGGTCTGTGGATCGGCGAGGTCGGCAAATATGCGCGCGGCCGTTTCGGCGACGATGCTCTCGCTCACGATTGAACTCCCTCGGCAGGACGCGAGCACCGACGAGGGGCTCGAATGTCCGGACTTGTCCCGATGAAAGTCATAAAGGCTGCACGGCGGGGCGACAAGGTGGAGTCGGCAGGTGGCGTGGGGCGAGAGGTCCATCATGGGGGGACAGGGAGTATCAATTCGGGTGCCCCTTGCCGGAGCGTGGCGTCGAGGATCAGTTCAGCCCAGCCTCGGATTTCCGCGCGGCGATGAAGATGCGGGCGTCCTTGCGTCCGGAGCCATGTCGCGCGCGCTCGATGATCGTAAAGCCCGCGGCTTCGATCTCGCTCTCGAGTTGGGCGGCTGCGAAGAACGAGACATGGGGGGCTTTGCCGACGAGCCGCGCCACGGGCACCGCGAGACGAATGAGCGGGTTCATTTCGGCAATGCACGGTGTCTTCGAGAGGAACAGGCCACCGTGCTTCAGGATCTTATACGCGTGCGCGATCACGGCCTCTCGTTGGGCGACGAGATGCAACAGATTGAAGGCGAGGACGGCATCGAACGAGGTGTTCGGTTGGGGCGTGCACTCCGCAGTAGTGACAGCGAACGCGACATTCGCACACCCCTGGGCCATCGCTTTTTCCCGCGCGATCGCAATCATTTCTCCCGAGAGATCGGTTGCCACGATGCGGGCAACGTGCGGGGCGAGCCGCAACGCGGTCGTGCCAGTGCCGCAGCCGAGTTCGAGTGCCGTGTCGGTGGGCTTCAAGTAGTGGATGGTGCGATCCAAGGTGCGCTCGTAACCGCTGGGGTCATTGATTGTATCGGTCGCATATTTCCGCGCGACTCGATCCCAGAAGCGGGCGTCTTCGGTAAGTCGGGTCATGGCGATCTCCTTCGAAACAAAGGCGTAACACATGCAGAAATCTTGGAAATTGCGAAAAAATGCAGCTTCGATATACAAAAATGCATGAAAGAGATTGATTGGAACCTGGCACGCGCCTTCTGCTTCACGGCAAATGCCGGCTCCCTGTCGGCTGCCGCTCGCAAGCTCGGTCTGACGCAGCCGACGTTGTCACGACAAGTCGCTGCCTTGGAACGCGCACTGGGTGTGACCTTGTTCGAGCGGGTCGGCAAGAAACTGGTGTTGACAGAAACCGGGCTCAGTCTTCTGGAGCATGCCCAGGCGATGGTGTGGGCAGCCGACTCGTTGGCGCTGGCTGCCGTCGGCAGAGCAGAGGACATCCACGGCCGCGTCAGCATCTCGGCCACCGATGCGATTGCCGTCTATCTCCTGCCCGACATCGTCGCGCGCATTCGTCAGCAGGCACCACAGATCACGCTGGTCGTCGTCGCCTCGAATGCCATCAGTGATCTGCGACGACGCGAAGCCGATATCGCGATCCGCCACTTGCAACCGACCGAACCCGATCTGATCGGCAGACGCGTTCGCGACATGACCGCGCATTTCTATGCAGCGGAGGCCTGGGTCGCGGCGAACGCAATGCCCCGCTCGGTTACCGATCTGTCGGCGGCGGACCTGCTGGCCTTCGAGCCGATCGAGCGCTTTGTCGAGCATTTGTCGGTTTTCGGCTTTGCCAGTGGGGGGGATCAGTTTCGCATCGCCTCGGAGAACGGTGTCGTCGTTTGGGAAATGGTTCGGCGCGGCCTGGGCATTGGTGCGATGCTGAGCGCGATTGCCGATCGCACTCCAGGTATCGTGCGGGTGCTCCCCGACATTCCAGCCATCCCGGTGCCGGTATGGCTCGTCACCCACCGCGAACTGCACACCAGCCGCAGGGTTCGGGTTGTTTTCGATATCCTGGCCGAAGCATTGGCGGGTGGGGGGTGAGGACACGGCCTCACGTCTTACCCGGGAATGTCGGGTTCGACGAGGCGGGCGAGTTTGGCCAGAGATTGCTGCCAGCCCAGATAACACGCTTCCACAGGGATAGCGGACGGAATGCCCGCCTGTTCGATGTGCAGCTCGGTGCCGACCAAGACTTTGGTGAGGGTGACTGTCACCCGCATTTCGCCGGGCAGGTTGGGGTCGTCGAAGGTGTCCGTATAGCAAATCCGCTCGTGCGGCACGAGGCCGAGGTAGTCGCCGCCGAACGCATGGCTGTTGCCCGTCGTGTAGTTGGTGAACGACATGCGGAACGTGCCACCGACCTTCGCGTCCATGTGATGAACCCGACAGGTGAACCCGTGCGGTGGCAACCACTGGGCCAGAGCATCGGGCTCGAGGAAGGCCCGGTAGACCTTTTCGGGCTTGGTCGCCAACACGCGATGAAGTCGGACTGTGGTCATGAGGGATTCACTCGTCACCAGCTCAGCTCCGCTCGGATCGTTGCGCTAGTCGGTTCAGGAAATCTGGCGCACCCGGTAGGCGCCAAACTAGAGTCCGCAGCATCCCGCAAACGTCCCCGTAACTTGCTGACATCAAGATATTTGTCAGTGTATTAGTTCCTATTCATCCTTCCCTGTCCGCTCAAATCCGTGCCATTTGTTGGGGCCGGTATTGGGGCCGCAGCGAAATGCGCGAGGGGCGGATGGCTCGGAAAGTGGACAGACTGAGCGCGCGTGCGGTGGCGGTCCTGAACAAGCCCGGCCGACACGCCGATGGGGGTGGGCTCTATCTCTCGATTTCCAGAGACGGCGCAACAGAGCGGCGCCGATGGGTGTTTCTGTTCCGCTGGCAGGGCAGGCTGAAGGAGATGGGGCTCGGTCCTGTCAACACAGTGTCGTTGGCAGAGGCCCGCGAACAGGCAGCAAGCTGGCGGAAAGAAATCAACGCCAAACGCAATCCGCTCGAGTGCCGCGAGGCTGAGCGGATTGCAAAACAGGCGATCCGCACCTTCGGCGAGGTCGCCGCCGCTTACTACGACGCCAAGTCGCGCGACTGGCGTAACGAGAAGGTCCGCAAGCAGTGGATGACGCCGCT
>JANOHP010000140.1:0-46911 GCA_031406575.1 Hyphomicrobiales bacterium
GAACTGCTCCTCTGGCGGCTCCACGGTTTCCAGCTTGTAACTGATACGGCGCTGGAAGGCGGGGTCCATCAGATCGTTGGGATGCATGTTGGTCGAAAAAATCACGATCTCGTCGAACGGGATCATCACGCTCTTGCCGGTATGCAACGTCAGATAATCGACGCGGCTGTTCAGCGGCACGATCCAGCGGTTGAGAATATCTTCGGGCTTGGCGCGTTGACGGCCGAAATCGTCGATGACAAAGGTCCCGTTCAGGGCTTTGATGTGCAGCGGCGCCTCGTAGAACTTGGCGACCGGATTGTATTTCAGATCGAGCATCTCGATCGTCAATTCACCGCCCGTGATCACCATCGGCCGGTAGCAGGCAGCCCAGCGCGGATCGATGCGGCTGCGGCGCAGGTTCGACGCAGCTTGTTGCTTGGACGTGTCCTCCACGACGTGATGAACGGTCGGATCGAAGACCTTCATGATCTCGCCGTCGATGTCGACGCAGAAGGGGACGTAAATGACATCCTGGAACAACTTGCCGACGATCTCGGCAACGGTCGTCTTGCCGTTGCCAGCGGGCCCGTAAATGAGAATGGCGTTTCCTGAATTGACCGCCGGTCCCAGCCGGCTCACGAAGCGCTCGGTCATGACGAGGCCAGCAAACGCCTGGTCCAGCCTCTCGCGCGATACGATTTCATTGGTGACGCGCTGGCGCAGGATGCGCTCCTGGTAGTCCTTGAGCGACACGGGTGCTGGCCCGAAGTATTGGCCGCGCTTCAGCGCCTCGGCAGCCCATTCGCGCCCGGCCTTGGTCAGGGCCAAGCGCATTTCTCCCTTCAATCCGCCGCTGGTCGCCGCCGCCATCGACTCCACGAGTTTGCGTTCCCTGGCCTCCAGCAGCAGCTGGTTGACGATCGTGCTGGACAGTTTCAGCGCTTCGGCCAACTGCGACGCCGTCTCGAGATTTTCCGAATACATGCCCTTGATGGTCAATTCGAGCAGCAATACGGGATCGATGCCCGTGCCGGCGACCGTCATCGGCATCTGCGGCGCATCGGCCAGCACCTCGTCGATCTGCTCTTTGGTCAAGAGGCCAAGCGCCACGATACTGTCGCCGAGCCGGCCCCCATTCGCATTCTGATGATTGATCGCCTGGTTGATGTCGTCCGCCGAAACCAGCCCCTTGCCCACCAGTAGATTGCCAAAATTCATTTACTCTACCTTTACTCAACGTCGGATGCAGTTCGGGCCTGGAAACCAGGTTATGCAACCGAAACAAGCCTGTGTGTGCGGGGTGTTCAATAGCCAGAAATGCTTAACGGGCGATTGCTTGGGTGAAGGTGTGGGAGGTGGGCTGGGATGAGCTGGGCGATGTCGGACGAAATCTGGGGGTGGACCACCAGGAAATCCGGCTTGGCGACCGCGCGCGATATCAAGCAGTGCGCTATTTGGTCGATGTGAATTGCAAGCGCACGGTGTGTCGCCGCATTCGCCGTGGCGTCGAATCCCCTTGGCCGCGCCCGACAATTCCGGGAGTGCCGTGGATGTAGGGTCACACTACGCTCGAGCCCAAAAAAATTCCACACGTCGATTTCCTCAGGCGCGCAATCGTGGCCGCGCCGAGAAGGCTTGATCGTCGACTGACTTGGACTTCTGCAACACGAAATCGAAACCCACGTGGACCCGACCGCCTTGGCGATTGGGAATTGGCAGCAACCCCTCGCGAGTGCCGAATGCGAAGTCCGTCGCTGCCAATGGATCGTCGCCGAAATTGATCTGCGTGGTCAGCGTGCGATAGCCCGGCGCTTCGACGAAGAAGTGCACATGTGCGGGTCGATCACCACGGCGTCCCAGGGGCAGCATGAGTTTCTCGCAAGCGCCTCCAGGAGGGCAGCTATAGCCTCGCGGCATCTTCGAATGGAATGTATAGCGGCCGTCGTCGCCGAGCTTGATTCGCCTGCGATTGTTGAACGGCGTCTGTTGGCCAGTTGGGTCAAAATGCGAATAGAAGCCCTTGGAATTGGCGTGCCAAACGTGAAGAACGGCATTCTTGACCGGTGCGCCGTCAGTGCCGGTCACGACTCCGGTCATGCTGAGGGTCTCAGTGTCGTCCGGGTCGCTCGAAAGGTTTACATCGCCTTCAACCAACGGCGCGCCTTCGACATAAAGCGGCCCTTCGATGGTGCGCGGCGTCCCGCCAGTATGCCCCGCTGCTGCGTCCTTGCCATCCATATGGAGGTCGAGGAAGTGTTCGAGACCGACCCCGGGTGCAATTAGCCCGAATTCCCCCGAGCCATCCTGCAAGAACTTCACCGCCTGCCAGAATTCGCTTTCCGATACATCGTGCTTCTCGATGATCGCCATGATCGCCTCGAGCAGGTCACGCGTAATGATCTTGAGGCGAGCATTCCCGCTACTTTCATTCATTCCACTGGCACGATCGAGCGGGTTCTGAACTGCCGGGCTCTTCATGAGATTGGTCATTTGCAAAACTCCTTTGCGAAAGTCAGGCGCAATTGGCGAAGGGTGCTGTCACTGGCTCGTGAGCCAAACGGCTAAAAGGTCTCAAAACCTCTTCCCCTCCAAAATCTCGCCCGGAATCTTGCGCTTCAAATATTTCCCATCCTTGGCGCTCGCCAGATACTCGCCGTTCTCCACCATTACTTTCCCGCGCAGGATGGTGACCGTGGGCCAGGCGAAGATGTCGTGGCCTTCCCAGGGGGTGTAGTCGGTCTCGTGCAGGTCGGCGGCGCGTACTTTCCCGCGGCGGGAGGGATCGAGGATCGTGATGTCGGCGTCGCTGCCGGCGGCGAGGCAGCCTTTGCGCGGATACAGCCCCATGATCTTGGCCGCGTTGGTGGAGACGAGATCGACGTAGCGCTCCAGCGAGTAGCCGCGCCGCGCCACCATCTCCGTGTACATGACCGCCAAGCGCGGCTCGACGCCGGAGTTGCCGCCCGTCGTGTCGTCGATGCGGTTGCCGGCGATCTTCTCTTTCAGCGTGCAGCACAGCTCGTCCGTCGCCACGCAGTTGATTGACCCATCGAGCGTGCCCGCCCACAGCTCCTTCTGGTCCGCCTTCGACTTGAGCGAGGGATAGGTGTGATACATCTGTCCGTTCGGGCGTTTATAGTCCTCGTCCGAAAACAGCATGTACTGGTGCAGCGTCTCGCCGTAGATCGGCAGCCCCTTGGCCTGATACTCGCGAATGGCCTGCACGCCCGTGCCCGCCGACACGTGCATCATGTAGAGCGCCGTGCCCGGCACCGACTCGGCCAGCCGCAACACGCGCCGGAAACTCAAATCCTCCGAGAGCTGACTGTGGGCTTGCGACAGATATTCGAAGCCGACGCGCCCCTCGCGGATCAGCTTGGCATACATGTGCATGACGAGATCGTTGTCTTCGGCGTGGATGACGCCCATGCCACCGTTGGCGGCGAGCACCTGGAACGCTTCCCAGATATCGCCGAAGTCGATCATGCGGCCGCTGCGTGACGGCAGAATGTTGGTGGTGAACATCTTCAGCGTCGGATAGCCAGCCTGAATGGCCTCCGCGAGCTGCCCGCTGAAGGTGTGGTGGGGCTCGGAATGCAGCATGATGTGATAGGCCCAGTCGCACGGGCTCTTACCGACGAAATCCTTGTCGCGCGACTCGATGCCCTCGAGCGCGGTCTGGCCCTCGCGCCAGTAGGCGAAATCGATGAACGTCGTGGTGCCACCGTAGAGCGCCGCCTTGCCGACCTGCTCGGGGCCTGCCGTGGTCATCGGTTTGCCGTCGGGCATCGTCCACTGGTGATGCAAGTGCACGTGCGGATCGACGCCGCCCGGCATGACGATTTTGCCCGCCGCCTGGATTTCACGTGCGCTCCCCGTCGGCAGCGCGCCGGGCGCTGCAATCGCGCCGATCGTCTCGCCGGAAATCGCCACATCGGCCGTGATCACGCCGTGTGGTGTGACGACGTCACCGCCGCGAATGATGAGATCGAGCATGCGTGCCTCCCCCGTACCAGGACCAGCTGCCTGGGTCGCCCCAGCCTATGCCGCACGGACGGCTCAGGGCAAGCGCTCGCCGACGACTGTTTGCGTTCCCACTCGCTGGTCGTCGCCGACGCGCAATTTGCGATCGTATCTCCCAGACCTGCGACGGCAGTCCAACCGGGCGGACCGTCGTGCCTCAGAGAAAACGCCAGATGCAATTGGCCGTGTTCTGGCTCGGCCCCGGCAATCACGTCGCGGGCTGGCGGATGGAGGGCGCCTTCGACAGCACCTGCGATTGGTCGATGACGGAGGCCGGGGCGAAAATCGCCCCGACGACGCAGGCTCGACGCTGCGCGACCACCTCCAGCAACACACCCGATGACATGTCCGCGTCCCTCACCCATTCGACCGATCGCGGAGCATGATCCACGAGGGGCCGCCGCGAGGCAGGGCGATGATGCGGGTCCAGCGGAAGCCGATGCGTTCGGCGGCGCGGGCAACGCGTTCGTTGCGCAGGGGGACCACCACGGCGCACGCCAAGGCGAGCGTCGTCGACAAAACTTCGGTGGCCAGTTGGTCCAGTGCGAGCGACCAGTAGCCCCGACCCCGATGGATCTCCTCGCCGATGAACAGATCGCATTCCCAGGTGCCGGGGGGCAAGTCGGCGCTCGACGCGCCGCCGGCGATGGCGTCCATGGCTTGGCCATAGCCGATCGGTACACCATCCAGGCTCACCATCCGGCAGATGGCGGCCTCGCTCGTCAGGGCGAGCCGCACGCGCGCTTCGCCGGCCGACGTGCCACCCCACCAGTCGGCGACGCTGGGCGATCGCAGCCAACGCTCGACGCGACCACGACCGATCGGGTCGACCGCTTTGAGCTCGACGACGGGATGGTCCGTCACGAATGGGTCACGTGGCGCATCGCGGCCCGGGCGTTTCTGCCAGTCGCTGCCATTTGAAGGTCTCGTTCAAGAACTTCACGACCTTGTAGCCCTTCACCTGCAGGCTCTGGTCCTGCAGCAGGCGCACCTCGAGGTCGAAACTCTCGCCTTGCTCGGGATCGTAAATCCAACCGTTGTCCCACGAGCCGTCGCGCTGCTGCTTCAAGCCGCCGATGATCTGCAAGCCGCAGATCGGTGCGGCGCGTCGCGCCTTGTCGCTGTTCTGGCCATCGACCAGAGGTTTTCCGGTCTTGTCGAGCGGCTCCTTCATCCACACGATGCGACCGCACAATTCGCTGGCACACGGTACGATCTCGACGGCGCCACGACCCGTGTGGTCGAGCCAGACGCCGACGAGGCCCTCGGGTACGGGCGCCACGACGGCAGCCGGAGGTGGGGGGGCTGCGGGAGCAGAGGTCGACTTTTTTGCCGGAGGCGGCGCCTGCGCCCCCGCCGATGTCAGCGTTGCAGCGAAAACCAGTGCCGCAACGCCGATGGCCTTGCCAAATGCCGGCAAGATGCCGGTTCGATGAGGTGTCTCGTGCATCGGATCCAAACCCTATTCAGTGCCGAATCGTTCAGCATTCCAATGGGAGATGGGGTATATACGCCTGAAATTGGCAGCGGCAAGGCGACGCAATTCTGCGCGCCCAGCCTTGCGAAGCCGGCACTGCGCTCCGAAATACCCAAGTGCGTCAGTCGATCGTCTCGACCGTCGAAGAACCCGTAAGCCGGGCAAACATCGACCTTTACCCTTGAATGCCGAAGGCGAAGGTGGTTCATCTGCGGCTTGCGACTTAGGCTCGGATTGCCCCGAACCCAGCCAAACGACCGGTGTGGCGGCGCAATGCGCCTCTGGACGGCCACACTGCCTCTGTAACCGGTGCTCAATGGTTCTCACTCTTGCTTATCGCAACCTTTTCCACGATCGCGTCCGGCTGACCGTGACGCTGGTTGGGATTTTGTTTTCAATCGTGCTCGTGGCCGTACAGCTCGGCCTCTACCTCGGCGCGCGTAAGATGATCATCAGCATGATCGAAAATTCCAATGCCGAGCTGTGGGTGACGTCCTACGGCGCCAAGAGTTTCGAGGAAGCGGGCACCTTGCCCGGTCGCGAACGCCATCTCACCTTGTCGGTGCCGGGCGTTCAGGCAGCGGAACCACTGATCGCCAACTTCGCCGAATGGCGCAAACCCGGTGGCGGATCGACGCTCGTCGTGGTCGTGGGCACCGATCCCACGCGCGGCGCGCTCACCCCCTGGAACATCGTCGAGGGCCGGGCTGGCAACATCGAAGCACCCGATGCCGTCGCGGTCGATCGCACCTATCTGGAGAATCTCGGCGCCAGCAAGATCGGCGACACGGCGCAGATCGAGTCCACGCGCGTCAAAATCGCGGCGCTGACCGACGGCATCCGATCCTTCACGACGGCACCCTACGTGTTCACGACGATCGATCGCGCCCGTTCGATCATTTCGATGCCCAGTGAGCAGTCGACGTTTCTATTGGTCAAGCTGGCACCGGACGCCGATGTCGAGCAGGCCCGCGCCGCGATCCTCGAGCGTTTGCCGGGGCGGGAAGTTCTGACCAAGGCCGAATTCCGCGATCGCAGTCTCGATCATTGGCTCTTTGCGACAGGCGCCGGCATCGCGCTGATCGGCGGTGCGCTGTTGGGTATCCTCGTCGGCACCGTCATCGTCGGGCAGACGCTGTACTCGAGCACTAAGGATCATTTGAACGAGTTCGCGACGTTGCGCGCGCTCGGCTCGTCCGCGGGTTACATTCATCGCGTCATTCTGCTGCAAGCCGCACTTTCCGCGTTCATCGGCTACCTGCTCGGCATGGCGATTGCGCTCGTGGTGGTCGAAGCGAGTGCAGGGTCCGCATTGCCGATCGTCATGACCTGGGGGCTCGCGGCTACGCTTCTGGGGCTCACGATCGCCATGTGCGCGGTGTCCGCGTTCGCGGCAATCGTCAAGGTGACGAAGATCGATCCGGCCATGGTGTTTGCGCGATGAGCCAGACACCGGTCGTCGAAGCCCGCAATATCGTGATGGAGCTCGGCCAGGGCGCAGGCCGTGTGAAAGCGCTGAAGGGTGTTGATCTCGTGATCAATCCCGGCGAGCTGACCTTGCTGATGGGGCCATCGGGGTCCGGCAAAACGACGCTGCTGTCGATCGTCGGCTGCATTCTGTCGCCGACCGAAGGCACGCTGTCGGTCGCGGGCCAATCGACGGCGGGATTGGGGCCCGAGGGTCTCGCCGCGCTCAGACGCAAACACATCGGCTACGTGTTCCAATCCTACAACCTCTTTCCCACGTTGACTGCGCACGAGAACGTGCGGCTGGCGCTCGATGTGCGCGGCTTCGACAGCAAGGCGGCGTCCGTCATGGCGCGCGAAGCACTGGTGTCGGTCGGCCTCGAGCATCGCCTGAACGCCTACCCGCGCACAATGAGCGGTGGCGAACAGCAACGCGTGGCGATCGCGCGGGCCATCGCGGGCGAGCCCTCGCTCGTTCTTGCCGACGAGCCCACGGCGGCTTTGGACAGCGAGAACGGCCAAGCCGTCATGGCGCTGCTCGCCCAGCTCGCGCGCGACCCCAAACGCGCCGTTCTTGCGGTGACCCACGACACGCGGACCATCGAATTCGCCAACCGGATCGTGCATATCGAGGATGGCTTGATGCAAACCGAGCGTCCGCCCAAACCGAAACGGGGTAGCGGCCGAAGTGAATCAAAACACGCACGGCACGCGCGGGCCGGCAAACCGGTCAAACAGGAGGCCTAAATCGTTATGGCCAGCATGAAATCCATCTTTCTCGGCTTTTTCGTCGTCGCGGCCATCGCGGGTGGCGCAGCGTTCGCCGTGACCAATTACGGCAGCTCACTACCCAGCTCCGCGCAACCCGCGCAAGCCGTCCCTAAAGCGGAATGGACCGCCACCGCGCCCGGCCGTATCGAGCCCAAAGGCGGCGAAGTGCGACTGAGTTCGCTGATGGCTGCGCGCGTCGCCGACGTTGCGGTCAGTGTCAACGATCAGGTGCGTGCTGGAGATCTGCTGCTCACGCTCGATGATGACGATTTGCGCGCCCGCCTCAACGCTGCCGAAGCCGAGGTTGCCGTGCGCCGACGCGACCGCGATGCGGAAACCACGCCGCGCCCCGCGCTCGACCGTCGCCAATCGGAGGACGCCGTCGCCGCCGCTGAACGCGCGCTGCTCAACCAGCGTTTCGACCTCGACCGGATGATCAAGCAGCGTCGCGCCGGCACGGCCGGTGTCACCGACGAGACCGTCACCGCGCAACGCGCCGCCGTCGCTGCGGCCACCGACAAAGTCGAGCAGGAACGCGCGGTTCACCGCCGCAACCAGACGGCGGCCAACATGCCCCAGCAGACCCGCGTCGAAGCCGCCGTCACCGCCGCGCGCGCCGACGTGCAGCTTGCCATGGCCGCGTTGGAGCGCACGCGCCTTCGCGCACCGAGCGACGGCACCGTGTTGCAAGTTCAGGTGCGCATGGGGGAGCTGGCCTCGGCATCTCCAGAGCAGACGCTCATCGTCATGGGCGATTTATCGGCATTGCGCGTGCGCGCTGAAGTCGAGGAGCGCGATCTCGCCAAGGTCGCTGTCGGTCAGGCCGTGACGGTGAAGACCGATGCCTATCCGGGCCGCAACTTCGCCGGCACGGTTGCCTCGTTGGCGCAGTCGCTGAGCCCCGGTCGCATCGCCCAGAAGGGCCCGCGCCGTCCCAACGATCACGACACCCTCGAGGTCCAGATCAATCTGGAACCCGGCACCCCACTGCTGCCGGGCATGCGCGTCGACGTCTTCTTCAAAGCCGACCAGACGCCAAAATCCGCAGACGCAACGCCGACGAAGTAAGCAATTCCTTTGTCATCCCGCGATTTATTGGCGGGATCCAGCGCGCCGCACTCTCCGCACCCAGCCGAGAGAGGGATCCCGGCAACACGTGCCGGAAAAGCAGTTTTTCTTGCATCCTCACTTCGACTTCGCACGCGCAATCGCCGAGGCGAGACTGTCACGAACAGACGCGGGCAAATCGGGATAGCGCTCGAGCAGTTCGATGCAGGCGTCTGCCTCACCACGATCACATCGGGTGATGCCCTCCTGCACCTCGGCGAGGAGTTGCTTCGCCGCTTCCCGCACGCCCGGTGCAATGCGCAGTTGATCTACCAGACTTTGGCAGACCTCGAGGGCGCCACGTGCGCAGGCCAAGTGCCGCGACGGCGTTTGCGCCTGAGCCTGCGGCTGAGATTGGGCGCGCGCCTGCGATGGGGTGAGGGTCACCGCGAGCACGGCGCAAAGGATGAGTTGCGCGTTCGACCAGCGAAGCCGCCTCACGCCGCTGATGACAACGGACCGCCCTGTCATACGACGCCAACCGCCGCGCGCTTCTGCGCGCCTTGATCCGCCGCGCGCATCACTATGCGCGCCGCCGCTTCACTGGGCGTGCCCTCGGAAATCGCCATGCGTCCGGGCAGCTCGGCCAACGCCGCCAGTTGCGCCGTGCGCGTTGGACCGTCCGCCATCACGTCGCGCAGGGCGCTCGCCAAGGTGTCGGGCGTGCAGTCCTCCTGCACGAATTCGCGAAACACGTGCCGCTCCAGAATGAGGTTGGGCAGAATGATCGTCGTCGCCGTCGCCATGCGGCGCACGACGAACGCCAGCACGGCATCCACTTTATAGCCCACCACCATCGGCGTGCCAGCCAGTCCCAGCTCGAGCGCCACGGTGCCCGACGCCGCCAGCGCCGCGCGCGCCAACTTGAACGCGCGCCACTTATCGGTTTCGTCGGACACGAGATGCGGCACCACGGGCCACGCGCGCACGCGCTCCGCCACGAGATCGCGCAGATGACCGATCGTCGGCACGATCATCTGCGGCGTCACCCCGTGCTGCATCAGCCGCTCGATCGTTGCGCCGAACACGCCGACCAGCCGTTCGACCTCCGACCGCCGGCTGCCCGGCAGAACGACGAGCACGGGGCTCGTTGTCGATAGCCCCAAGCGCTGCGCCAGCGGCGCGGGTTCGAGAGCCGCGATCCAGTCCAGCCGCTCGATCAACGGATGGCCGACGTAGGTGCACGGCGGCCCCCCGAGCCGCACGTACTCCGCAGGTTCGAACGGCAACAACGCCAAGACGTGATCGACATAAGCGCGCATGCGAGGCGCGCGACCCGACCGCCACGCCCACACGCTGGGGCTCACGTAGTCGATGATCGCAATGTCGGGCCGGCGACGCCGCAGGCGCCGCGCGATCGGATGCGTGAATTCGGGGCTGTCGATGATGACGACCACATCGGGATCGGCAGCGATGGCTGCATCCACCGTCTGCCACACGCGACGATAGAGGTGCGGCAGCTTCGCGAGAATGGCGCCGATGCCCATGATCGCCACGTCCGACAGCGGAAACAGCGAGCGCATCCCCTGCGCGTCCATCAACGGACCACCGACACCGGCAAAGCGCACGGGCCCGCAGTTGGACGCCGAAACGGCCGCCATCAGTTTCGCGCCGAGCGCATCGCCCGAGTGCTCGCCGGCGACCAGGAATATCGTTCGCTCGCGCGCTGCATCGGCGGTGACGGCGGGCAGCATCAGCGGTCCCCCGACAGATCGGCTAACGGTTGCGGTAGCTCCTCCGCCATCAAGAAAATCTTGGCATCCTTGGCCCACCCGATGAGATCGGCGCGCATACCTTCGGGGATCGGCCCACCCAGGCACACGATACCCCCGAGGCCCGCTGCCATGGCCGCGCGAAAAATCTCGAGCGTCGGCAAATCCTGCGTCGAGTCCAGCGTCACATCCGCAATGTCGAGCGCGAGCACGCCGATCTGCCCCTGAAACGTGCGCCGGCCCCAACTCGGCGTGCGACCCAGCCCCGCCACGACGCGATCGACAGGCAACGCGCCGGCCACCGCCAACACATGCTCGCGCACGATCACCGCAGCCTTTCCCGCCCCATGCGCCCGCAGCACTGGCATCAGGCGGCGACCGACCGCGATGTCGCGACGATCGGCTGGCGTCGGCGCGCGTCGCGACACCACCGATAGCACCGGCCACGCCATCATCTCCTCGAGCGTAAGCGGCTGCGCGAGACGCGCACCGGACTCCGGCTGCTCGGCAAGGCGCTGATCGGCACCCACCACAAAAACACCCGCCGCATCCGCACGGCAAAGGGTCTCGTGGCGCTCGATCATGACGGCGCTGCCTGCGCCCACCGCCAATCCCGCCAACCCCGCCGCTGCAACAGCCGACACCGTGTCGGGTCCAATGGTCGGCAGATCGATGCGCATTTCCTGCGTCGGCTTGGCAAACTTGACGAGCACACCGCCTTGTCCGCGCCCCTCGCCCGCACCGCCGCCCGAGAGATCGCGCAACATCGCATCCGTGCCGCGCACACCCTCGACGGCGACGACACCTGCCGGCGTCATCACCACGGCTTGGCCGACATCGAACGGCCCGATCGCCGAGATGAAGCGCGCGGCCCGATCGATCATCGCCGAGTGTGCCGCTGTCGGCGCCGCTGCCCCCATCGAACCCGCGCCCGCGAGCAGATGCGGTGCCACCTCCCCCACGCCGCGCACGGCGAAGCCCTCCGCTTCGAAAAACGTCACAACCCGGCGCAGCACACTGTCATCACCGCCCCGCGTCAACCGCAGGAGAGTGGGCACGCGCCGCAGCGCGCCGAAGTCGAAACGCAGTTTCTTGAGATCGGGGCGTTGCAAGGCGCCGGCAATGACGAGGTCGCGGCATCCGGCGCGGCGCAGGCTCGCCAGGATGCGCCCCAATTGGCCGAGGTTGACCCACTGATGCGGAAAGTCGGCAACCTGCGGAGAGGCAAAACCTTCGATGGCCACGATGTGCGCACCGCGTCCCGCTGCCACCGCCGCCGCGGCAATGTCGAGAGGCAACCGCCCGCCACCGGACAGAATTCCCAGCGGGCCCGACGGATCGGGCGCAGCGCGCGAAGGCTCGTTCATCGCAGCCGGCCTTCTGGTCTAGTCGTCGTGACCTTGCCGGGGGGTGCACAGCGAGCGCTTGCCGCCACCGGCGCGAATGAAGGCGACGATTTCCTGCACGACCGGGTTCTCACCATATTCAACCGCGACGTCTTCGACGCGCTCGGCCAGCGTGCCTTCGGCCGCGAACAGCAGCCGGTAGGCGCGGCGCAGATTGTGGATTTGCTCGCGCGGAAAACCGCGTCGGTTGAGGCCCACGATGTTGAGGCCCGACAGATAGGCGCGATTGCCCAGCGCCATACCATAGGGAATCAAATCCTGCTCGAGCGCCGACATGCCGCCCAGGAACGCGTGCACACCTATGCGCGCGAATTGGATGACGCCCGCGCCACCGCCCAGAATGACGTGATCCCCGACCGTGCAGTGGCCCGCCACCATGACATTGTTGGAGAAGATGACGTTGTTGCCGATGCGGCAGTCGTGCCCCACGTGGCTGTTGGCGAGGAACGCGCAGCGATCGCCGACGACGGTTTCCATGCCCCCGCCCTGCGTACCGGGGTTCATCGTCACGCCTTCGCGGATGAGGCAATCGGCGCCGATCACCAAGGTCGAAGGCTCACCCGCATACTTCAGGTCCTGCGGTTGATGGCCGATCGAGGCAAATGGGAAAACCCGCGCGCGCGGTCCGATGCGCGTGCGCCCGTCGATGACCACATGACTGATCAGCTCCGCCCCCTCGCCGATCTCCACATTGGGGCCGATCATGCAGTAGGGACCGATGCGCGCACCAGCTCCAATGATCGCGCCGTCTTCGACGATGGCCGTCGGGTGGCGGTCAGGCTTTGACATTGGCAGGGTCCACGAGCATGGCGCTGATCTCGGCTTCGGCGGCGACTTGGCCGTTGACCTTGGCCTCCGTGTAAAAGCGCCAGACGGGTCCGCGGCTGCGAATTTTTTTCACGTGCAGGTGGAGCTGATCACCCGGCACCACCGGTCGTCGGAATTTGGCTTTGTCGATACCCAGGAAGTAGACGATCTGGGGAATGTCGGTCACGCCGGCGTGGTGCACACACAGCGCACCCGCCGTCTGCGCCAGCGCCTCGATGATGAGCACGCCCGGCATGACGGGATAGCGGGGAAAATGACCCTGGAAAAACGGCTCATTGATGGTGACGTTCTTGAGGCCCACGCAACTTTCGTCGCGCAGCATGTCGCTGATCCGGTCGACGAGAAGGAACGGATAGCGATGGGGTAACAATTGCATGATCTGGGCAATTTCGACGCTGCCGAGTTCCTCGCGCGTTTCAGCCTCGCTCATGTCTCACTCGCTCCCGTCCCGGCTCACGCGGCAACCCCGCCGCTGCACTCACACAGCCCTCACTCGGGCTCCTGCTCACTGTCCGACGACGGTTTGGCACGCGCCAGCCGGGTCAGCATTGCAATTTCCCGCCCAAACTGACGCAACGGCCGCGCCGGCGTGCCAGCCATGCGTGCGCCCGGCGCGACATCGCCCGTCGGGTGCGACGCCCCTGCAATCTGGGCACCCGCACCGATCTTGATGTGACCGACGGCACCGGATTGTCCGCCCATGACGACGAAATCTCCCAGCTCCGTCGAGCCGGAGATGCCGACCTGCGCAACGATGACGCAATGGCGTCCGATGACGACGTTGTGCCCGATCTGCACGAGATTGTCGATCTTCGTCCCCGCGCCGATGATGGTATCCTTGAGGGCGCCGCGATCGACGGTCGAATTGGCGCCGATCTCGACGTCGTCGTGAATGACGACCCGGCCGATCTGCGGCACCTTGAGGTGACCCTCGCGCCCCATGGCGAAACCGAAGCCGTCCTGGCCGATGCGCACCCCGGCATGCACGATCACACCGTCTCCCACCAGCGCATGCGTGATGGCAGCGCCCGCGCCGACATAGCTGTTGCGCCCGATGACGACGCGATAGCCGATGACGGCATTTGCCGCGATGCGCGTGCCCGCGCCGATCTGCACCTCCCGGCCAATGACGGCGCCGGGCTCGATCACCGCATCCGCGTGCACCTGGGCGCTCGGGTGCACCAGCCCCGTGCTGGTGGCCGCAAAGTCCGCTGCTTTCGACGTCATGGCATCGGGGTAGAAGAGTTGCAGCGCCAGGGCAAAGCCCCGATAGGGGGCTTTGGTGACGATCGCGATCGTTCCGCTGGGAAGCCGGTCGACGAGCGCTGGCGCGACGAGGCACACCCCCGCCGTCGTTGCCGCCAACGCATCGAGATATTTTCGGTTGTCGATGAAGGAGAGGTCGTCGGCCCCGGCCTCACCGAGCGCGCGCACGTCGTGGATCAGACGGCTCGGATCAGCCCCCGCCGCCGCGACGCCATCCACGGCCTTTGCCACGTCAGCCAGTTTGAAGGGCCCAGCCCGCTCGAAAAAACCGCGATGCTGCATGGAGATATCGTCCGCGTCTCGCCTCTCGATGCTCCCTTAGAGCCGGAGATGGCCCGAACGGCAAGCTCTGGGTTCAAATCCCCCAAGCGTCCCCAAGCCACACGGGGAACCACAGAACCCGGCGAAGGTGTGCCGGCACAGTGCCCGGCACGACCTCACACGTCGCACGCATCAGAACTTCGTGCTCGCACCGAAGCGGAAGATCTGCTCCTTGTCGTAGGCCTCTTTCATGATGGCCCAGCCAAGGTCAGCCCGCAGCGGTCCGAGCGGCGAGTCCCAGATCAAGCTGGTACCAGCCGAGACCCGGATGCTGTTGGAGTCGACGATGTCGGCGGCGCGCCCCGTCGCTGGATCGATGACGCCCTGGAGCGCTTTGATATCGGCCGGCGTGCCGAACAGCGAACCCGCATCGACGAAGAAGGCGCCTTTGACGCCGAGGTCATCCGGCACGAACGGGAGCGGGAAGCGCACTTCGGCGGTTACCGCCCAGTAGGTCTGGCCACCCAGCGAATCGCCCGTCGACAAGTCGCGAGGTCCATAACCCGCGCGGTAGAAGCCCCGCAGGGTCTCGCCACCCTTGTTGAAGAGATCGATCAGGCGAACATCATCTCCGCCCCAGCCCTCGATATGGCCACCCATGAGGCGGCTGACGAAGGTGATCTTCTCCGTGATCGGGATGTAGTAGCGGCCTTCGGCCAGCAAGCGCACGTATTGCACATCACCACCGACACCGGCGAACTCCGCGCCCGCCGTCAGGAAGAAACCGCGATTGGGATTCTTGGGGTGATTGCGCTTGTCGTACGTGACCGAGGTGCCGATCAGCGACGTATAGAACTCGCCTTCCGCCATACGGATGGCCAACGAGGCCACGCGCCCATCGTCACTCAAGTTGCGATCGACGTTGTAGATCTCATCCCTCGACAGCGCGTAGTTCGTGTTGAGCCAAAGATTTTCCGACAGCGGAAAGCCGAGACGAACGCTGGCGCCCGTCTTCATCGCATTGAACGACTGCGTGCTCGATTGCATCGTGTCCTTGTGGAACACGTCGAAACCGGCCGCGATATTGCGATCGAGGAAGCGCGGCTCGGTGAAGCTCAGGTCGATCTGCATGCGCGAAGCCGAACCCGACAGACGTAGGCGCAGGAACTGGCCGTTGCCCATCAAGTTGCGCTCGGTCAGACTGATGTCGCCGATCGGACCTTCACTGGTCGAATAGCCGGCACCGAACGACAGTTCACCCGTCGGCTGCTCGAACAATTCCACATCGAGAATGATGCGATCGGGTGCCGAACCCGGACGGCGCTTGACCTCGACGGTCTTGAAGAAGCCCAAGCCCTGCAGGCGTTTTTTCGCGCGGTCGATCATCAACGGGTTGAAGGCATCGCCTTCCGCCAGGCGGAACTCGCGCCGAATGACGTGATCGCGTGTCCGGGTGTTGCCGATGAGGTTGATGCGCTCGATATAAACGCGCGGACCTTCGTCGATCACATAGGTCAGCGCAATCTTGCGGGCAGAGGCGTCGCGATCGGCCTTGGGCCGCACGCGGGCAAACGCAAAGCCCGTCTCCGAGACCGCCAGCGTCATCTTCTCGACGGACTTGTCGACGTCGGCAGCGCTGTAGATCTGTCCCGGCTTCGTCAGCAGTTCACCATGCAGTCGTTCGGTGTTGACGCCCGCCAAGCTGCTCTCGATGCGCACGTCACCGAAGGAGTAGATTTCGCCTTCCTCGACGACGAAGGTGATGAAGAAACCCGTGCCGTCGCGATCCAGATCGGCATTGGCCGACACGATACGCACGTCCGCATAGCCGTTCTTGAGGTAGTACTGGCGCAGCAATTCACGATCGAGCGCCATGCGATCAGGATCGTAGAACGCCGTGCCCTTGAGGAAATCGAACCAGTTCTGCTGCGTCGTCGTGATGATATCGCGCAACTGCGAATCGGAGAACGCCCGATTGCCGATGAACTGGATGCTTTTGACCTTGGTCGCTTTTTCTTCGCGAATCTCGAACACCACGTTGACGCGGTTCTGGTCGAGTTCGATGATTTTGGGCTCGACCGTCGCGGCGAAATACCCCTGCCGGCGATAGACGTCGAGAATGCGCTGCACGTCACCCTGCACTTTGGCGCGGGTAAAGACGGCACGCGGCTTGATCTGCACTTCACTCAGCAGCGAGGTTTTCTCGACCGCCGACAGGCCTTCGAACGCCACCTGATTGACGACGGGGTTCTCGACCACCGCAATGACGACGGCTGCGCCCTGTCTATCCACCTTGACGTCGGAGAACAAGCCCGTCGCAAACAACGCCTTGATGCCTTGGCTGATTTTCCCGGAGTCGTAGGCATCGCCCACCGAAAACGGCAGATACGACCGCACGGTCTCGGGTTCCACCCGGCGGTTGCCGGTGATGCGAATCTCGCGGATACGCGAATCCTGCGCCGCAACGCTATTGGAACGCCCATCTACACCAACGTTGACACCCACTGACGCCACCAGCGCCAGAACGATCGCCAACACTCTGGGTCCCCCGACCCATCCTGTCCGAAACATTGGCATTCTGTACGTCTGCCTTTCGGTTCGCCGATCCCCCTGTACGCGCACGTGCCCAATCGGCGTCAGGCCGGTGCTTACTCCCCCGTCACGGACACCTCGACTGGGTGCTCTTGTAATCCTGCCGGCAATGAAGAGCCGAGAGCCCTTCGCCGGCAGCGAGGTCAACTAACCGATGTTTAACGCCTCGGTAACCTCTATGGAAGTGGCAAGAACGCACCAGACCGCCAGAAACGAGCGATCTGGGAACACGGTTCACACCAACCCCAGCTTGCGCATGATGTCACCCAGGATTGCTGCGAACATCATGGTCCCGAGCACTGCCATTCCGATCTTGAAGCCGATCTCCTGGTTCCGCTCGTTCATCGGCTTTCCGCGAATGGCCTCCAAGGCGTAAAACACCAAGTGACCGCCATCGAGCAGCGGGATCGGCAGCAAATTCATGACCCCGAGCATGATCGAGAAGATCGCGATCCAGCTCACGAAACCCGACCAACCGCTCTCCACCGCGTACTTGGACATTTCAGCGATCGCAATCGGGCCGCCGAGCTGGTCCTGTTTTTGGAACGACAGAACCTTGGCGATGGCACCGGGCAAGCGTGGAATGCCGCGGAAGATCTCCTCCGTGTAGAACACCACTTCACTGGCACTGAACCGAACCGAATCGACGAACCCGTACCGAACATCGGCCTCGGCCTTGGGAGATATGCCGATTCGCCGTCTCGGGGGATCCCCAATTGCTTCCGGCAGCACATTCACTGTCAGTCGATCCGCACCGCGCTGCAAGAGGATCGCCAGCGATGTGCCGGTGTTGGTGCTGATGACCTGTTGCAGGTCGGTGAAATGGCGGATCGGTTTGCCGTCGATTGCCAAGATATGATCGTCGGTCTGTAGGCCGGCGGCCAAGGCCGGGCTGTCGGGCTGGACGCGTCCGATTCGGGCGGGGAGCGAGGCACCAATCCCGATGTCGCCCAATGCGATGACACCACCCAGCAGGCTGGCCGAGTCCCGGCTCACTGGCGTCACGATCGTCTCGACGCGTTTACCGTTGCGGTCGATCACCAGAGTGAGTGGCACGCCCGCATTGCTGTTGATTTCGCGTTGTAATTCGACCCAGCGGTGGATCGTCAGACCATTGGCTTTGACGACCACGTCGCCGGGAATGATGCCGGCACCTTCGGCTGCGCTGCCCGCGCGCACCATGTCGATCTTGGGTGCTTGGCCGTCGACACCCAGAAACCAGAAGGTGCAGACCAAAAAGACGATCGCCGAGGCGATGTTGAATGCGGGGCCTGCGGCCACGACCAGGGCTTTCTGGTACAGTGGCTTGGTCTGGAACGCACCCTCACGATCGGCCGGGGTCATTCGTTCCACGCCGTCCCGGGATGGTGCGCTGGCGGCATTGGCATCGTCGGCGAAGCGCACATAGCCGCCGAGCGGGAGCCACGCGAGCTTCCACCGCGTGCCGTGACGGTCGGTAAACCCCACGATCTCACGGCCAAAGCCGACGGAAAACGCATCGATTTTGACGCCGCACCAGCGCGCCACCAGGAAGTGCCCCAGCTCGTGAATGAAGACGACAATCGTCAACACCAGGAGTAATGAAACCGGGGATGAAAGGTAATTCCAAATCGTTCCCAAAGGCTTGCTCCTATCGGCAGCGTCTTTTGAAGTTCATGCAGGCCATTTCCGAAGCGCAAGTCCCATGCCATGCACAGCGCCGCTTGCACCTGATTTGCCGAGCCGATGTGCCGATTTCAAGACATCGGGCGTCGTTGCCCAATGTGCGGGCATGTGACATTTGAGCCAAAACCCCGCTCCTCGGCTGATGGCCCATCCAATCGTCCCTGATTACCGCCATCCCAGGATCCCGCTCGCAGGCGACCGCAAATCCGCAATCGCCCCGATCACCCCTGCCGCAATGGCCGCCACGATCAGTCCATCCACCCGGTCCATGAAGCCACCATGCCCAGGAATGAGACCGCTGGAATCCTTGATCTGGTACCGGCGCTTCAGGGCCGATTCCATCAGATCGCCGGCCTGAGACACCAGCGCCAAAGCTGCACCGACCAAAGCCAATCGACTGGGGTTGAGCGCCGTCGCCGATGCGAACACAACGGCAACGATCGTGCCAGCAGAGACCCCGCCGGCCAATCCCGACCACGTTTTGTTGGGCGAAATCGATGGCATCAGGCGTGGTCCACCGATGCTGCGCCCGGCTGCGTAGGCGCCGGTATCGGTGGCAATGACCACCAGCAGGAGGAACAGCGCCACCTCGAGGCCCAGCGGCGTACTGCCCCGCAGCCAAATCAGGGCGACCGCCGGTAAGCCGGCATAGAGCACGCCCAAGGCCGACAGTCGTCCACCGCTTTCGAAGCCGAGCAGCGTCGCGAGTATGGCGCCGACCAGAAGACCGATCACGGCAAGTGCCGGGACACCGAAAGTCGTGAGCACGACGGCCGCCACCACGAAGGCGGCGTGGATCATGAAGATCGTGTCGACCCCGCCCGCGCGCACCACGCGGCCCCATTCCCAGGCGACGATCAGCGACACCGCGAGCACGAGAAGAGCGAATGTCCACACGGCCGCCCAGGTCAAACCGAGAGCGACCGCGCCCAGCAGCAGGCCGGACAGAAGGCGGGGCCCCAAGTCTCGCATGGCATTGGGCTCGACGACGGGATCGCGCTCGGTCACTGGCACTGGGTCCATCTTGGGGCTGTCAACGCGCACTGGTGGGAACAGCCGAGCCTGTGCCCGGCGCTGTCGCAATCGTCAACCGATCGTTCGAGCGGTCAGCCCGCCGAATCGCCGACTGCGATTCATGTACTCGCTAACGGCCCGCTCCAGCCAGTCGCGTCCGAATTCTGGCCAGTGGGCGTCTATGAACACGAATTCCGTATAGGCGCACTGCCAGAGCAGAAAATTCGACAACCGCATCTCGCCACTGGTGCGGATCAGCAGGTCGGGGTCGGGAATGCCCGCCGTATCGAGTGCGCCTGCGATGTCCTCCGACGAGATCGCGCTGGCCCGCATCTCGCCCCGTTCGACGCGCTCGGCGATGCGCTGCACCGCGCGCGTGATTTCGGCGCGCGCCCCGTAATTGAACGCGATGATGAGGTCGATCGCGTGATTGTCGGCCGTCAGTTTCTGCGCTTCGGCGATCAGACCCAGGAGTTCGGAGTCGACATTGTCCGTGCCCCCGATCACCTTGACGCGCACACCTTTCTGGTGAAGTTCCGCTAGGTCGCGGCGGATGAAGCGCTTCATCAACCCCATCAAGTCATCGATTTCGGACGCGGGCCGCGACCAGTTTTCCGACGAGAAACTGAACAAGGTGAGATAGGGGATCGACAGCTCCATGGCCGCCTGAACGGTGCGCCGCACGGCTTCCACCCCGCGGCGATGTCCTTCGGCGCGCGGCAACCCCCGGGCTTTGGCCCAGCGTCCATTGCCATCCATGATGATGGCGACATGCCGGGGCATCGCACACTGCGCCTCGGACGCGTCCGCCGTGATGGTCTTCGTTGGTTCGCTCACGTGCTTGGAGTTCCCCCCGGACTTTCTGCACGACTGACGGCAATGGACCGCCGCCCATCATCCGAGCCGCTCAAACCTGCTTGATCTCGGCCTCTTTCGTGGCCAGAAGCTGATCGATTTCCTTGATGATCTTGTCGGTCAGCTCCTGCACCTTGGTCGAGTTCTTGCGCTGATCGTCCTCGGTCATTTTGCTGTCTTTTTCGAGCTTTTTGAGCAGCTCCATGCCGTCGCGGCGCACGTTGCGCACGCCGACCTTGGCATGTTCGGTGTATTTGTGCGCGATCTTGGCCAGTTCATTGCGCCGGTCCGCATTGAGCGCCGGGATCGGCAGCCGTATGAGCGTTCCGTCGATAATGGGGTTGAGGCCCAGATTGGCCTCGCGGAACGCTTTTTCGACAGCTCCAACCTGGCTCTTATCCCACACGGACACCGACAGCATGCGCGCATCCGACACCGAAATGCTGGCGACTTGGCCCAGCGGCATGCGCGCGCCGTAGACCGTCACCACCACGGGTTCGAGCAGGTTGGTCGACGCACGACCCGTCCTCAGCCCCGACAGCTCCTTCTTGAGGCCATCGAAAGCACCCCGCATGCGGCGTTCGAGATCCTTGATGTCGAAAGTTTGGACGGCCATCGCCTCGCCTCCTTCGTGGAGCTGAAACTCGTCACGATCGACCGGCCTCGGGAAGCGGCAGCGCTCGCGAAGACGGATCGGCCCCGTTTCAGCGCGTGCAACCTCGGGTCTCGGTGTCAGTCGATAATTCTGCGACCCAACAGTCAGACCTCAAGCGTTTTCGATCACTGTCATGCGCGCCTGGCCGCGGAGAACCTGTAGTATATTTCCAGGCTCTTCGATCGAGAACACAATTAGCGGAAGATCGTTGTCGCGAGCAAGTGCGATCGCAGCCATGTCCATCACCTGCAGTTTGCGCTGCAGAACCGCATCGTAGGTCAATCGCTCGTAGCGCTGGGCTGAAGGGTCTTTTTTGGGATCGGCGGAATAGACGCCGTCGACCTGCGTGGCCTTGGCAACGGCATCACAATTCATCTCGATCGCGCGCAGCGCCGCTGTCGTATCCGTGGTGAAGAACGGGTTGCCCGTGCCGGCAGCAAAAATCACGACGCGGCCTTTGGCGATGTGGTGCAAGGCTTTGGAGCGCACGTAGGCCTCGCACACCGTCGGCATCGGAATGGCCGACAGCACGCGCGCGGGCGTGCCCTGTTGCTCGAGCACGTTCTGGAACGCCAGTGCATTCATGACCGTCGCCAGCATACCCATGTAGTCGGCGGTTGCCCGGTCCATGCCGCGCGCGGCCCACTCCATCCCGCGCAGGAGATTGCCGGCGCCGACGACGACGCACATCTCGCAACCCGCCGCCTGAGCCTCGCCGACGTCTCGCGCCAGCCGCTCCAGCACCGCCATATCGATGCCGTGCGCCGAGGTGCCCATCAGCGCCTCGCCCGACAGCTTGAGAAGCAGGCGCCGATAGCGCAGCGGCGGGGCGGTCTGGCTCATGGGCTCGGTCCCTCTCGAAGCTCGAAACGGCGATACGCCGCTCCGGCTCGGGCTGCAACCCCCTCAGCTGCCCTTGACGAGCTTGGCAACCTCGTTGGAGAAGTCGTCGCTGCGCTTGTCGATGCCTTCGCCCAGCGCATAGCGCACGAAGTGCGTCACCTTCATCGGGGCGCCCGCGGCCTTTTCCTCGGCCTTCAAAAACTGCTCGACGGTGATCTTGCCGTCGCCGCCGGGGCCCATGAAGACCTGCTGCAACAGCAAGACCTGCCCGTAATATTCCTTGCGCAAACGGCCTTCGACCATCTTGCCGATGATCACTTCGGTCTTGCCCGAGGCGCGCGCCTGCTCGAGATAGACCTGACGTTCCCGCTCGATGACCGCTGGATCGAGGTCCGACGCATCGACCGCTTGCGGATTGGCCGCCGCAATGTGCAGCGCCAATTGCCGGCCGACATCGGCGAGCTTGTCCGCGCTGCCCTTGGATTCCAACGCCACGAGAACGCCGATCTTGCCGACGCCGTCCGCAACGCGGTTGTGCACGTAGCTCGCCACCAACCCTTCGGTGACTTCGAGCGCCGCCGTGCGCCGCACGGACAGGTTCTCGCCAATCGTCCCGATCATTTCTTTGACGTGCTCGTCGATCGTCACGCTCTTGCCGGGAAAGGTCGTGGCGAGCAGCTTCTCGAGGCTGCCTTTTGCGGCCGGCGCCTGCGATGTGATTTGGCGGACGAGGTCCTGGAAGGTCTCGTTGCGGGCAACGAAATCCGTTTCCGAATTGACCTCGACGACGGCACCGGATTGGCCCTTCGCGACCACGCCGATCAAGCCGTCGGCGGCGATGCGATCAGCCTTTTTGGCGGCCTTGGACAAGCCCTTCTTGCGCAGCCAGTCGACCGCCTGCTCGAGGTCGCCCTGCGTTTCGGTCAGCGCGGTCTTGCAGTCCATCATGCCGGCGCCGGTCTTGTCCCGGAGCTCTTTCACTTGGGCTGCTGTGATCGTGGTCATGAGGCTATCCGATGTTTGGCGGGCGCCGAGGCGACGCCCACGGGTGTAGTGCGCATCGAACGCGCTCAATGGCGTCGCTGCGCACCCGGTTCCAGCCCCCGTGGGGGCCGGAGTGGATCAGACGGCGACGGTGTCGGCCAGCTTCTTGGACTGCGCGACCCAGCCGTCCCGCTCGATACGACCGCGGGTCTTCAGTGAATTGTCCAGCGATGCAACAGCCGTCGCATCGAGGTCGGCGAGCTGCCAGAAGTGGAACACGCCCAGATCGTTCAGGCTCTGCTCGAGCTTGGGGCTGACGCCGGTGATGCGCTTCAAGTCGTCGGCTTCGCCGCGCGGTGCATCGATGCCACGGAACGCGGGCAGCTCGGCTTCGACCAGAACTTCCTCGGGTGGCGCTTCGGCGGCACCCACGTCGTGGCCAGCCGACGACTGGGCTCGTGCAATGCCATCGATCGCGGCGCGCGCGATCAGGTCACAGTAAAGCGTGATGGCGCGGCCCGCATCGTCGTTGCCCGGAACTCGATAATCGATGCCATCGGGATCGCAGTTGCTGTCGATGATGGCGACGATCGGAATCTTGAGCTTCTGGGCTTCCTTGATGGCGATGTCTTCCTTGTTCGTGTCGATCACGAACAGGAGGTCGGGCAAGCCGCCCATATCCTTGATGCCGCCGAGCGCCTGATTGAGCTTGTCGCGCTCGCGCTGGATGTTCAGCAGCTCTTTCTTGGTGCGGCCCGAGGTGTCACCGGCCAGAAGTTCGTCGAGCTGGCGCAGGCGGCGGATGGAGGCCGAAATCGTCTTCCAGTTGGTTAGCGTGCCGCCGAGCCAACGGTGATTGATGTAATACTGTGCGGAACGTTTTGCCGCCTCGGCGATGGCATCGGACGCCTGACGCTTGGTGCCGACGAACAGCACCCGGCCGCCCTTGGCGACGACTTCCGACACCTGCACCAGCGCCTGATGCAGCAGCGGCACGGTCTGGGCGAGGTCGAGGATGTGGATGTTGTTGCGCGCGCCGAAGATGTAGGACTGCATCTTGGGGTTCCAGCGGTGGCTCTGGTGGCCGAAGTGAACGCCGGCTTCGAGCAATTGACGCATATTGTAGGCGGGAAGCGCCATGAGTGTGGTCCTGTTCCGGTTGAGCCTCCGCGGACCGAAGAGTGTCGCCTGAGATCAGACGACCCACCGGAGCGCCCCACCGATGATCCGGTAGGCCGCGAGGTCCGCGTGTGGATTTGAGTGCAGATGCGCCGTGTTTAGCGATGCGGGCGGCGGTTGACAAGGGTTAAACGGGCGGGGACGGGTGAGCGGCGGCGTGCCACCCCCTACCGCCACGTCCCCACACCCGCGCGGGTGATCCGATGCATCATTTCGCGTTCCAGATTGTCGGTGAGGTGACCACCGGAACGCGCGATAAATTCGCTCAACTCACGTTCGAGTTGCTTATCCTGCGGCTCGAACATCCTGCCGAAGAAGCGGCGCACGGCCTGGCGCCAGCCGATTTTGGTTCCATGTGTGGCGGGGGCTGTCGGCACGGTGCAACCGAGAGTGCCAAAATCCTTTCGATGTGCAGCATAGCTCATGTTGAAGCTCCTTCGAATATGCCGCTCTGGACTGGCGGCCCTGCGAAACATGACGTTGTTTCTGCGAGCGACAGTGCCGCTAGAGCCGCTGTTCGACAAAGGATGGTTTCTCATCGGACAGTTGAGGAAACCTCGTCCATCCGGTTGATCGCTCCGTGACAGGCACGCGGTCGCGATCTTGGCGCCGTTTTGCTTGCGGCCTGTCAAAACGCTGACCTGTTGCACCCGACCGTCATCGCGCCTCGATGACGACGGCGTGCAAACCCTTTAACGTGTCCCGACAGGTGAGCCCGTTGATCCACACGGCTAGGCCGGAGAGACAGTCGAATGGCATCCAAGAAACGACAGATGGCCCTGATCGGGTTCCTCCAGGCGCAGAATTGCTCCAACTACATCGGCTCGTGGCGGCATCCGGAGTCGGCGTCCGACTTTCTGGGACCGGAGTATTTCCAGCGGATTGCGCGCACGCTCGAGGACGGTAAATTCCACCTGGGCTTTTTCGACGACCGGCTCGCCATGCCCGACATTCTGGGTAACGATCACCGCGAGGCCGTCCGCAACGGCGCCCGCGTCGTCAAAATGGACCCGGTGACGATCCTCGCCTGCATGGGCATGGCGACCCGCCACCTCGGGCTGGGCTCGACCTATTCGACCACCTATTACCAGCCCTTCCACGTCGCCCGCGTGATGGCGACGCTCGATCTGATGACGGCGGGCCGCGCGGCCTGGAACGTCGTCACCTCGCTCAACGACTCGGAGGCCCACAACATGGGCCAGGATCAGCACCTCGAGCACGACCTGCGCTACGACGTCGCCGACGAATTCATGGAGATCGTGCACGGCCATTGGGACAGTTGGGAGGACGACGCCCTCGTCGTCGACAAGGCGGCGGGTCTGTTCGCCCACCCGGAGAAGGTCCACCAGCTCGGCCACAAAGGGAAATGGTTCAAGTCGAAGGGCCCCTTCACCGTGCCGCGCTCACCGCAAGGCCGTCCGGTCGTCATACAGGCGGGCCAGTCGGGTCGCGGCCAAGCTTTCTCGGCGCGATGGGGCGAACTCGTTTTCTGGGTGCTGCCCAACCTCGAGATCGGCAAGCGCACCTACGACAAATTCAAAAGCATGGTCGCCGACCTCGGCCGCGATCCCGACACCGTCGTGGCCGCGCCTGCCATTTATTGCGTGCCCGCCGAAACCAAAGCCATGGCCGAAGACAAAATGGCCTTGATCGACAGCATGGCAAAACCCGTCGATGGCTTGGCGCTTCTGTCCGAAGCGCTCAACTTCGATTTCTATTCCAAACCCATGGACAGCTCGTTCAGCGACGATGAACTGGCCAGCGTCAGCGGCCTGCGCGCCATCATCGATCGCGTCGTCACCTTGTCGGGCAAGAACAATCCCACGATCCGCGATTTCGTGCAGTTTTCGAGCCGCGGCACCGTGCGCGAATTCCCCCGCTTCGTCGGCACACCGAAGGAGATCGCCGACGGCCTCGAAGAGTGGTTCGGCACGTGTTGCGACGGCTTCGTGGTCGCCGCCACGCACCTTCCAGGCTCCTACGAGGATTTCGTGCGCTTGGTCGTCCCTGAGTTGCAGCGGCGCGGGCTGCATCAGAAGGACTACAAAGGCACGACACTTCGCGATAACCTCGGACTTCCGAAGTCGACGATCGGGGACTGGAAGCTCGATGCGTAACGGCCCTTTGCCGTTTCAAACAGTGTTCCAGACGCACTCGCAGGGACAGGCGCTCGCCCATGGATACGATGAAGTTCCGCAACGTGATGCGCCATCAGGCGGGCGCGGTAACGATAATCGCCGTCGGCAAGCCGGGAAATCGCACCGGCCTCACCGCCACCGCCATGTGTTCACTTTCCGACCAGCCGCCCTCGGTGCTGATCTGTGTGAACAAGAGTGCGAGCGCCCATGGGCCGATCCGCGAGGCCCGCTGCTTCTCGGTCAATCTGCTGGCAAGCCCGCAGCATGAACTCGCCAAGCGCTTCTCGACCAAGAAGGTCGAGGGCGAAGCGCGCTTCGAAGAACAAGATTGGGAAATCCTCACGACGGGAGCCCCAATTCTCAAGAACACGATCGCCAGTCTCGACTGCGAGCTGATCGCCGAGCACTCGGTCGAGACACACTCGATCTTCATCGGGCGCGTCCAGGACGGCCGCTTTTCGGAAACCGACGAGCCGCTACTCTATTTTCGCGGCGACTTCTGGGACGTCAGAGGTCGCTGACTGCCACGCGACTGCCCCCTTCATCGAGGCGCACCCATGTCGATGCCCGCTTGGGCTTATCACTCCGGACCCAATGGCCTGTGGGTGTTTTTGATTGTCACCGTTATCCTGGGAGGGCTCGCCGCCTTCGCCACCGGCCGCGCTCTCGCCCAGACGTGGCGACCCTTATGGATGGTGCCTCTGGCCACAGCTCTCCTCACCTGTGCGGTGCGTTTTATCCACTACGCCGTGTTCGGTGAACTGCTGTTGTCGGCGCTGAATTTCGTCGTCGACATGCTCGTCGTCACCACCAGTGCCTTCATCGCCTATCGGCGCGCGCGCGCCGTTCAGATGGCTGAACAATATCCCTGGCTCGTGACCACGCCAGGCCCCGCCAAAGCCACCCCCCTACCCGCCGCGTAAACCTTTTGAGGCAGGCCGTGCCTTCCGATTGGACGTGACTTCGCCTGAATTTGCGGGAATCATGGCGACCGGACTGAGGCGAGCATGTTCGCCCGCTATCCAAGTGTCTGCGTCGCGCAACACCGTTTACGGAGAATTCCATGACATCCCGCACGTGGGCGAGTCTTGCCGTTCTGGCCGGCCTCGCAATAGCCCCCGCAGCCCATGCCCAAATCAAGATCGGCGTCGCCGGTCCGATGACGGGCCCCAACGCAGCCTTCGGTGCCCAGCTCAAAAACGGCGCCGAAATCGCCGCTGCCGATATCAACGCCAAGGGCGGCATCAACGGCCAGAAGATCGAACTCGTCATCGGTGATGACGTCTCCGATCCCAAGCAGGGCGTCTCGGTCGCCAACAAGTTCGTCGGCGATGGCGTCAAGTTCGTGATCGGCCACTTCAACTCGGGCGTCACCATCCCAGCGTCGACGGTGTATGCCGAGAACGGCATCCTCATGATCACGCCGTCTGCCACCAACCCGCAGGTCACCGAGCGCGGCATGTGGAACACGTTCCGCACCTGCGGTCGTGACGACCAGCAGGGCGAAGTTGCCGGCAAGTACATCTCCGAAGCCTACAAGGGCAAGAAGATCGCCATCGTCCACGACAAGACGACCTACGGCAAAGGTCTGGCGGACGAAACGAAGAAGAGCATGAACAAGCTCGGCGTCACCGAAGTGCTCTATGACGGCGTCAACACGGGCGAGAAGGATTTCTCCGCTCTCGTCTCCAAGATCAAGCAAGCCGGCGCCGATCTCGTCTACTGGGGCGGTCTGCACACGGAAGGCGGACTGATCGTGCGCCAGATGCGCGGCCAGGGCGTCAACGCCCCTCTCATGTCGGGTGACGGCATCGCCGACAACGAGTTCGCCGCCGTCGGCGGTCCGGGCTCGGAGGGCACGCTGATGACCTTCCCGCCCGATCCGCGCAAGCGCCCAGAAGCCGCCGACATCGTCAAGAAGTTCGAGGCCATCAAGTTCGACCCGCAGGCCTACACGCTCTACACCTACGCCGCGTTGCAGGTCATCGCTGACGCTGCCAACGCTGAAAAGTCGCTCGACCCCAAGAAAGTCGCCGAAGGCATCCGTGGCAAAACCTTCAAAACTGCCGTTGGTGACCTTGGATACGACAAGAAAGGCGACATCACGCGAGCGGATTACGTGATCTACACCTGGAAAAAAGTAGGCGATAAAATCACCTACGTGCAGAACTGACGGGGGCGGGATGTGGCCTCCCGGTCACATCCGTTCTTTGAATACTGTACAAACAAGGGAGTGGCGCCGGAATAGCGTCGCTCCCTTTGCTTTGAGAGTTATCCCCGCGATTGACCAACCGTGAGACGGAATGTGGACAGTTGCAGCGTTTTACTTGCAGAATGGGGCGTATCATAAGCCCAGAAGCGGCGCCGAACCCGTCCACCGTCGGTCTGCCGCAGCGGAAAAGGCCTCCGAATGAAGCGACTGCTCATCTTGGCAATGGTCGCGAGCGCGGCTGTTGCAACGGCATTCTGGGCGCATCCACCGCTTCAGAACATGGCTGGATCGTGGTTCGGGCAACCGCCGGCCGCAGCGCCCATCACGCAGAAGGGTGCGGACGGGTCGACGCCTGCAGCCGCGCCCAAAGGTAAACGGCAGGCACCGCCGCCGCCCGTCACGGTGGCCTTGGTCACGCTCGTCGACATGCCGGTCATCCTATCGGCCCCCGGCGCGGTCGAATCCGGCGCCACCGTTACCGTCAAACCCCGCGTCGATGGCCAGATCGCGGAGGTCCTCTTCAAGGAAGGTGACCTCGTCGAAAAGGGGCAGCCTTTGTTCCGTCTCGACGACCGACTGGTGCGCGCGCAGATCGCGCAAGCGGAAGCCAACATCAAGCGTGACGAAGCACAGCTCGCCGATGCCGAAGCGACCTACGAGCGCCGCGCCGCGCTGATGCAGAAGCAGATCGTCAGCGAAGCGGCTCTGGAAACCGCAAAAGCTGCAGTGGGCGCACTGAAAGGTACGATCGCGGCAAACCGCGCCGCGCTCGAAGCCCAACGCACGCAACTCGACTACCTGAGCATCGCCGCACCGATCCGCGGTCGCACCGGCAGCACATCTTTCAAACCGGGCGCCAACGTCCGCGCCGCCGATGCCGCACCGCTCGTCACCATCAACCAGACGCAGCCCGTCTCCGTCATCTTCTCCGTTCCGCAGACCAATATCGTCGCGCTGCGACGCGCGCTCGCCAACAAGTCGGTCGGTGCCATCACGATTCCCGGGCCGCAGCCAGTCGTGCGCGAAGGCGTGATCGACTTCATCGACAATCAGGTCGACCGCCAAACCGGTACGATCTCCGCGAAAATCGAAGCGCCCAATGCCGACGAACTGCTGTGGCCCGGATTGGCTGTCGAAGTCGCGCTGACAGTCGAGGTCATTCGCGACACACCCTCGGTGCCGGTCAGCGCCGTGCTTCCCGCCCAACAGGGCATGATCGTGTGGATTGTCGGCGCCGACTCGAAAGTGACACCACGTCCCGTCACGCTCGCGCGCATCGTCGGGCAGACGGCATACGTCAGCGAAGGCCTCAAGGCCGGCGAACGTGTGGTGACAGACGGGCAGGGCCGCATCGCATCGGGCATGGCCGTGTCGGTGCAGGACCCCAACGCCGTACCCAAGAGTGGCAAGAACGGTGAGCGCCGCCCAGACGAGCGCAAGAGAGGCACCTGACGGCCATGAACATCTCCGAGCTCTGCATCCGTCGACCGGTCATGACACTGCTGGTCATGGCGTCGATCGCCTTGGCCGGCCTCTTTGGTTATCGGCAGCTTCCGATCGCTGCCATTCCGCGCATCGACGTGCCCACGATCGAGGTGACAGCCCAGTATCCCGGCGCCAGCCCGGACACGATGGCCGTCTCCGTGGCGGCCCCACTCGAGCGCCAGTTCGCAACGATCGCAGGCGTCACCAACATCACCTCGTCCTCGACCGAAGGGTCGACCCGCATCAACCTGGAGTTCACGCTCGAGCGCAGCATCGACGCTGCCGCCCTCGACGTGCAGTCGGCGATTTCGGTGGCGGCCAGCCGCTTGCCCACCGATCTTCCCGCTCCGCCGAGCTTTCGCAAGGTCAACCCGGCCGACTCGCCAGTCATCTTTATTGCACTGACATCGGCCACAGCGCCGTCGCAGGAGATCAACGAGTTCGCCGAAAAGTCGATGAGCCCGCGATTGTCGACCTTGCCCGGAGTCGCCCAAGTCAACATCAATGGTGCCCAGAAGCGCGCCGTGCGCATCCGTTACGACATCGACGCCCTCACCCAGCGCGGCATCGCCGTCGACGAGCTGCGTACGGCCATTACCCAGCTCTCCAGCATCAGTCCGGTCGGCAGCATCCGCACCGCGCGGCAAATCTACATCCTCGAAACCAACTCGGCGGAGCCGACGGCGGCCTACTTCCGGCCCGTCGTCATTGCGTGGCGCAATGGAGCCCCCGTTCGCCTGCAAGACGTCGCCAAGGTCGAAGACTCCGTCGAGAACGAAGAAGCACGCGCCGAATTCAACGGTGTGCGCTCGATCATCGTCTCGATCCAGCGCCAACCAGACGCCAACACGGTCAAAGTCACCGATGCGGTGAAAGCGCTGCTCCCGCAGTTCCGCGAGGAGCTACCCCCGACTATCGACCTCACCGAGGCGCGGATCGCTCGGAATCGATCCGCGCCTCGGTGCATGACGTGCAGTTGACGCTGCTGGGAACCTCGGCCCTCGTCGTGCTCGTCATCCTCGCCTTCCTGCGCACCTGGAACGCCACGATCATTCCGGCACTCGCCCTGCCCTTGTCGATCGTCGGCACGTTCGCGGGTATGGCCTACTTCGGCTTCTCGCTCGACAACGTCACCCTTCTGGCGCTCACACTTGCCCTCGGTTTCGTCGTCGACGACGCCATCGTCGTGCTCGAAAACATCGTGCGCCACACCGAAAAGGGCATGTCTCCCTTCGAGGCCGCAATCAAAGGCTCGCGCGAAATCGGCTTCACCGTTCTGTCGATCACCATCTCGCTCGTCGCCGTGTTCATTCCCATTCTGCTGATGGGCGGCGTCGTGGGGCGCTTCTTCAACTCGTTCGCCGTCACGATGAGCATCGCCATCCTGCTGTCGGGCTTCATCTCGCTGACGCTCACGCCGATGCTGTGCGCCCGCATGCTGAAAGCCGGTGGCCATCACGCGACTAAGCCCAACCGCCTCTCGCGCGTCTTCGAGGCGGGCTACGACGCCATGGCCAAGGGCTATCGCGTCTCGCTCGACTGGTCGCTGCGCCAGCCCGCGCTGATGTTGTTGCTGACGGCGGGCACGATCGTCGCCACGTTCTGGGCCTTCGGCGCCGTGAAGCAAGGCTTCCTCCCCGTCGAGGACACCAGCATCATCCTCGTGCGCACGGAAGCTGCTCCCGACATCTCGTTCCAGGCCATGCTCGAGCGCCAGCGTCTGGTCGCCGAAGCCGTTCGCACCGATCCCGACGTGGTCTACGTCAACTCGAACGTCGTTGCCGGCGGCTTCAATCCAACCCTCAACCGCGGCACTATCTTCGTGCAACTCAAACCCCGTGCAGATCGCGCGGGGGGCGCCGACATCACTGCCGTGCAGAACCGTTTGCGTGGTCGGCTTGCGACGATCACCGGCATTCGCGCGTTCCCCCAGGCGCTGCAGAACCTGCGCATCGGCTCGCGCGCCGGCGCGTCCGCCTATCAATACACGATGACGAGCGTCAATCAGGCCGAGCTCTACGAGGGCGCCGGCCGCCTGCTCGAGCGCATCAAGGTGCTGCCGGGGTTCACCGACGTGACCAGCGACCTCACGCTCGGCGCGCGTCAGGTCAAGATCGACGTCGATCGCGAAGCGCTCGCCCGCGTCGGCGTCAGCATGGAAACTGTGCGCCAAACGCTCTACTCCGCCTTCGGCACGCGCAAAATCGCAACCGTGTTCACGCCCTCGAACGACTACGCGGTGATCCTCGAGGCCGACAAGGACAAGACGCTCGATCCGAGCGTGCTGCAGAAAATCCACGTGCGCTCGAACACCGGCCAACTCGTGCCGCTGTCGGGCATCGCCTCGGTCACGCTGGGTCCCGGCCCCGTTTCCGTTGCACGCCAGAGCCAATTGCCCGCAGTAACGCTGACGTTCAATCTCGCGCCCGGCTACACCCTGGGTGAGGCCGTGACCGCCGTCGGCGTCGCCGAACGCCAACTCAACCTGCCCGTTTCGATTCGCGGCCAGTTCAACGGCACCGCGCAGGTCTTCCAGGACAGCTTCCGCGACCAGCCCCTGCTGATTGCGGCAGCCATTCTCACGATCTACATCGTGCTGGGCATTCTCTACGAGAGCTTCGTGCACCCGATCACGATTCTCTCGGGTCTGCCGTCGGCGAGCCTGGGCGCGCTGCTGATCCTGCTGGCCTTCGACGTCGAGCTGTCGGTGATCGCCGTCATCGGCATCATTCTGCTGATCGGCATCGTCAAAAAGAACGCCATCATGATGGTGGACTTCGCCATCGAGCGACGATCCGAGGGTGTGCCCGCGCGCGACGCCATTCGCGAGGCCTGCCTGCTGCGCTTCCGTCCCATCATGATGACGACGATGGCGGCCCTCTTCGGCACCCTGCCGATTGCACTGGGCGTCGGCGCCGGCGCGGAGTTGCGCCAACCCCTCGGCCTCGCCGTCGTTGGTGGCCTTGCCGTCTCGCAGGTGCTGACCCTCTACATCACACCGAGCGTGTATCTGGCGCTGGAAGGCCTCGTCGAACGCTGGCGCAATTGGCGCACCGGCACCAAACCGCAACCCGAGCCGCAGGCCGTGCCCGCCACGCAATCGGGTGAGTGAACGTCGCGGCCGTGACGTCACCCGACGTCACTTCGCCCCGCTCACCGCAACGAGGATGACGCCCGGCACGATCAACGCCATCGTCGCGATCGTGCGCCAGGTGATGACCTCGCGCCCGAACCAGAAAAAGCCCATCAGCAGCGTAAACACAGGTGTTGCCGAAACGATCGGCAGCACGGCCACCACATCGCCGATGGCCAGCGCGTTGTTCAGGAACTGCACCGACAAGGCGATGACGACACCAGAGGCGACGAACCACAACTGGCCCGTGTAGGCGCTGCCACCGACCGCGATCGGTCGCCGCTCCCAGCCATAGGCCGCCAATGCCGTCCCCAGCGACACCGTATTGCCCACCAACACCGCGAACGAAGGACTCGGCACTTCGATCAATCCGTACTTCGTGACGATGTGCCCCGTCGCGCGGATCAGCGCCGCGCCCAGCGGCAACGCAATCGCCCACAAAGGCCACGTCCGCTTCAAGCCCTTGGGGTTCCAAGCCGCCACCACGGCGCCGGCCACGACCGCGAGCGTGCCGATGGCGATCGGCAGGGTGAGGCTTTCGCGCAGGATCAGGATCGCGAATACAGCGCCGAAAATCGGCGTCGTCGCCGTCAGCGAACTCGTCAGCGTCGGCCCCATCACCTTGATCGAGTTGATGGCGAGCGTCGTGGAAAGGACTGGCCGGATGATGCCGACGATGGCGAACATCAAAGCCGCTGTCGTCACCCAATACCAGCCGACGAGAAAGAACGGCGCAAACAACCAGTACACAATCGCTGCCGTGCCGATCGAGATCAGCGTGCCAGCGCGCGCATCGCAGGTCTCGAGCGCGCGATTGTTGAAATGGTTCGACAACGCGAACAGGAACGCCGAGGCGAGGCCGTAGAAGGGCGCCAAATAGGCGGTGCTGTTCATATCGACTCCGGCTCGGCGGAGGCCGCCGCCTTCCCCTGCGCCATCTGTTCGGCTTTGCGCTTGAGCCGTGCTGCGCCCGAGCGGATGGCGACCGGCACGGTCAGGCGCCGCAAATTGTCCGTAACCGTCAGCTCCCGCGTAATCGTCAGACGGCTGCCGCCTGCGACGTCGTCCAGCACATATCCCAAATAATCGTCCTCACCGTCGAGCAGCACCGGGTCGATATCATCGGCCAGAATTTGAAAGAGAACCGCGTGGCCTTCCCGCTCGTCCATGACCCGAGCCAGCATGACGAGCCGGGTGTCCCTCGCGAGAATTTGCATGCGCAGTACGCCCGGTCGCCCCGGCACGGCATCGGTGACGATGCGCACCGGGAAGACGCCGTCGAACGTCACGTCCGCCGCCTTCAACAGCGCCCACACCGTCTCCCGGGACGCCGCAATATCCACGCTGTGCTCATAGCGACACCGCCGTTGCCCTCGAATGGCATCGACGCTCGCCCGCGCTACATCGCGCAGCAGAAGCAGTGCACCCACCGGGCAATCCTTTCACATCGTCGCGCCGATCACCCAGGGCACGTATTCCGCATCGCCATAGCCGAGCTGCTCCGATTTCGTCTTTTCGCCCGAGGCCACCCGCATCATGTAGTCGAAGATTTCCTGGCCCTTGGCCTCGATCGACACACCGTCGATGATGTCGCCGCAATTGATGTCCATATCGTCGAGCATATGGCGATAGATGTCGGAGTTGGTGGCGAGCTTGAACGACGGCGTCGGTTTGCACCCGTAGGCCGAGCCGCGCCCCGTCGTGAACGCCAGCACGTTGCAGCCGCCTGCGACCTGGCCTGTCGCCGCCACTGGATCGTAGCCGGGCGTGTCCATATAGACGAAGCCCTTGGCCGTGATCGGCTCGGCGTAGTGATAGACCGCTTCCAGCGTCGTCGTTCCACCCTTGGCGGCCGCCCCCAGCGACTTCTCGAGAATGGTCGTCAGCCCGCCCGCCTTGTTTCCCGGAGAGGGATTGTTGTCCATGCTCATGCGGGCACGCGCGGTGTAGTCCTCCCACCACTTGATGATCGACACGAGTTTCTCGCCGACCTCGCGCGAGCGCGCGCGCCGCGTCAGCAGATGCTCGGCACCGTAGATTTCCGGCGTCTCCGACAGCACCGCCGTGCCGCCGTGGCGCACGAGAATGTCGGCGGCATGCCCGAGCGCCACGTTGGCGGTAATGCCCGAATAACCGTCCGAACCACCGCATTGCAGCGCCAGCATCAGTTCGGATGCCGGCAGCGTCTCGCGCTTGGCTTTGCCCGCCACGGGGAGCATGTTGCGAATGGCCTCGACGCCCGCCGCGATCGACTTCTTGGTGCCGCCGGTCTCCTGAATGGTCAGCGAGCGGAACGTGTCGGATTCGACGATGCCGTAGGCATCCTTCATGCGCGCGATTTGGAAGCCTTCACAGCCCAGCCCCACGACCAGCACGCCCGCCATGTTGGGGTTGCAGGCATAACCCCACGTCGTGCGTTTCAACACCTCGAAGGTCTCGCCATCCGAGTCGATGCCGCAGCCGGTCGAGTGCACCAGAGGAATGACGCCGTCGATATCGGGATGGTCTTTCAGCATGTCGGAGCGATTGACCGCCTCGGCGATGAACCTTGCCACCGTCGCCGAACAGTTCACGCTGGTGACGACACCGATATAATTGCGCGTGCCGCACCGGCCGTTGGCGCGTCGAAAACCCTCGAAGGTCGCCTGCTGTGCGACCGGCAGCTTCTCCTCGTTGCGCGCTCCTTCCGCGAACGCGTAGTCGCGGTCGAACGCGGCAAACCCGCAGTTGTGCGTGTGAATGTGCGCGCCCGGTGCGATGTCTTCCGTCGCAAAGCCGATGATCTGGCCGAATTTCAGCACCGGCGCGCCTATGGCGATGGCCGTGGCCGCCATCTTGTGGCCCTTGGGGATTCGCACCGACGCCTGCACACCGCGCGCGGACACCCCCGCCGCCACCACATCGACGGCGACGATGACGTTGTCTTTGGCGTTGAGCGACAACGTGCGCGGTAACGCGCTCGAGGGTGCGGGGGACATGGGCGGCTCCTGTGGCTCGACAGACGATGGCAGTGGAACGGGCGCTTCGGCGTTCTCGGCGCACCCTTCCTGTCGGCCACATTTGCACGAACCGGGGTCGGAAGGCCATGTGTGCGTCGATGCGGGCCTCAGTCGACCTCGGCGTCGTCCGCAGGCTCCGGCTCTGCCAGGACCGTCACCGACCAGCGCTTGCGCGCGGCCATGCGCTGGACACCCGCAAAATCGCTCTTGCCCTCGCCCATGGCCTCGACGAGCTCGGGCGCATCCGACGGGCACGGAGCATGATAGACACGCTGGGTGTTGCGGTCGAGAACGGCCGCACTGCAGGCGACGCCCAACTGTGCCACGACTCGGGATTCAGCGGATGCTCCCTTGAACGCCACGTCGCGCACGAAGTCCCAAAATCCAATGACATGCCAGAATACGGCGCCAACGAGGAAACCCAGCAGCGCCGCGCCGAGCACGCCGGCCTTGGACCGTCGTGCACCGTGCCCTGCAGTCGCCCGCGCGCGTGGTGTCGTGGGGAGAGGTAGAACGCGCCGGGGGAATGGCGTCGGGGGCGGAGCCCGGAACGGCCCGGCAGTGTCGCCCGCCACGGCTGAACCGCTGGCCTCGATCGGTATGGATGTCACCCGTGAATGCCCTCGCTTTGGCGAAGAATCGCTCTGTGTCGAGACTCGACTGAGGGCACGGAGCAAACAAGGCCAGCGGGGCAACACGACAGCGCAGGACGCACTCATCCACAGGAAATCAACATGGGGCCTTTCAGATGGCCCGCAATCCCCGCCCATGATAACGGGCTCGGGTTGTAGCGCCGCCGCAGTCCCATCTCGGAACCACCTGATCAGGTCAGTGTGCGCAATGTCCCGGCATTGGGGCAGTAGCTGCGCCATTCCTGGGACTGGGGTCGCTCATCGAGGTCGTGCGTGCAGCGGCCTGTCTCTTCGCACAAAGCACACGTCCTGTGCAGGTCGGCGTAGAGGAAGGAGGAGATTTCACGGATCTCTTCCGGGTCCAGCGCGAGCGCCTGTAGGCGGCGCTCAAGCAGGCCCGCCGAGCCATTGGGCATCTGGGCCAGCCTCATGAACTCGTCCGCCGTCACGCCGATGTCTCGGGCCATACGCTCGATCTCGGCATCACTGAGCATTTCCAGCTCGTGCAACCGCTGCCAACTCGCGCGCGAAGAGCGCCACCAGTCGAGGGCCCGATCGAGTAGCGATTGCCGCACCGTTTTGCGGTCGATGTCCTGCATGGCGGATCTCCTCGATCCTGTCGGTCGATCATGACAGACGAGCAGATCACGACGAGATGTGCGTTGATGAGGATCAATCCGACACCTCGGCGGGCGGGCGTCTCACGCCCTGGGAAGTGCCCGATCGACGATGGCCCGCATATCGGCCGAGCCGATGCCCTGGCCGTACGTTTGACGCGGCAGACCGCCGAGCCGCGTGGCTATGAACGGGTCGGCGATGAAGGCCGGCGCGTGCATTTCCAGCAGGGCTCCCGCCGTCACCACCGCCAAGGTTTCCACCAGCGTGCGCGCGCGGCGATCGAGGTCGCGGGGTTCGTGCAGGATCGCTTGCACCCGTTGAAATCCGGCCTTCAAGGCTGGATTGTGGGCCACACCGTCTGCCAGTTCGTCCAGGACACGTTCGGCCGCCTCGGGCTCACGTTGCAGCACCCGCAGCACATCGAGCGCCATGACGTTGCCCGAGCCCTCCCAGATGGCGTTGAGCGGGGCCTCCCGGTAGATCCGCGCGGCAATCCCCTCCTCTACGTAGCCATTGCCGCCCAGGCACTCCATCGCTTCGTAGGCGAGGCCGGGCAGCAGCTTGCACACCCAGTATTTGACCACGGGTGTCATCAATCGCCGCCAGGCGTCCGCGTTCGGCGATTGGGCTTGATCGAACGCCCGGGCAAGCCGAAAGACGAGCGCGGTCGCGGCTTCCACGTCCAGCGCCATGTCCGCCAGCACGCCGGCCATCAGCACATGATCAACGAGTTTCTTCTGCATCACCGTGCGATGGCGCGCGTGATGAATGGCATTGGCCAAGGCCAACCGCATCAAACCGGCCGAGGACACCGCACAATCGAGCCGCGTCTGCGTCACCATCTCGATGATCGAGGGAACGCCGCGCCCTTCCTCGCCGATCAACTGCGCCCACGCCCCGTGAAATTCCACCTCCGACGACGCATTGGACCGGTTGCCGAGCTTGTCCTTGAGCCGCTGCAGGCGCAGCCCATTGAGCCGGCCATCCGGCATGAAGCGCGGCAGCAGAAAACACGACAACCCGCCCTCGGCCTGCGCCAGCACCAGGAACGCATCGCACATCGGTGCGGATAGGAACCATTTGTGGCCCGTGATGAGATACGCACGACCCGGCCCGCGCCTCGCGATTGGTTCCGCACGTGTCGCATTGGCGCGCACATCGGTGCCGCCCTGCTTTTCCGTCATGCCCATGCCGATGGTGACGCCCGCCTTCTGATCGGCCGACCGAAACGAAGGATCGTAGCGTCGTGACAGGATGCCGGGCAGCCATGCCGCCGCGACGTCGGGTTGCAGGCACAGCGTCGGCACCGCCGCGTGCGTCATGGTGATGGGGCACAGATGGCCCGGCTCCATTTGTGCCGAGAGATAAGTGCCCGCCGCGCGCGCCACCACCACGCCCGGCCGGGGCGCGGCCCCCGGTGTCGCCAGATGCTCCCACGCCGACGCGCACTGGCCGTGCCCGATCGTGGTGCGCATCAGCTCGTGGTAGGCGGGATGAAATTCCACGAGGTCGAGACGATGGCCCTTGGCGTCGTGCGTGCGCAGACGCGGCACCACCTCGTTGGCCAGACGCGCCAGATCGAACGCATCGGCCGAGCCGCATTGTGTGCCGAAGGCCGCCAGTCCAGCGGCCGCGTATGCACCACCCTCGCGCGTGACGGCCTCCCCCAGCGCGCGATCGCTCGTGTAGAGGTCCACGTCGACGAACGGCGGGCTCTGGTTGACGACGTCGTGGGTGTCGAAGTTCGACGCCATGGGGTCTGCGTCTCCGGTCTGCGAGCCCGCACCAGCGCACTCGGGTCGGAGCACCTTACCGAATTGGCTGACTTTTGCGTAGCCGCGCGATCCGTCGTGTCACTCGCCGCGATCCGAGCGCCGCGAAAATTCCGTGTGTCCGCCGACGGCGAGAATGCGCGCCTGCTCCACCCAGTTTTCACGCTCGATGCGGCCTTTGAAATCGAGCACTTCGCTCACCCGGTCGATGTCTGTCGACGACCAATTGGCGATCTGCTCGTAACCGGTGATGCCCATGGAATTGAGCTTTTTCTCGATCAGCACGCCGATGCCGCGAATCCGCTTGAGATCATCGACCACTTCGAACTGAGTCGGCCGATGCTGTCCTTGGCCACCGGCAGAAACAAACGGAGCCGTCGGCTGTCCGTGCGGCGAACGGAACGCGTCCGAGCGCACGGATCGCATTCCCGCCATGTCGACAGGCTTGGCATGATCGTGCTCACCATCCCATCGCGGCAAGGCACCGGCCGGTGGTGTCGGAACGGGTGCGCTCTGCGGGGACTGGGGTCGGTACGTCGACGGTGCGTCGCCAGACACTGACGGCGAGTCCGACACAGGAACCGGGGCACGCGACTCCGTTCTTGCAAACGCGGCCCTATCGGAGACCGCTGGCGACGACGCGGGCGTCGGTGTCGCCTGGATTGCAGTCGACATCGGTGGACGCGAGAGCCCCAGCGCCTGCGCGGACGGCGCCGAGGAAAATGCGTGCTGTCCCGAACGTGTCGCGGCTGCTGCCGCCGCCGCTGCAGCCGAGGCCGCTGCCGTGTCGTTGGTCGGCCGCATCGGTCGCGGATCCACCGTCGCAGCGCCGGACGACACAACTGCACCGGTCACCGTGCCAGCGACCGCTGCAGAGATCGAAGCCGGTCTGCCCTCGGTCCCCGACGCCGGCGTATCGCCTGCCGACGCGGGCGTGTTCATCGTGCGCGCGTCAACGCCTCGAACGTTGCCCGCACGTTCTCGCTGCGACAGTCCACGCGAGAATGCCGTCTCCTCGCCGCGCGACAGAATTTGCGCCTGCTCGATCCAATTTTCCTGCTCGATGCGCCCGCGGAATTGCAGCGATTTACTCAAGCGCGCTACATCGTCGGGCCGCCACGCCGCAATCTGGGCGTACCGTGTCACCCCCATCAACGACAGTGCCGCTTCGACCTGCCCATCGATGCCCCGTATGCGCGTCAGATCGTCGGCATCGATCTGAGGCGGGGTTCGCATCGCCGGCGCCGACGCGCTGGGAACGGCTGGCGGAATAGGCAGCACCGGTGCAACCGGCACGGATGGCGCACGAACCGCAACTTCTGCGGGTTTGACCACACTTGTCGCCGCAGCGGGGGGCGGCGCCACAGGCGGGCGCACAAGTTCCACAGGGCGTGGTGTCGCGGGGGGTGCACTCGACGCGACGGCTGCGGGCGGTGTCACAATAGAAGGCGGCATGACCACCACGGGCGGCCTGACAACCGCAGCCGGTGTCACCTCGGCTGGCCGCGCCACCCCGGCAGGCGGAGTGACGACCACAGCAACCGGCGGGCGCACCGCTGCGGGAGGCGTTGGCGCAACCGGTGGCTTTGACACCTCACCGCGCGTTTCAACAGGGGCTTTTGTCAGATGAGTGGGCGGCGTCGAAACGGTCTGCGGCGGGCGCGGCTGCGGCACGATATCGGGTACCGGCAGCACCAGCCGCGACTCGGGCGGACGCGGTTTTTCCGCCGGTGCCTCGAGCACCACAGGTGGCGGCACGACAACCGGCGCCACGGGCCCCGCACCGGACGGCACCGTCGGCGAAAGCGAACTGGGCCGCGCATGCGCCTGCCCAGGCCCATCGAGCGCCCGCCTGAACCGTGATGGTTCGTCGCCATTGGCGGCACGCTCGCGCGGTCCTGATGGCGACACGGGCGGCGTAGCAGGCGACGGCGGCGCACCGCGCGCGGCGGGCGTAGACGGCACGGGAATGGATGCTGGGCCACGCAAGGGCTCAGGTATCGTCGCCGCTGGAGCGGGGGTTCGCGGTGCGGCCGGTTTCGCCGTTTCCGGCGCGGGCTCGAGCGTATCGGCACGCCGGAAGCCGTCCCGCACGGGGGCAGCAGCTGGTGCCGCTGTCGCCGCTCGTGGCAGCGTCAACGCTGCTGGCGGCTGTCGTTCCGGCGGAACTACGGGGGCCGCAATCGGGGACTCGGCCAACTCTCGACGAGCCACGACCGGCACGCGCGAAGACGCGGCAACGCCGACATCGGCCAGCACGGCATCAGGCACCACACCCACAGTCTCTTTCGACCTTGCAGCATAAATCGCTCGACGCAGCGCGCACGCGCACATGCACCCCGCCAGATAGGCGACGCCGAGCAGCAACAACGTCTGCAGAGTCAAGGCCGTCATCGACTGGCTCCCTTCATGCACACCCCGGCGCAACGGCCTCAGGCGCGTTCGTCATCAGGCTTGCCACAGGTCGCCCAACCGACGGCGAAGCCGATCACGAAGGCCGCCACCACGTACCAGCCGAATGTCACGAGCAGGTAATCCATGGTTCATCCCCCGTTCTTGCCGTCATCGTGTCCCGGCGACGTCACCACTTCGCAATACTGTGTCATCAGTTGGCGACCACGTTGAACTCGATGCGCCGGTTCTTCGCTTTATTTGCAGACGTATCATTGGGTGCAATGTTGCGATCTTGGCCGTGGCCCACGGCTTCCAGACGCACCCGTGGCACACCTTTGCCCGCAAGGTATTCGAGGACTGCGCGGGCCCGGCGATCCGACAGACGCTGATTGCGGTCCGGCGCGCCATCGGCATCGGTATGACCCTCGATGACGACTTTGAATTCGGGGCAGCGTGCAATGGCTTCGGCAACTTTGGTTAGCGTCGCATGGCTGCCTTTGTCGAGTTTGGCTTCGGCGTAGTCGAAATGGATCACGCCTTGGCGCGCCACCGTGCGCAGGCTGTCCTGGCACTGGTTTGCGACCTCGCGCCGTTTCTGGATCTCGATCTCGGCCGCCGCAGCTGCAGCCGCCCGTTGCCGCAATTCTTCATCGATGCGGCGTCGATCTTCGTCCACAGCAGGGGCCGGTTCGGCTTGCGGCGACGCTTTCGCGGCAGGCGGGCGCATCTCCTCGGTGGCAGCGACCGGGCCGGGCACCACCGTTTGCGCTTGGGGTGTCGCGGGGGCAGGCGCTGGAAACGTGATCCGCGTCTCGGTCGCACAATCCGCCCCGGCGGCATCGCGCAACGCTTCCGTCAGTTCCTGCATCGTGCGTTCGCTGTCGGCCACGCCCGTCACCTCGAGCCGCCGATCGATCAACACGGCGCGGCCCTTGTCGAGCTGCCGCAACGCATCGAAGCCGAGGTCCAGGCATCGCTCCCAAGTGGCGCCAGCACCACGTCCGATCTCGAGCGCATCACGAACCTCGCGACCGAAAGCCCGACGCGCTGCGGCCACGAGCGTGCTGCGTGCGTCCTCGCTCGGCGCGCGGCCCGTCAACACCACCGCACCGCCTTCGAGTGCGGCCTGGGTAACGTAAGGGGTATCGGGCGCGCCACCACGCGCGGTGATTTGCTCGCTCACCTTGAAACTCGCGGGAATGCGGCTCAGCACCGCCCGAAACGCATCCGCCTTGTCTTTCGACGCGGCCACGCCGGTAATGGAAACGGACGCATCCCGCACGTCGATCACAGCTTCCTCGAGAGACCCCAGGCCGCCGGCGAGGCTGTCGAGAACCACCGCCAGATCGCGCGGCTCGCCACTGGCGACTTCGGTGCCGTCCTCGATTTCTAGTTTCGGCAGGCTGGCCTTCACTGCCGCTGAAAAACGCTCCCGTGTCCGCTCGTCGGGCATGGAGCCGGTGATCGCAAGGCGGTCGCCCGCCAACGTCATGCGCGACACCCACGGCCGCACGGCCGGCGCGCGCACGTCATTCTGGCGCAAGCTCACACCCTTGGGCAAATCCGATGCCGCGAGTGCCTTGACGCCCGCATAGGCGGGCTGATCAATCGCCTCGCCATGCAGCGACAGCGCCGTCCCCTCGAGGTCGACCTGCCCGTCCTTCAGCACAGCGAGCTGCTTCAGGCCGAAGCCGATGCCGGCAAGCCACGTCTCGAGCGGTGGCGCCCCCCGCGTGATGACGAGTTTGTCGTCGACACGGGCATTCGGGAACGTCGCCTTGACGAGATCGGCGATGTCGCGTCGCGCCGCATCCGACGGCACATGGCCCTCGAGGCGGATCCGGTTGCCGTTCCGCGTCGCGATCCATACGTATCGCTCGACCGTATCGACGCTCCACAACCGATTGTCGACCGATCGAACACCCCAGGTGTCGCCCACCGCCTGCATTGCCTTTGCCTGCTGTGCGTCATCGAGCCCACGTCCCGTCAGGACGGCGTCGCGCGCAATGAAGGAGACCCGCGCCAAGTTCAACCCGCTGCGGGCGAGCACGGAGTCGGCGCGCCTGGCCAAATCCAGTTCGATGCTCTCCCGGTGCGCCAGCACGGCCACCCACGCCAACATGGCGATCGGGATAGCCCCCCAGAGCCAACGCCACGGATTACACCTCATCGTCGGATTCCCCTCGCACCGACCGTCTCCTGCACCCCCGAGACCGGCAAAACCGCGCCGTGCGCTGGCCATCACCGCCACGAAGGTTCTTCGGCGCCCCAATGCCCGAGCCCGCCAGCCATTCCGCTTGGCGCAGCTCATTTCGGCACTGCGTATGGCCGTGTGCCGTCCTGTGCACCTCGAGCCGCGCAGTATAGTGGGGGGATCCCACCCTTCCAAGAGAGCGCAGGCGTCCGTGATTCGTTCTTCGCGCAGGCGGGGCACTGGAGTGACACTGCGACATCATCGTCGACGCGCGATTGGGCGCTAAGCCCGGTTGTCAGGCGTCGTTGCCCTCTCGAGGAGCCGATCGCCCCGCGCCCTGTCCCTTTCGAGACAACAAATCGGGGCGGCGCGCACGCGTGATGCGTTCGGCTTCCGTTCGTCGCCACGCGGCAATGCGTCCGTGATCGCCCGACAGCAGAATGTCGGGGATCGAGCGTCCTTCCCAATCACGCGGCCGCGTGTACTGCGGATATTCGAGCAGCCCACCTTCGAAACTCTCCTCGGTGAGCGAGGCCGTGGCGCCCATGACGCCGGGCAGCAAGCGCACGCACGCATCGATCAGCACCATTGCTGCCAACTCCCCACCCGACAGAACGAAATCCCCGATCGAAACCTCACGCAGGTTCCGCGCCTCGATCACCCGTTCGTCGACACCTTCGAAGCGCCCCGCCAGGAGAATGACGCCGGGGCCTGTACTAAGCTCGCGTGCCAGCGCTTGGCTCAGCGGTTCACCGCGCGGCGACAGATAAATCAGCGGCACGTCGTGAGTGCGCTGCGCCCGCGCGGCGTCGAGGGCCGGTCCCACCACGTCAGCCCGCATCACCATTCCCGCGCCACCGCCTGCCGGCGTATCGTCGACAGTCCGGTGCCGTCCCAGCCCATGGTCCCGCAAATCGATCGCATCGAGCCGCCATACCCCATTGGTCAGCGCTTGCCCCGACAGCGACACGCCCAAAGGCCCCGGAAACATTTCGGGGAAAATCGTCAGCACGCTGGCGTGCCAGGGGGAACGGGTGTCGGCGATGTCGGACACGGGGCTTATTCCGCTGTTGGGCCTCAGATCGGGCACGCTTAAGGCTTCCGATGCTCCATGGCCAGTCTGCACCCTATACACAGGCCCGTCGCTGCCCTGTAGTGTCCTCCCAATTCGCAGGCCCGTGCTGGCCGCACCACCACACGACCCGAGGGCATCCGATGCAGGCGACCGACGAGAAGCGACCCAACATGCCCCTGGCCGGCATCACCGTCATCGACCTGGGCCAAATCTACCAAGGCCCCTACGCCACGCTCCTGATGGCCAAGGCTGGCGCCAACGTCATCAAGGTGGAACCATTGACAGGCGAACCCGTGCGGCTGCGCGCCAAGGTCGCCAAAAGCGCCACCTTTCCCTTCGCCATGCTGAACTCCAACAAGCGCGGCATCACGCTCGACCTGAAGTCAGCCAAAGGGCGCGAGCTGTTGAAGCGCATGGTCGCCAAGGCCGATGTGCTGCTGGAGAACTTCGCCCCCGGGGTCATGGACCGCTTGGGGCTGGGGTACGCCGTGCTGCGCGAGGTCAACCCCGGCCTCGTCTACGGCTCGGGCACCGGTTATGGCCTGGACGGTCCCGATCGCGACAACCTCGCCATGGACCTCACGGTGCAGGCTGTGTCCGGCATCATGAGCGTCACCGGCTTTCCCGACGGTCCACCCCTCAAGGCAGGTCCAGCCGTCGTCGACTTTCTCAGCGGCATCCACCTCTATGCAGCCGTCGTCACCGCCCTTTACGAGCGCACCATCACCGGCGCCGGCCGGCTCGTCGAAGTCGCGATGCAGGAAACCGTCTACCCCGCGCTCGCCTCCAACTTGTCGTTTCTCTACAACTCCGAAGGCGGCGTGCCGCCCCGCACCGGCAACAAGCACGGCGGCCTCGCCATCGCGCCCTACAACGTCTATGCGACCGCCGACGGCCACATGGCCATCAACGTCGTCAAGGAAAGCCATTGGGAGGGCCTGCTCGACGCCATGGGCCGGCCCGAGCTGAAAGCCGATCCGCGTTTCAAGAACAATGCCGTGCGCGTCGAGCACATGGGCCTAGTCGATGGCCTCATCGAGAGCTGGTCGCAAACCCTTCCGCGGGACGAGGTGATGGCGCGCCTGAAAACATACCGCGTGCCATCGGCTCCGGTGCGCAACCTGCGCGAGGTCATGAACGACCCGCACATGCACCAGCGCGGCATGCTCGAGTGGATCGACCACCCCGAACTGGGCCGCATCGTGGTGCCGACATCTCCCCTGCGCTATCACGGGGCCGACAAGGTCGCGACGACACCCTCTCCCACGATCGGCCAGCACAACGACGAGGTTTACGGCGCCTGGCTCGGCCTCAGCGCGGACGAAATCGCGGGGCTGCGGGCTGAAGGCGTCATCTAAATCCGACCGCTCGGCGCTGCGAAACCCACAACCCGTCTTCCCATCCGGGGCTTCGTTGTCCTAACCTCTCTGTGCGCATTCAACAGAGAGGCTTCTCCGATGGCCAAATACACCTTCGATCACATCCACCATTTCACCCGCGACCCCGAGGGCGTGGCGAAGTGGTATGAGAACACATTCGGCGCCGAAGTGATCCGCACTATGCCGCAAGGCAAACCGCGCGTGGACGTAAAGCTTGGCGGCTGCAACATCTTCATCCTCGATGTCAGCGGCGATCCCAAAGCTACAACCGAAGCAGCCCACCCCTTGCGGCGACGCGAACCACAATCGCCCCCGCGAGTCATAAGCCACGCCGCGCACATTGATTGGCGCCCAACTGCGACCGAATTTGTCCGCGGGAAACAGGCGCGTCCACTTCCCATCGATTTCCCGCTGGAAAAGTCCCGCCGCCGCCCCGACCACCACGCGCGGCCCGGCGGCAACCTGAAACACCGAACGGTTCTCGCCCAAAGCGTCATTGAGCACAGCGTCTGGTTTCAAAGTGCCGCCCGTGTTTTCAAACAAGCCTTGATCAGTGGCGACGTAAATCCGTTCGTCAACGCTGATCGAATTGAATTTCATTCCTGACGGCAACTCAGCGATGACACTTGTTTCGTCTCCCTGAAGCGCCCGCAACTGTCCGTTGGATTCGAACAAAACTTTGTTCTGACCGGCAGCAACGGCTTGCACCGGCGAACCGGACGTTCCCGGCACCAGCGACCATTGACCGTTGGCATACCGGGCCAGGCCGTTGGCCGTTCCGGCGAAAACTGTC